>NZ_JBHXRV010000086.1:0-19017 GCF_042716745.1 Streptomyces sp. NPDC058663
GCAGGTGGCCGTGGTGCCGTCTCCCATGGTCCAGGCGATCGAGGTGACCGTGGCCGTCGCGGAGACCGTCACGCCGCCGGCCGTCGCGGTCGCGGAGGTCGGCCCGTACGTCACCTCGGTCGGCTCCACCCACATCCACACCGGCAGCCCGAGCAGATACGGCCGCCCCACACGCGGACTGACCACCTTCGGACCGCCCAGGCGCGCCGCGTCGATCGCACGCTGCCGTCACTAACCCTCTGAGCTGGGAGTCATCCCGTGGTAAGTGCCGTGGTAAGTCCGCATCCACCGCCACCGCGGTACTAACCATGGCTCAGCACGGTACTAACCATGGCACTAACCACGGCTCAGCACGGCATCGGGTCAGCGCCGGAGCCCTTTGGCCACCGGGCCGAGGCTCGCCGCCTGGGCTGGCTCCCGGACCGGGGGTGTGTGGCGGGACGGCGGGCGCCGGGACCAAGACCGATGCGGGCGGCCGCCCGCCCGGGCACGACGACGTCCGCAAGGGTGCACACGGTGTCGGCGGCCGCGTCGGCCAGCGCGGTTACAGGACTGCCGGAAGGCGAGGGCGTCGTCGCGGCGTGCTCAACCGCCCACTGACGCCCGACCGCAGGCCCCGGCATGTCTCCCGCGGCAAGCGGCGGAGTGGCGGAGGTGGGATTGGGGAGGGTCCTGGACAACATCCGTAAGCGGGGCAACAAGCCCAGCATCGAACGCCGGGCTGCGCGATGGGCTACGACGAGGAAGGCGAAGGCGCGATGAGCACGGATGCGTACACCAGCGGATTGGTGGACCGGGCGGCGGAGGACGTACGGGAGGGCGATGCAGACGCGATGCTGGCAGTCGCGGTGCGCTCCTATGCCATTTTCGCGGTCCATGTCCGATTCGACGACGGCATGACCGAGGAAGTCCTGCCCGTCGTGTGGTCCGTCATCCCGGAAGTTGAGCGGGAGGCGTACCCGGCCCGGCTGGAAGCGTTCGTGGAGACCTACCGCGAACGACTGGAGCGGCTGTACAAGGAGTACGGGCACCCGTCAGCGACGGCCAAGCACGGGCAACGAGAGCTGCTCGCGCACCCGGTGTCATTGATCGTTCTGGAGCGACTCTCGTCCCTCCGTTCCCGGTACGCGTTGGCAGCGCGGTGGAACGGGGAACTGCCCGACCGGTGGCTCAACGACCTGAACGTCACCTGGGGGGCGGGTGCGCTGCTGTAGCCGTCGGCCTCTCCGTTGAGGGTCCCTTGGTCTCAAGGTGTCGTACGCAGTGGTCGGGTGGTACACCGCCACTGCCGGTTCGGTATCACCGTGGTGACCGGTGGTCGCCTTCGCCGCGGGGTAGGTGCACGGTCGGGCGACGGCCCGCACGAGCGCGTCACTCCGGTTCAAGGTGGCGGGGGTGAGCAGGACAGGACGCCGAGCGGGTGGGGGATGGCCGTCCCTGTCCCGGTCCTGGTCAATCGCCGACGAGCTACAGCGGCATGCCAGCACTCCCGTCCGCGGTGGATCGCTCGTCGGCCGAGTTTGTGCGGTTTCAGGCTGCTTGGGCCATGACGGAGCCGAAGACGTGGTCAAACGGGTGGGCGCGGTGGGTGCTGACGACGTGGTAGGCGCCGCTTGAGTGGCGCAGGGCGTGGTCGGTGTAGTGGAGCACTTCGGCGGGTGTGAGCACTTTTAAGTCGCCGAAGACGTAGTAGAGCGGGGTCGGGGCGTGGACGGCGGTGAGCTGGAGTCCGGTGTTGATGGTGGTGGCGCTGATCGCGTAGCGGCCGGTTGTGGTGGTGGGCATGTGGTCTTTTGCGTCGATGGTGACGAGGTCGGGGCCGCGGGCTGCTATGAGGTCGGGGAACTGGCGCAGGGCGGAGCGGGTGTGCGCAGAGCGTCGCGGATGGGGGTGGGGTAGGTGCCTTGTCCGCAGGGGTGGACGGTCCAGCCTCTGGCGCGCAGGGCGTTGGCGACTCGCTGTTCGTGCAGGTCTCCCACGTGTTTGCGTGCCTGCCAGTGCGTCACGGGGTGTTCCTTTCTGACGAGTTCCGCATGGGTGGTACGAACTCTTTGCTTTTCGTACCCCTTCTCTGTGGCTATGATGCCGCACATGGCGGCATACGTTGACCCACGCTTTCGTCCTACGCTTTGGCCGGGGACGCCGGTCCCTGCACCGGAGTTGAGCCCTCTCGCCGACACACGTGCGGAGGGAGAGTGGATCGTCTGGACCCCCCAGGTGCGCTCCCGCGGCGGTCCCACCGTGCCGCTCCCGGAAGACTTCTACCTCCGGGAGTTCACCGAGCTCGACCCCGCCGACCTCGATGCGATCGCCGCCATGATGGGGACTTATGGGCGGCTGGGCGGCAGTGTCGGCTCGTTGGGCCTGGACGTTGAGGAGCATGAGTACTTCACGGAGCTGGCCGACCGTCTGCACCCCAAGCACGGTCCCTTCGCCCTCCATGGGGAGCTGGCGACCCTGTTCGTGGGCGAGGCCCAGGAAGCCATCGCCACGTGGAAGGCCCTGCGCCACGAAGGCGGGCTCGACGCCCTGGCCGAAGCCGAGGCCACCGAAGAGGAACTCGCCCAGTGGCAGGCCGCCAACAGCGACCGGGAAGAGCCCTGGCCCCGCGACCTGGACCACATGCGCGAAGAGCTCCTCGACCTGAGAATCAGTCACCTGCACACCAGCCTCAACTCGGCTCTGAAGCCGTTCAGTATCGGCATCGGAAGCCTCGAGGACCGCTACCCGTCGATTCTGGCGGTGGCATTCCTGCAGCTGTACAACCACCTCGCCGAGGACGCCACCGTCCGCGAATGCGCGAACGAGATGTGCCGGCGCGCGTTCGTCCGCCAGCGCGGCCGCGCCGAATACGGCCAGAACCGCACGACAGGCGTCAAGTACTGCACCCGTGAATGCGCCCGCGCCCAGGCCCAACGCGAACACCGGCGCCGCAAACGAGACGCCACCACCCGCCACCCTGACACGCCGGGCACACAGCGCGGCCCGAGCGGGGAGGAAGCACCATGACAGCCACGGAGGAGCTCCGTCCGCATCAGCGGGAGGCGGTCGACTCGGTCGTGCGCGCTCTTACCTTGCCCGGCACACCGGCCGTGCCCGTACGCGGGCTGCGGACTCAGGTGATCATGGCAACCGGATCCGGGAAGACGAGGGTGGCGGTCCGGAGCGCAGAGGAACTCCGCGCGGGCCGCGTGCTCGTACTCGTGCCCTCCCTGGACCTGCTCGCCCAGACCGAAGCCGCGTGGCGCGAGGGAGGCCGCCAGGGGCCGATGATCGGGGTGTCCTCGCTGCGGGGCGAGGAGGTGTCCTTCCCCAACACCACGGACGCGGACGAGATGGTGGAGTGGACGCGCGGGCTGGACAAGGTGACCGTGTACGCCACCTACGCCAGCCTCGGTCTGGGCACACTGGAGCGCGCTCACGCCGCGGGCCTTGCGGCCTGGGACCTGATCGTCGTGGACGAAGCCCACCGCGTTTCGGGGCGGATCGGCAAGCCCTGGGCGGTCGTCCACGACAACCAGAAGATCCCGTCCCTGCGCCGCCTCTACATGACGGCCACGCCCCGGCTGTGGCAGCTCGGAGACGAGGACGAGGCCGGCGCACCGGGCGAACTGGTCGCGAGCATGGACGACAACCCGGACGGGCCCTTCGGCAGCAGGGCGTTCACGCTGACGCTCTCGGAGGCCATCGACCGGGGAATCTGTGCCCCCTACCAGGTCGTCTGCGTGGACGTCACCGACACCGCCCTCCAGGCCGCGCAACTCCTGGGCGCCGAAGGCCGTTCGGCAGAGGTCCGCGGGGCCCGGCTCGCCGCGCTGCAGACCGCCCTGGTGAAGGCGTCTACGGAGGAGGGCTTCCGCCGCACGCTGGTCTTCCACCACATGGTGAAGGAGGCCGAAGCGTTCGCGGCCGGCCTCCCCCAGGTCGCCGCGCAGCTGCACGCATCCGATCCCGAGCTGTCCCCAAGACGATCTGGGCGGACTGGCTGTGCGGCGACCACAAGCCGCTCCACCGGCGCCGGCTTCTCGGGGAGTTCGCGGACGGGATCGCAGACGACGGCACCGTGGTGGAGAAGTGCTTCCTGTGTTCGGTGAAGGTCCTGGGCGAGGGCGTCGACACCAAGCACTGCGACTCCGTGTACTGGGCGGATGTGCGCGGCTCAATGCCGGATCTGGTCCAGGCCGTGGGCAGGGCGCTGAGGATGCAGCCGGGCGAGGGGAAGATGGCCTCGCTCGTGGTGCCGGTGCTGCTCGGGCCGGGCGAGACGGCGGACAACATGCTCACCTCCCGTGCCTTCGGCGGGTTGGCGAAGCTGCTGGAGGCGCTGCGGGCGCACGACGCGCGGATCGTGGAGACCCTCGCGGAGCAGCAGGCGCCGAGTGTCTACAAGCCCGTAGCCAAGGACGAGAGCGTGAAGAGCACGGACGGCATCGGCGAGGATTCTGAGGGCGTGAGTGCCCCCGCCAGGGCCCTGCTGAAGTTTTCCACGCCGCGCGACCCTGCCGCACTCGCCGCGTTCATCAACCTGCGCGTCCTCAACCCCGAGCACGAGCACTGGCGGCGCGGCGTGGAAGCGGCCGTGATCTACGCCCGCAAGCACGGTGGCTTGAAGGTGCCGTTCACGTTCCGCGTGCCCGCCGCCGACGACCAGTCCGCGGAAGGGGAGGGCTGGCCGGCCTCGCTCGCCGGGTTCCCACTCGGGCAGTGGACCGCCGACGTCCGCCGCTTCTACGCCCGCGGCGACATGGACGAGGACCGTGTCGAGCAGCTGGAGAAGCTCGGCATGATCTGGTCGCACTTCGACGTCGCGTGGGAGGAGGGCCTGTCCGCCGCGCGCGGGTGGGCCGCCGAGGCGGGTCACCTCCTGGCCCCGCTGGACGCCACGTACCAGGGCTACCGGGTGGGGACCTGGCTGAAGAACACGCGGGCCGCCGCCCGGAAGGCCGCCGAGATCGAGCAGCGGCGTGCCGAGGGCCTTCCCGTGGGGTCGTCGGCCGGGGCCCTGACGGAAAGGCGGCGCGAGCAGCTCGATGAGATCGATCCTTCGTGGTGCCCGGCCTGGCCGGTGGAGTGGCAGCGTGCCTTCCACCTCGTCCGGCTCCACCTCCAGGTTGGCGGCACGCTGCCGACCGGGCCCGGCACCGTCCTGCACCAGGGCGAGGACCTCGAACGGTGGGTACGCTCGGTCCGGTACGGGTGGGACAGCCTCACCACCGTGCAGCAGTGGATGTGCGAGCAGGTCCTCGGGATCACCCCCGCGACCGAGGACGAGAAGCCGCCGCCGCGCCTCACCCAGGCCGACAAGTGGGCGATGAACTACCAGGCCGCCCAGCAGTTCTACGAGCGTGAGGGACACCTTCAGGTCCCCAGGAAGCACACCGAGCGGCTCATCAACGAGGGCCAGGAGGAGCGCGAGCTCAAGCTCGGGGCGTGGGTCAACAACCAGCGGAGCCGGGCCGCGACGCTGTCCCCGGAACGGGTGGAGCAGCTGTCCGCGATCGGGATGCGGTGGTCATGACGACGCACACTGGGTCAGACGCTGGACGCCCTCCTTGGCCGGGGTGAAACCGCGTGTCCTGCGGGGCATTGGTGCCGTTGTCCCGGGCACAACGCACAACAGTGGCGAGAGGAGTGACGTGAGCTACGGCGGAGGCGGCCCGAACTGGGCGATGATCGGTGCGAAGCGACGGGCAGAAGAAGATGCTTCACGCGCTCGGTCGGACGCGGGGCAGTGGAAAGCGCGAGCGGAGGCATTGGCCGCCAACATCTATGAGACGGCCGATCGACTGTGCCCTACGCACATTGCGGACGACTGCCAGTGCCGACGGTGCTGGGAACGCCGCGTTGCCACGATCTTCGGTACGGGGGCCGCGAGTAGGCCAGGGCCCAGCGGTGGCGTAGGTCCGGCGGACTCGTTCTGGAACCTCATCAACAAGATCTCAAAGGAAGCTGAAGAACGCCGCTGACGTTGCGTTCAAGGTGCCCTTGTTACCTGGGGAGTCGGCTTGCCCCATGCGGGTGTATCGGTGCGTCCGAATACCCAGTACTGCAGCGCGTTCGGACGCCACTCGGACGGCCGAGTGTCGTTAACCGCTAGAAGCACCGCGCAGGAAGCGCGATGGGAAGTCTGCGGGAGGCGTCTGTGGTCACGCTCATTGTCGAGTGTGCGTTGTTTGAAGTCGACGGCGCGGTACATGAGTTGCGGTTTGGTGCCCCTCTGTCGGCTCTGACCGGGGAGACGCGGTCGGGCAAGAGCACCGTGCTGGAAGCCTTGGTGTGGACGCTGGGTGTGGACGGCGCGAAGCTGATGACAGCTGCGGCCACGTGCAGCCGTGTCGGGTTCATTGCCCGCATCGGAGGGTCACGCTGGCGCATCACGCGCAGCACGGTGGACCGGGCTGGGGACGTGAGCTTCATTCACGGCACGCTGGGCACCGAGGAACATCACCCAGTCAAGCGCACCGAGTCCCGCAGGTCCGCGGCCGACGTCTTCCAGGATCTCCTCGGGGTCCCCAGGCTGGGTGCAGGGCGTACACGCGTCACCCTGGATCTACTGATGCCATGGTTCTACGCACGTCAGCGGGACCTCCCCAACGACTACCTCGGACGGCAAAGCAAGGAACAGCGCACTGCCGTGGGGCGGGTGCTGTTGGGGGCCGACGACGAAACTGTCGATACGTTGCGCCAGGAGGCCGCCGATAGGAAGAAGAAGTGGCGGTCGGCGAGCAACCGCGTGAAGAAGATTCTGCGTGATCGGGAAGAGCGTGAGCTGCCGTCTGTCGAAGACCTCCAGCGTCGTACCGCACAGTGGACCACGCAGCAGACGAGGGCGGCCCTCACAGCGCGGGAGGCAGGTGCGGTTCTCAGCCGTCTGAACACGGAGCTCGCAGCGCTCCAGAAGAAGGCGTCCATGGCACAGGAGGCGCAGGGCGTCGCTCGCACGGCTGCGGACGAGCGAGAACGTACGGTGCGTCTGCTGGAGGCTGCCGCAGCCGAGGCTCGGGGACGCCTGGCTGGTCTACGGGAAGCGCTCACCGATCCGAGCCTTTGTCCCCAGTGCGTGCGCCCCCTTGACCCGACAGGGCTTCGTGAGGATGAGTGTCCGGTGTGCCGGCGGTCCGATCCCGAACGCCAACAACGTGCCAAGCAGTTCAAGCGGCGGATGACGCAGGCGCAGGAAGCTGCTGAGCGGGCTCAGAAGGCTTCCCGTGGCGCATCGGAGGCTGCCGATGCCGCCCGTGGACGAGCTCGCGATGCCGATCGGGTCGTGGTGGAAGCTTCGGCCGCCGCCCGGGTCTTCGCCGAGGACGTGGTCGCACCCCAGCGGCAGGTTGTGGTCGAGGCCGAGAGTGCCGTGCGTGAGCTGGCCGCGCGGCTGGAGCAGAACGCTGAACACCTGCGCGAGGTAGCGGAGCTGACCGAGCTGCGCGAGAGGCTGCCGCAGCTGGAAAAGGACAAGGACACCTCTGAAGCCGCTTACGCCGCAGCACGCAACGACACCGACCTCATGGTGAAACAGGCCACTGACCGGTGGTCTAACCACGCTCTGCGCCGAATGCAGGCATGCGATCCAGAGATCACTAGCGTCTCCATCGACCCGGCAGACTTCTCCGTAACGATCAATGGCAGTCCGTTCGACGCGAGGGCCGTCGCCGGGCACGGCATGACCCGCACCAACGTGAGTGTCCTGCTGGCATTGCGTGACACCGCGTTGGAGGTCCCCGCGATGCCGGTGCCCCGGTTCCTGATTGTTGACGGCCCCTTCACCGGCCTTGGCAGCAGCGCGGGGGACCAGCGAACCGGTACCGCGCTGCTCGATGGGCTGACGGATCTGGCCACATCCGAGGACCCCTCCGGTGTTGGCGGGCAGGTCATCATCGCCTGCAACGAACTGCACGGCACCCCAGGGCCTGCCGTCCGCGAAATCCACACCAGCCTCGAAAACGGCGCCATCCCCGGACTGCCTCCGCGGCAGCCCTCCACCGAGTAGAAACTCTGCCCTCGTCGGGCTGTCAGCCCAGCGCGTCCGACCTCCAGGGGTGCGGCGTCCGGTGCGCTCAGTGGCTGGCCTCCCGGCCACGGTGCGGTCCGGGCTCCTGCGGGCGGTGCCCCTGCTGGTCGTCCGGGTGCACCGGGCGCACTGCAACGGCATCGGCCGGTTCGGCGTAGCGGTCCGCGCGGGTGCGGGAGTCGTCGGCCGCCTTGGTGAACACGTCCTTGAGGTGGCGCAGCCGAGCGGCTGTGAGATCGAGGGCTTCTACGTCCGTGCGGGACTCCCGGAGGGCCCGCAGCGCCTTCAGGTCGATCGCCTCTCGGGGTCCGGTCTCCGGCTCCTGGTCGTCGTGGCCGGGGTCGGCGGCCGCAGGCGCGAGCAGCTGCTCGGGCATCGCCGCTTGCTGGTGCGCGACGTCGTTGTACGCCCGGCCCCGCACGGCGGTGGTGGTGGTGCGCAGCTTCTTCTCCCGCACGACCGCGCCGGCGAGGACAGCTCGCTCGTACTGCAACGGGACGCGGGGCACCTCCCACTCTCCCGCGTCCTGGCCCGGGGGCCGGGGTGCAGCTGGATCGCCGGGGAAGGCCGGGGGGAGCCGGTCCGGATCGGGCACGGCTGTGCGGCTTCGGACGGTGAGGTTGGACAGGGCCCACCGGGCGGTATAGAGGCGGTAGCCGGCCTCCAGGCCGCGTACGGTCTTCGGCTCGCTGATGTCCGGGCAGTGGGTGGAGATGGCGGCGGCCACGATCTGGTCGTCCAGGCCGGGGTCGCGGCGGCGGCCGCGCAGGACGAGGGCGAGGTGGCGTCGGGCTTCTGCGAGCAGGTGCCGGCGGTGAAAGCAGCCGCCGTCGTTCATCACGAACACCGTCGCGGCGACGTCGACGGCCGCCAGGGCGATGTCGACCACGGCCGCGACCCGGGCCCGGATCGCGGCAGCCGCGGCGCGGGCGTACTCGAGGAGGGAGTTGATGACGTCGGCGGCGACACCGGAAGTGAGGATCGCGCTCGCCTTCCACCAGGCGCGCAGCTGCGCGAGCGGCTGGGTCTTCTGCTTGGGCTGGCGGGTCTTGCGGGCGGCGATCTGGTTCAGCTTGGCGCGGGCCCGCTCGGAGACCACGGGCAGGAACTTCAGGGTGCCGTCGTCTTTGACGGCGGTGACGTACTCGTGTTCCAGGTCCTCCATGCAGGCGGCGATCTGGTCGCTGCGCCGGGAGGTCCAGCGGATCAGGTCGTGCGGCACCCCGGCAATCTCCATCACGGGCCGGCGCCCGAGGGTGACGGTGCGCGGCTCGGTCGCCAGCCCCAGCGCCTCGCAGACCTCCGCGGCCACGAGCTCGTTGTAGAGCGCGGAGGCGGCCACGGTGTTCTCGTGCAAGGCCAGGGTGTGGATCGAGCCCCACTTCCCGTCCAGGCGCTGCCCCTTCACCGACAGCAGCAGATGGTCATGGAGCAGCGGCATCCCGGAGCGCGCCTCGTAGTGGCGGAAACGGGCGGCAACCAGACCACCGGGCGGCCTCACCCGGTAGATGCCGTCCTTGCCGTACCGGATCACGGCTACCTCGTCCTCGATCCACTCCAGCACCCGCTTGATCGCGCGCTCGTGCGCGGCCTCGATCACCCGGCGGGTCTCCTCATCCCCCAGCGCCCACAGAAGGTAGATCGTCGGCTGCGGTCGGAAGACGAAGTCGACACCAGTCACCGTCACGCGGCGTCCGAGGGCGCCGGCCTTGAACGCCTTCTTCGGGGAGTTGCCCTGGGCGAGCCGGTCGGCTTCGATCCGGTCCGCGTCCGGGTGCCGGCCCGGTTCGCCGAAGAGGTTCCGCAGCTGCTGCTCGGTGACCTCCTCGCCCGGCGCGAGTCCGAGCACGGCCAGGCCGCGGCCCATCCATCGCCCGGCCGGGACACCGGCTTGCTCCTGGGCGGCGCGCAGCGGCGTGCGGGCCGGACGGCGGCCGTCGCCGACGACGGTCTGGCGCAGGTAGTAGCGGTACATCTGACCGGTTCGGATGACCCTGATATCTACTGTCATGGAGACCACGTCACACGGCTCTGAGCTGCAAGGAAAGGCCGGACAGTCGTACGTCCGGTCAGGCGGGAGCAGCGGCCGAACTTTCTTCTCAGGTGCCCGTCAGGCGGGAAGCGACCCCGGGCCGAATGTGAATGTCATCGCTCTCCGGCGGTCCTCACTTCACGACCCGTACGACGCCAACAAGCACCGCTGTCCGGCGGTCCTCACTTCACGACCCGTACGACGCCAACAAGCACCGCTGTGTCCTGTAGCGGCTGACCTTGCATAGTGCAGATGAATCCTGCGTCTGACCTTGCATAGGGCAACTGGATCTTGCATACGACCGTGGGCTCCGTCGTCTGCCACGGGGCGCGCCGGTGGGTGTTGCATCGGCCTCTGGTCGGGGGCCAAATACCGGTGTAGCGGGGTGGCAACCGCTCGGGCCTGCTGGTCGTCATGACCTGCATGACGTTGCCGCATTTAGCCTCTCTCCCGTCCTGGCCGCACTGTGGCGAGGACGCGACCACGGCCGATCCGGTCGGCTGCCCCGGTCGGCAGGTTCCAGGAGAGTCGCTCTGTCTGGCGCACCTCGCACCAACCGCCCGGTCCAGGCACCTGGCGACGCTCTCCCCAGGCGATGACATCGACCACCGCGGCACCGCATTCACCGACTCCCTGCTGTCCGAACTTCTTACCGCGCTTCACGACCCGACTTCCGATCTCACGCACCTCGGCGTCGCCTCGTTCGATGGCGCGACGTTCTCCGCCTCCGCCCGGTTCGATAACGCGACGTTCTCCGCCGACACCTCGTTCCGCGGCGCGACGTTCTCCGCCGACGCCTGGTTCCGCCGCGCGACGTTCTCCGCCGACGCCTCGTTCGACGGCGCGACGTTCTCCACCGCCGCCTCGTTCGACCGCGCGACGTTCTCCGCCGCCGCTCGATTCCCCAGCGCGACGTTCTCCGCAGCCGCCTCGTTCGACGGCGCGACGTTCTCCGCCGACGCCTCGTTCACCCGCGCGACGTTCTCCGCCGCGGCGTTGTTGGGGCCGTTGCTTTGCCGAGGATGTCTAGATCTTTCCGGAGCGGTGTTCGTGACACCGGTGACCATCGAAGCCGCGGCTGCGGAGGTGCGGTGCGTGCGCACCCGGTGGGAGTCGACGGCGACCTTGCGCCTGCGGTACACCGAGGTCAACCTGTCGGACGCGGTCGTCACCCAGCCGATCGCGGTCACCGCCCATACCGCCCCCTTCGCCACGCTCAGCGGAACCGTTGTCGACGAGACCGCGCTGGTGGCCGGCACAACCGGCGGACAGCGCGATCCCGGCGTACGGATCAGCTCGCTGCGCGGAATCGACGCCGCCCACTTGGTGCTGACCAACACCGACCTGACTGGATGCCGGTTCTTCGGAGCGTTCCACCTCGACCAGCTGCGGCTGGAGGGCGAGACGGTCTTCGCCCACACCCCGAAGGGCACCGACGTACGCCGGGGCATTCCCCTGTGGTGGACCGACCGCCTGGCCCTGGCCGAAGAACACCACTGGCGGGCCCTGCACGACCACCGTCCCTGCCTGCGCGCCGGATGGACCCCGGCCCCGGCACAGCCGGGCCCGGCGGCCTGCCCGCCGGGTCCGCCCGCGCTCGCCGCGCTCTACCGCCAGCTGCGCAAGGCATTCGAGGACGGCAAGGACGAACCCGGCGCAGCCGACTTCTACTACGCCGAGATGGAGATGCGGCGCCTGGACCGCCGACCCCGCCGCAAGCGCGCCGAACGAGGGCTGCTCACCGCGTACTGGGCGCTGTCTGGCTACGGCCTGCGCGCCTCACGCGCGGTGGCCTGGCTGCTGCTGGCCATGACCGCCACCGTCCTGGCCATGATGCTGTGCGGCCTCCCGGACGACGACCCGAAGCCCGAGTCGACTGGGAAGGTGACCGGCCAGGACATCCGGCTCACCACCGACACCCCCTCCCCCGTCAACCCCTCAGGCCCACTGCACGAGCGCGTCTCGACCAAGCGGTTCGAGAAGAGCCTGCGCGTGGTAATGAACTCCGTGCTCTTCCGCTCCTCCGAACAAAACCTCACCACCTTCGGCACATACACCGAGATGGCCTCCCGCCTGACCGAACCCGTCCTGCTCGGCTTCGCCGCTCTCGCCCTCCGCGGACGGGTCAAACGCTGACCCACCCCCAGACGCATACCGTGGCGGACGACCGACGCTCTGGTGGTCGCAGACGACACTCTCGTGCGGCAGACCCAGGGGTATGGCCGCGGAAGATGCAAGGTCAGGCTGACCAACTCCAGTCCCAGCCGCGCAGCCTGACCTTTCACCTCACTGGTCACGACCACCGAGCTATGCAGACCCCGGCTGGACCGGACACGCTGAACACCACCGAGTGCCAAGGAACGAGCACCACCGACAAGCACCGGTTACCTCAGCCCCTGGCAACCGCTGGGGGCTTCGACGTGCTGCCCGGAGGAGACCACCGTGCCCACCTTCGAGACCTGCCCCCGCTTCGCTGCCGATCTCCAGCACCTCACCCCCGCCTAGCGCCGGCGCTTCCACCGTGTCGTCCTGGACGCCTTCGTGCCGGACCTGCGCACCGGCCGCCAGTTCCGCCCCGGCTTACGCATCAAGGTGTACGCCGCGCCCCGGGGGTCTACGAGCTCACCTGGGCGCCGGACGGGCGCGCGACGTGGTCGTACGGAGGGGAGGTGTTCGCCGGTACCTGCCACGTCCTGTGGCGCCGGGTCGGAACCCACGCGGTTCTCAGCGACCCGTGAGTAGCGGCGTATCGCCGATCATGGGGTACTGCGGACTGGTGTAACTCGTTCACAGGGCATGAGTGCCTGTGTCAGATCCGGTGATCTGTGACGTTCTGTGCCGGATGACAGAGTCGTTCAATTGAGGTCGAGGACGGGGCTGTGTTCGGGCAGGAGCAGGATGGTTCGCACGTGAAGCGGGGTATTTTCGGTCGTTTGTGGTGACCTTGAGTGGGACGGCGGAGCCTGTCAGGCATATGCGGGCCGGGGTTGCTGCGGCCGGTGAAGTGCCGGCCCTTCTGGTCCGTCCGGGGAGTGTTCGCCGTGGCCCAGGGGATCAGCAGTGCGCCGTGTGAGCGTTTCGATGATCTGGTTGACCAGTCGGTTCGGCTGGTCCGGGTAATGACGGGGTGCCAGTTCACGCTGGGGGACATCGCGTTGGAGATCGCGCCGTTGCGTACGCACGGCGGGAATATGGCGCTCGGGGAAGACGACCAGCCCGGGGTGGAGGGCCTGTTACGCCTGTTCTCCGAGGCGATAGGGCTGTCGTTCCATACGGTGCGAACGTATCGGTGGGTGGCCGCACGGTGGCCGAAGGATCAGCGCCAGGACGGTGTCTCCTTCGAGGTCCACCGGATTCTGGCGTCGGCGCCGGATGCGTACGAGCTGATCCAGCATCCGCCTCTCGACGAGCGGACAGGAGAATCCCGGTGGAGCGGGGACGCCGCGAAGCGGGCGGCGGGCTGGCCGACCGCGACGCCCGTGTCGGTGGCGGAGAAGGTCGAGGCGATCCGGGATCTCGCGCAGGACGAGCAGGTGGCGGCCTTGGTGGCATGTGACCTGCTGCACCGGCCGGAGGTCGCTTTCAGGGCGATGCGGGGCCCTTATCCGGACTACCGGCGGCAGAGGTCCGAGCCCGCCCTTCCACGTGCAGCGTGAACCCGAAATTGGCTGGCATCACCCCAGGCCAGGGCAGTTACTGTTCGATGGTGATGACATCCGTGGGAATGAAGCTGGGGTTGGAGGCGGCACGCCTGCTCGCCGCCGCCGACTGCTGTGAGATTGAGCCCGGGTTGACCGATGCCGAGTTCCGCCGCATAGAGGAGGAGTGCGGGTTCGAGTTCGCCGACGACCATCGGGCATTTCTGGCTGCGGGGTTTCCGGTGAGGCAGCCGCCCGAGGAGGGAGACACGTGGGAAAATCCGTGGCCCGACTGGCGGCATGGAGATCCGGTGAAGCTCCGGAAACATCTTGAATGGCCGGTCGAAGGCGTCCTTGGCGCAGTTCAGCATGGCTTCTGGCATCCGACGTGGGGGCAGCGGCCTGCGGGTGCGGATGAAGCGCATCAAAAAGCTGCGTTGATGCTGGACCAGGTACCAAAGCTCGTGCCCGTGTACGCCACCGATTTCTGCCCGCCGGTCATGGCTCCCACGGGCACCCGGTCATGTCCATATGGGGCACCGACATCATCTATTACGGCGCTGACTTGGCCGACTACATCAACCACGAATTCGACGACTTCAGCACGCATACCCCTGACGGTTGGGACCCCAGAGCGACTGTGGCCTTCTGGCAGGACTTCCTGGAGTAACCTCTCCGGACTCGGGCAGCACCGTTATTGCCGTCTGGTGATCGCTGGCATGCCAAGGTCGGTAGGGCCGCCCTGGCGAACCTCACGTGTCCGCTGCAAACTACGGTCGAGCGCGACAAGCTTCTCCTTGGCCTTGGTGAGGCTGACTTGGAGCCCCTGGACTTCGCCGAGCCAGCCGTTCAAGCGGGCCTCGTCGATGCGGCCGCCGAGGTTGCGAATGATCTCGACCAGTCGTCCTCGTTGACGGGGCGAGACCCGCAGCATGGGACATCTGAGGCAGGAGTGCTCATGCTGGCAAGGGGTGCCGTAGGGGCGGGCGCAATCGCCCAGTTCGAGCTTGCGAGTGTGGAAATGCTCCTGGAACTCGCGCCACTCATCATCGGTGGGTTCGCGGTACTCCTCGACGGGCCGGACGGAGCGACGCTTGTCGAGGAAGGCCCGGTAGGAGCGGATCAGGTCCGCTTGGAACACGGCCACGTATGCCTCGGTGGTGACCACTGAGGCGTGACCGAGCAAGCGGGCGGCGATGTGGACGGGAAGTCCACCGGCGACGGCTTCAGTCGCGAAGATCCTTCGGAAGTCGTGGGGCGTATAGCGCAACAGCTGACCTGCCTGGTCGGTCAGTGATGCCCGGGCCAGGGTGTCGTTGAGCAGCTGGTAGACCATGTTGGTGGTGATGACGTCGCGCCTCCAGCCGATGCGGCGCTGGAACAGGTGTGGAAGTGCCGGCCCTGTGACGAGTTCGTGGGGGTCATAGCGCGCGACGAAGGGGACGACGCCGTCGTTGTCGCCGCGGAGCCGGCTGATGACCGTGGCAAGGACGCTGGCCAGCTCAGGGCTGACCAGGAGGAGCCGTTCCGCGTTGCTCTTGGACGGGACAATCTGCAGCAGCGGCACGATCTCATTGGTGTCGGGAAGCTCGTAGGACACCAGCGCCAAGTGGGTTAGTTCCAGCAGCTCTTCGAGACGGACTCCGGTGTGACGGAGCGTCTCGATCACGGCCCAGGCCCAGAACGCCTCGTCCTCGCTGCGGGTGAGGTCGAGCTGCTCGCCAGTGGCGCTGTCCTGCGCGAGCACGATGGTGGGCCGGTAGTGGAATCGCTTTCTGAGCTGGTCGTCCTTCCTGTCGATGCGTCGATAGTCGCGGCCGTTCAGGTCGAAGGTCTCGCCGATCGGGGTGGCTTCGGCTGCTGCCAGCAGGCGCTTCTGGTGGGCGTGGTGTTGTTCGGTGGTGTCGACGAGTTCAGGAAGGCGGGGCAGCCGTTCACGGACCCGCTGGTGCATCTTGGCCCGGGCCTTCTTCTTGACCTTGGTGAAGCCGCCGGTGTCGGCGCGGCGGACCGGGCTGGGGACTGCCCAGGCAGCCCAACTCGGATCTTCAAGGGCCCACTCAGCGATGTCGAGGTAGAACGCCCGGACGGTGGTCAGCACGCTCGCCCACTGTTCGCGGGGGACGGGGTCCCTACCCGGTCGGTTGATCACCTTCACCCGGTGTTTCCATGCCTCGGCGGTCTCAGGTGCCAGGTGGAGGCTGGAGATGCCGGGATGGTGCTTTTCAATGTCGGCCCAGAACGCGCCCACCAGCTGGCTCGCCAGGCCGGATACCGAGCTGTAGTCGAGGCTGGGGCGGCGCTCGTCCAGGTAGCGTACGAAAACGTCCCGGATGGGGCCGCGTTGGATGCCGTAGCGGTCAACGAGTTGCGTTGTCGGCAGCTGCCCGCGTGCCAGTGTGCGACGCAAGGACAGCTTCTCGTCCAGGACCCCGATGTCGCGCAGCAGGTCCCAGGCAGCGTGAAGCCCCATGGGTGCCTTGCCGAGGGTCTCCTTGTTCCAGTCGTGGTAGGCGATCAGGTCGTCTGCGGTGAGATCAGCTAGGTCGCGGCCGGTTCGAAAGGCGACCTTGACCAGGCTGTTCTCGGCTGTGCTCAGGTGGCTGGGGATCGTTCCTCGGCTCATGCCGGCCTGCCGGAGCTTGCTGAACAGGTCGGCGCCGAACTCCTGTTTGGCATGGCGGTAGAGCCCCGAGGTCCGGTAACACTGCAGGAACTCGTAACTTGGACGCACCACCCTGGCCAGGAGCAAGCAGCCCAGACCGTCGGTGGTCACTTCCCGTCGGGATGCTTCGACGCAGCCGAATCCGTCCGTGACGACGCCGATCCAGTCCAGGCCGCTGTCGGCGCCGGAGACGAGCCACCGTTCCTGCCAGCCGTCCCCCGGGAAAGACTTGAGCCAGTCGAGGATCCGGGCGGTCCCGCGCGACCGATCGCCCCACTTGCTCCTGCTGCGTTTGGTCGTCGCCGGCGGAAAGGCCACGAGAGACGGCAGCAGTTGCAGAACGCCCTGGACCGAGAGCTCGTCGAACGGGCCGCGGTCGGCAACAAGCATCGCCTGATGATCGACGGTGGCTCGGGCAGAGGGGACAGAATCGGCTGTTCTGCTGGTCACGGTCATCGCGGAAGACCTCCGAACAGCACGTCCATGTCAGTGGAGTGGTAGCCGACGGCGACCGGCGGCGGGGGTTGCTGGGCACGAAGTTCACGTGCGGTCAGATGCTCGGCGACGCGGCGGATCACCCGGGCTTCGTCCTCGATGAGGTAGACGTCGGCGGTAGTGCTGAGGTGAGCATGGCCGAGGATGGTCTGTACGTCCCGGAGCGAGAGGCTTTCATCCCGGCTCATACGCAGGGCTGCGGTGTGCCGCAGGTCGTGCATCGTGTAGTTCGTCCCGAGCAGGGCGTTTGCCCGCCGGAGCACGGCCCTCAATGCGTCGTAGTTCATCGGCTGGTGCCGTAGTCCGTCGCCGTGATCGCGGCGACGAAGTGTCCACCAGATCGGGTCGTTCGGGTCCAACAGACCGAGCTCGGCCAGGTAGAGCCGCAGCCAGATGAATGCCTCGGGGCTGGCGGGCAGCCACTGCTCGGCGTCGCTGCCCCTGCGTCGAACCCGCACGAGCTGGTCGCCCCAGTCCAGGTCGACACCACGCAGTCCGAGGATCTCACTCGCACGGGCGGCGCAGCTGAGATCCAACGCCAGAATCGCACGGTCACGGTTGGAGCGAAGGGCCCCGAACAGGTCCTTCCAGCGCTCGTCCGGAATCTCACGGGGCCTGGACCGGGGCACCTTGGGGTTGTAGCGGATCCGGCCTTCGGCGCGGAACGGTTCAAGCGGGTTGTGGTGTGCGTGCGGGCGCCGCCCTTTGCGGTCGAGCGGCACGGGGTTGACCAGAGGGCCTTCACCGATCTCGATCCAGAACTCGTAGAAACTGCGGACGACGGCGTTGTTGTGACGGACGGTCCGGGGTTCGTAGCCGTCGCCCAGGTTCTTCTTTCGAGTGATCGGATTGACCTTGCCCGCCGTGTGGACCGACGCTCGCCGAGGAGAGTTTCGCGGCTTGTCCGCCTGGCGGAGCCACAGCACCAGGTCCCGGGTCTCCGCCGGAGTCGCTCGATCCCACTCGACTTGGACGGCCCGCAGCCACCGCCACCATCTCAGCAGCCCGTACGCGTAGCTGCGTACCGAACCAGGACGGTTCCTCGCGGTGAAGTCCCGCAGGTACCGCCGGATCGGCTCCACCGGCACCTCGTCCGGGCCGACCACCAGCCACGGCACCACACCCTCGGCGGGAACCACCCGCCCCCACTTCGGCAAGCGAATAGCGGTGATGTCCCGCTCAACTTCGCCACTCCTGGTCCCCATGCAGCCTCCCTTTTCGAGCTGCACGAGGTCTATCGCCTAGAAGAGATCGACTCCTCTCCATCGTCGGCGTGTCTTCTGCTAGTCCGGTCAACAGGCACACCGCCCGATTCCAGGTCAACCATGCCCAGAACGAACGACACAAGCAGTCCCGCCAGCACTTCGAGGACACCAGCCCCGACGCTCCGGTGGTCCGCAGGATGGAGCGGACGGCGGAGTTCCTGGACCTGGTCACCGCCTGCCACTCCTTCGTCGCCGCGGCCGGCCGCACGGTTCCCGGGCTGCGGGACCGCCAGCTCGACGAGAACGAAGCCGACCTCGTGCACCAGAACGTGGCCAGGGTCAGGGCCACCCTCGACTGGATCGAGCAGGCCGTGGACACCGGCAAGGTCGACATGGACGACGAGCTCGCCCGCCTGCTGCGGAGCGAGTAACCGTGCCCCGGGCCTCACGGCGCCGGGGCGACGCGGCCAGACGTCACGCCGACACCCTCCGCTTCGTGCTCTTCGAAGCCCGGCCCGCCGGGCTCCATTCCCCGCAGCTGGTACGGGCCACGTCCCTGACCCCGTCCCAGGTCGCATCGGGGCTGGCCGCACTGCGTGACCAGATCGCAGAGAAGGGATGGCCCCCACTGATCTGGACGAGGGCCGACGGCTACCAACTGGGCGCGGAGCGGGCCGCGTTGGAAAAGTACGAGAGGGGTGTGATCAAGGAATACCTGACCGTGATGCGCCGGTTCGCCTCCGCCACGGTCGGACCTCACGCCACCGCCCACCCGGGCGACAAGTGGGCACGCTACCTCGTCGCCCAGCTCAACTCGATCGAATCCACCCTCGACCTCATCGATTCGACCAGCCGCACCTGACCGCGCAGGGCCGGACGGCCAAGCCGTCCGGGCCTGCGCGGACTTCCGCTCCGGGGGGCTACAATCCCCAAGGCCGCTACCCCGCGGACAACACCGACGCCGAAAGGGC
>NZ_JBHXRV010000087.1:0-18560 GCF_042716745.1 Streptomyces sp. NPDC058663
CGGACCACCACCCCCCGGCTCCGGTGTGTGACGGCCGGCCCTCGTGGCGGTGCCCGCCCCTGGGAGACGCTCTGGGGGTACCGCCACCGACCGAGAGGGAGGGCGAGATCTCATGGGATCGCAGCTCGTGCAGTTCACGCGCTCACAGACCGACCGGACGGCACCGGAGCTGGTCGGCCAGTTGTGCCAGACGCTCTTCGACGCGCTGCCGAGGGCCGACCAGCGGCGCAAGGCCGAACTGTACGTACGGGGGCTCCTCACCGCCCGTGGACGCAAGACCATGCGGAACATCGCCGCGCACGCCGGGATGCCGGCCGGGGAGCAGAGTCTGCACCACTTCATCTCCTGCTCCACCTGGGACTGGGATTCCGTCCGGGCGAACCTCGCCGCCCAGCTCGACGGGATGCTCAAGCTGCAGGCCTGGGTGGTGAAGCCGATGGTGATCCCGAAGTCGGGCGTGCACTCCGTGGGCGTGGAGCGGCGCTTCGACCCCGAGTCGGGGCACATGGTCAACGGGCAGCAGGCGTACGGAGCCTGGGCCGCCTCCGAGGAGGCGAGCGTCCCGGTGAGCTGGGCCCTGCACCTGCCGGAGGAGACCACGCTGGCGGGCTGCGCGGCCCAGGCCGTCATGGACGTCGCCCGGACCCGCGCGGTGCGTCGGCTGCCGGTCGTGATGGACGCGGTGGCGGGCTCGGAGGAGCTGATCCCGAGGTGGCTGGAGGCGGCCGGGATGCCGTTCATGATGGAGGTGTCCGCCACGACGGCGCTGCACGTCACCGACCCCCAGCTGCCCGGGGTGGCCGGGGAGCCGGTCCAGGCCGGGCGGATCATGGACGCGGCGGGGATGCTGCGCCGGCCGGTCCGGTTCGAGGACCGCGCCGAGCGCACCGTCAGGAACAGCTTCGTGGCCGCCCTGCAGGTGGAACTGCCGGAGAGCACCGGGGCCGCGGGCACCGCCGGTGCGCGGCGGCGGACGGCGGGGCGCAGGCCGCTGCTGTTGGTGGGGGAGTGGTCGGACGCCCGGCGGCGGGCGGAGCGGTACTGGCTGACCGACATGACCAGCGCGCCGCTCGCCCTGCTCATGCGGCTGGGGCGGCTGTCGCGCCGGATCGAGAACGGGGCGATCGAGCTGTCGGACCGGGTGGGCATGCGGGACTTCGAAGGGCGCTCGTTCCAGGGCTGGCACCGGCACGTGACGCTGGCCTCGGTGGCGCAGGCCACCGCGGCGATGACGGCGGTCACCGCGGAGCGGATGAGCGCGGGCCACGGGTACGGCCAGGGGATGGGGCACGGGAACGAGTTCGGGGACGCCGGGGCCGGTTTCGTCGGCCACGGTGCCCCGGACAGGCGCAGCGCCTTCCTCGACGCCCGCAGCTACGTGGGCCGTCGGCGTACGGCGTAGAGCGAAGAGGAGGAGGGACGCCGCTTCGGTGCGGCCGCCCTCAAAACGGCCTGCTCTGCGGGCCGTTGCCGCCGCCGAGGGTGTCTCGGGTGCGGTGCAGCCGCAGTGCGAGCTGGACCTCCAAGGCCCTGGCCGGCTCCTGCCAGCTGTCGCCGAGCAGCGCGGTCATCCGCTCCAGGCGGCGGGACACGGTGTTGGGATGGACGTGCAGGGCCTCGGCGGCGTACGTGGGGCTGCTGCCCGCTTCGAAGTACGCCTCCAGGGTCTGGACGAGGTTGGTGAACCGGTGGGTGTCGTAGTCGATGACAGGGCCGATGGTCTGCGTGACGTAGTCCTGCACGCTGTGGTGGTCACCCAGCAGCAGCCCGAGGAAACCGAGCTCCTTCGCGGACGCGCTGGAGCCGGTGCCGCCGATGGCGCCCAGGGCGCTGAGGCAGCGGAGCGCTTCGGCGTAGGCCGGCTGGAAGTCCTCGACACGGCTCGTGGGACCCGCCGCGCCGACCGTCACGGGATGGCCGAGCAGCGGAGAGAGTTCTTGCGAGACCTGGCGGGCGGTGGCTCCGGGGTTCTCGGAGGGCAGCAGCAGGATGATGCTGTCGCTGCGCACGCTGCACAGGCCACCGGAGACCAGGGCGTGCGAGGAGGCCCATACGACGGCGCGGCCCTGGGAGCCGCCCTCGGGGCGGATGGCCACCACGGCGTACGGGCGCTCCAGGTCGATGCCGAGGATCCTGGCCCGGTCACGGAGCTGGGGCAGGGGCCGCAGCGGGGTGCTGAGCAGGGCGTCGCAGAACTCGTCGCGCACCTGGCTCTCGGCCACCGCGGTGTTGCGTTCCATGAGCAGCAGCACGCCGGTGGTTCCGACGCTCAGTTGCAGCAGGCGCAGTTCGTCCTCGTCGAGGGTGGCGGTGCTGTGCAGCAGGATGCAGCCGAGTCTCTCCGTGCCGGCGGTGACCGGGGCGAGCCAGCCGCCGTTGGCCAGGCACACCGGTTCGTCGGAGACCTGGGCGTGCATGGCTCCGGCCACGTCGGGGGGTATGCCGGCGGACAGGTCTCCGGTGGCTGCCAGGACCCGGCTGCGGGGGTCGAGGACGGCGACGGTGCCGCCGAGGGCCTCGGCGGTGAGGTCGGTCAGCGCACTCAGGCCGTCCCCCTTCAGCAGCAGGTCGATCATGCGCTGGTGGATCTCGTTGATGCGGTGGGCCGAGGCCAGGTGGGACTTGGCCCTGGAGCTGTACTGCTCCAGCTCGGTGATCTCGATGCGGGCCCGATGGTGCAGTTGGGCCTTGTCGATGGCCACGCTGGCGAGGTCGCCGAGCGAGGTCATCAGGGAGACCTCCTCGGGCGTGAAGTGGCGGACGTTGCGGTCGGCGGAGTACAGGACACCGAAGGAGGTGCCGTGTGCGCCCAGCGGGACGGCGAGGATGGCGTGCAGGCCTTCGGCGCGCACCACCTCGTCGATCACCGGATGGTGGGTGATGCGTTCGTCCGACATGTAGTCGGGGGTCCAGAACGGTGCGCTGTTGCTGCGCGTCGCGCTGCCGAGCCCGCCCAGGCGGGGTACCCGGAATCCCACGGTCAGCGCGGTCGCGTGGCCGTCGGCGGTGCGGACGTAGCCGTCGCTCTCGGAGTCGTCGTAGAAGCTGATGTACGCCATGTCGACGTTGAGCAGCAACCGGGCGCGGCGGGTGATCATCTTGAGCAGGATGTCGAGGTCGAACGGAACGGTCAGGTCCCGGGCGGTGTCGACGAGGGCGGAGAGGCTCGCCTCGCGCTGCTGGCGGCGGCCGAGTTGGGCACGCACCACGGCGGCGTGCTCCAGGGCCTTGTCCACGGCGGCCAGTTCCGCGGGGGTGGCGTCGGCATTGCGGGCGGAGGCGGCGATTTCCTCGTAGGCGGAGGCGGGGGCCTCGCGCGCGAGGAGTTGGAGCACGGCCAGGGCACTGGCCTCGGTGGAGACGGCGTCCAGCGCCACTTTTCGCCCTCCAGATAATGGATTGGTCCATGGCGGTCCCGGTCCCGAGAATCTAGGCGAACTCGCTGTCCACGGTCAATCGTCAACAATCCGTACCGGAAACCGGATTTATAGATTCCGTATGGAGGTCTTCTTTGGGCGAAATACTTGACTTTGGAGTGGGGAGGCGGTGGTCCCGGCACCACTTCCGGGCGCCGGGTGGGTTGATGCTCACCTTCCGTAAGGGCGTCCCCCCGAACCAGACTTCTGGCATCCGGCCCCGGCAGGGGCCGAACACAAATGCCGTGCAGAATGCCACAAGGGGGCAATCAGCGTATGCAGCAGACCCGGGTTCCGGCTTCGTATCCGTCGATCTCCGCGCCGCTCAGCGGGGGAATTCCCGCGAAAGCACCCGAAATTCCGGCGCGAGTCCCCGAGCCGACGCCCGAAGTGAGGGACTACGAGCGCTCGCTGGCCCGGAGCGCCGTATCCCGTACCAGGACCGACCGCCCCCGGGAGTTCGACCTGCGCGGCCGTCAGTGGAATCTGCTCGACGAGGTGTTCTGCCCCACCTACTCGCCCTCCACCGGCATCGCCCTCGACTTCCTCGGCTGGACCGAGAGCTGGACCACCCCCCGGCGCGGCTCCATGCTGGAGATCGGCTGCGGCACCGGGGTCATCGCCGTCATGGGGGCCCTGGCCGGCTGTGAGCGGGTGGTCGCCTCCGACATCAGCCCGCAGGCCGTGGCCAACGCCCGGCTCAACGCGGAGCGCCACGGACTGACCGACCGGGTCGAGGCGGTGCGCAGCGACCTGTTCGACGCTCTCGACCCCGCCGAGCGCTTCGACCTCGTCTTCTGGAGCTCGAACTACGTGCTCGCCCCGGCCGGGCACGTCTACGGCTCGGTCCACGACATGGCGTACGTGGACCCCGGTTACGCCGCCCACCGCCGCTTCCTCGCCGAGGCCCCGGACCGGCTCGCCCCCGGTGGCTCCGCACTGCTGCACTTCAGCTCGCGCGGCGACCTGGACGCCCTGCACGCCATGGCCGCCGAGACCGGCCGGGAGCTGCGGACCCTGCAGTCCGCCGTCGTGCAGGAAGGCGCGTGCCCCGTCGAGCACCTGCTGCTGGAGATCGTCCCGGCCGCCTGAGCGACTTGCCTGAGCGACTTGCCTGCGTGCCGCATGCCGTGCCGCGTGCCGTGCCTGCGTGCCGTGCGCGTGCCGCGTTCTGCCTGCCTTCTGCCGCGTGCGGTGCCGTGCCGTGCCTGCCGTCTGCCGCGGCCTTCGGCCGAGGCCCCCGCCAGGTTCCCCCCACCCGTCAGCTCCTGCCGCCCCCCAGCGAGGTCCTTGTGCGCACCCTGCTCGTCGACAACTACGACTCCTTCACCTACAACCTCTTCCACCAGATCGCCGGGGCCACCGGCCGCGAGCCCGTGGTGATCCGCAACGACGAGAAGGACTGGAGCCCGGACCTGCTCGACGGGTTCGACGCCGTGGTGCTCTCGCCGGGGCCCGGCACTCCGGAGCGCCCGGCGGACTTCGGGATCTGCCGGAGCATCCTCGACCACGGCGACCTGCCGCTGCTCGGTGTCTGCCTGGGCCACCAAGGACTCGCCCACGCCCACGGCGGACGAGTGGTCCGGGCCGCCGAACCCCGGCACGGCCGCACCTCGCCCGTGCTGCACGACGGCACCGGCCTGTTCGCCGGGCTGCCCTCCCCGTTCGAAGTGGTGCGCTACCACTCGCTCACCGTCACCGGCCTGCCCGCCGAACTGGAGGCCACCGCCTGGAGCGACGACGGACTGGTGATGGGGCTGCGCCACCGCGAACTGCCGCGCTGGGGCGTCCAGTTCCACCCCGAGTCCATCTCCACCCACCACGGCCACGACCTCGTACGCAACTTCCAGCGGCTGGCCACCGAGCACCACGACCGAACGGGCGGCCGCCGTCCGGCCCGTCCTGCTCCCGTGCGGCCCCGGGCCGATGCACCCGCCCCTCGCACCGATGCGCCGGCCGTGCCCCGTCCCCGACTGCGCGTCCTCGCCGACTTCCTCACCACCCGCTGGGACGACGAGGCCGCCTTCGCCGAACTGTTCGAAGGCAGCGCCCGCACCTTCTGGCTGGACAGCAGCCGCACGGACAGCGCCGGCCGGTTCTCCTTCATGGGCGACGCACAGGGACCACTGGCCCGGGTCGCCACGGGGGACGTGGCCAGCGGCACCGTCACCGTGACCGGCGCCGGCGGCAGCTGCGGCCAGATCGTGGTCGAGCACTTCCTCGACTGGATCGACCGCGACCTGAAGTCCCGCGAGGTCCAGGTCCCCGAGCTGCCCTTCGGGTTCGCCCTCGGCTGGGTGGGCTACCTCGGCTACGAACTCAAGGCACAGTGCGGAGGCGACCAGGCCCACCGCGCCGAACAGCCCGACGCCGTCATGGTCTTCGCCGACCGGGCGGTGGTCCTCGACCACCACACCGGCACCACCTATCTGCTGGCCCTCGCCGAAGAGGGCGACGAGGCCACCGCCCGAGACTGGCTGAACGCCACCGCCGACCGGCTGCGTGCCCTCGCGGGCCGGGCGCTGCCCGAGCCGCTGCCGCAGCAGCCGCTCACCGGACTGCGGCTGCGCCACGACAGGGACAGCTATCTCGCGCTCATCGACACCTGCCAGCAGGAGATCGCGGCCGGTGAGACGTACGAGGTCTGCCTGACCAACATGGCCGAGGCGGACGGCTCGCCCGACCCCTGGCAGACGTACCGGCAGCTGCGCCGCAGCCACCCGGCCCCCTTCGGCGCACTGCTCACCTTCGGGGAGGTCTCGGTGCTCAGCACCTCGCCCGAGCGGTTCCTGCGGGTGGACGCCGACGGGTACGCCGAATCGCGGCCCATCAAAGGCACCAGGCCGCGCGGGGCCACCCCCGCCGAGGACGCGGAGATCCGCCACGAGCTGGCCGGCTGCGAGAAGGACCGCAGCGAGAACCTGATGATCGTCGACCTGGTCCGCAACGACCTGGGCCGCTGTGCCCGTACCGGATCGGTCGAGGCCGACGACATCTTCCGGGTGGAGACGTACGCGACCGTCCACCAGCTCGTCAGCACCGTACGGGCCCGGTTGAGGCCCGAGCTGAACGCCGTGGACTGCGTCCGCGCCGCCTTCCCCGGCGGCTCCATGACCGGTGCCCCCAAGCTGCGCACCATGCAGCTCATCGACCGGCTCGAAGCCGGTCCGCGCGGGGTGTACGCGGGCTCCATCGGCTACTTCTCGCTCTCCGGCGCGGCCGATCTGAGCATCGTCATCCGCACCCTGGTGATGACCCCGGGGCGCGTCCGGTACGGGATCGGCGGTGCCATCGTGGCCCTGTCCGGGCCGGAGGCCGAGTTCGAGGAGACCGCGGTCAAGTCGGCTCCGCTGCTCAGCCTTTCGGACACCGGGTTCCCGGGCCGCGAGCAGACCCTCGCGGCGGTTCCGGGCTGACCCCCGTCCCCGGGGGAACGACGGCCGGCGCGCCTGCGAGGGCAAGGCCGGTGACTCCGACGGGGTCACCGGCCGACCTGCTGCTCGATGACCCGCCCCACCGCGTCCACCAACTCGCGCCAGGCAGCGTTCTGGCGGTGCGGGGACTCGCTGCCCAGCTCCTCGGCCCGCTGCTCCCAGTCCACACCCAGACCGGCCAGCAGTTCGAGGTCCTCCCGGGCGCTGTGCACCCGGCCCGACAGGGTGTCGCCCTCCATCGGCACCACCGTCGCGGACAGGGTCGCCATCCCCTCGGCGGTCAGCGACTGCACGGTTCCCTCGGCCACCAGGCCACCGGCGAGACGGCCCGCGGCCGCTGAGCCGAAGGACCACACCAACCGGTGCGGCCGGGCCCCGGCCCTGACCAGCTCCCGCCAGCGCGCACCGTCCAGCCGCCGCTCGTACGCGGAGAAGACCAACCGGGCCACCGCGATGGCCACCCGGCCGCGCAGCGCCTCCGCGGTCCGCCCGGTGTGCGCGCTCAGCAGGGTGCGCACCGCGGCGTCGATCTCGCTCACCGGTATCCGCACCGCGGCCGGGATCCGGCCCGGGGCGAGCCCGGCGGCCACGGCCCGCTCCAGGCCCAGCAGCCAGGTTTCGAGGACCAGTTCGTAGCGCGCGGCGCTGTACACGGGACCGAACGCCACGCCGATGCCCTCGGCGAGACAGTCGCCGGCCGAGGCCAGGCCCACCGGATCCGCGGGCAGCCGTACCAGCAGGTTCGGCCGGTCCACCGCCCAGTGCAGCGCACGCGCCTCGGCCAGTGCCCCCGGTACGTCATGGGTGTGGCCGATCGCCGCGCACACCTGTCCTTCGGCGCCCCGGGTGCGCTCCCACACCGGCAGCAGCATGTCGCAGGCCGTCCGGACGTCGCGGGCGGTCAGCGTGCGCGCCGCCTCCGCCGGGCCCGCACCGTACGAGGACAGCTCTCGCAGACTGGCCCGGTAGTCGCCGCGGTCGAGCAGGCCCGACGTCACGTCCGGGGCGTAGTCGATCCCGCTGATGCGGTGCGCCGAGACGCAGTCCGCCAGTTCCCCGGAGGAGAACTGGCGGTGGTCGGCCCCCTCCAGCCACAGGGAGACACCCTCGGAGACCAGCTGTCTGAGTGGTTCGGTCGTCATTCTCGTTCTCTCGGCATCGGCCCGGCGTCCGGGCGGCAGCCCGTCCACGGGCCCTCCTTCGCACGGAAGCTCCGGATGCCGCTTCCGTGAGCCGAACCTAGCCAGAGGGGCGCCGGCGCAGCCAACACGCGGGTGATTCCTTGTCAGTTCGGCCCTGAATCGGGGTGGCAAACTGACAAAGTCCCCTTCAGACCCCGGCCGCGACCGACCGGTTCTCGGGGTCGGTCCGGTGCTGGTGGTATCCGTGCTCGAGCAGTTCACCGAGCGGCCGGACACTCTGCGCGCGGACCAGCACCCGCTTGAGCCAGCGGTCGGTGCCGTCGTAACGGGGACGGAATGCGATCCGCCCGTGCACCACCGCGTTGTTGTCCACCATCAAGAGGTCGCCCGGCTCCAGCGGGACGACGAACGCACACTTCTCGAAGGCGTCCCCCAATTGCCGGTAAGCGGCGGAGAACGCCGGGTCCGCGGTCAGCGGCACGGTGTAACTGGGGTCGTACCGGACCCCCAGACCGTTGTCCCCGTCCCACAGGGTCGCCATCCCGATCCGCTGCTCCTGGGCCGCGTCGTCGTCCTCGTAGCTGTCGTCGGGTTCGATCACCAGCAGCGGCCTGCGCAGCTGGCCGACCGCCTCGGGCGACAACGGGGCACGGCGGATTCCGGCCAGCAGCGTGCCCACGCTGTCGGGGTTGCGGACGCAGGCCAGCAGCAGCAGATCGGCCCGCTCCGGGTGGAACCCGTCCTCGGTGTGCCAGGTGAGCGGGACGGTGCTGCTCGCGCCGACCTGCATCTCCTCGTAACCCCGGCTGGGCAGGATGTTGTGGACCACCCGGCCGTCCTGCTGGTCGCTCCAGCCGAACACCCGGCCCAGCAGCCTGCCCGCCAAGGCGAGGGCCACGTCGTACGCGGCGGAGTCCTCCGGGTCGGTCTGCGCCCAGTGCGCGGGCGTCGGGCCGGGTGCGGCGAAGCTGTCGAACAGACCGCGCACCACCCGGAAGCCGTCGGCCGGGTCCGGGCTGCCCAGCCATTGCCGCAGTCGGCCGGCGAGCTGCTCGGGCAGCCGCCACTCGGGACGGCCGAGCACCGTGTCGCCCCGGGCACCGGCCGCGACACGGTCGTTCACCGCTTCCGTGAAGGCCGCACGCAGGGGCGAGGGCAGCGAATGGATCTTTACGTCGGTCATTTCGGCCTCTCGGAAGACGGGTCGAGCAGGGGAGGGGTGCCGGGGTCAGAGGGTGCGGGCCGCCGCGCGCAGCCGCTCCAGGGCCAGCTCCTGCTCGGCGAGCAGCAGCTTGGCCCGGTCGCGTACCGAGGTCTCGGCGCTCGCCGGTTCCTCACGGGCCATCGCCACGTCGATGCGCAGCGCGCTCCAGGCGTGCGCGACGCGGTCCACCGTGCGGGAGGCCTCCATCAACAGCGGGGAGCCGAACTCCCGGGCCGTGGCCGCCAGGTAGTCGCCGTGCACGCCGGTCATCGCGAGGACGGCCCCGGTGGCGATGAACGCCTCGTCGATCACGGACTCGTCGCCGTCGGCGAGCCGGTCGGCCAGCTCGTCGAGGAAGGTCCGCTGGCCGGCCAGGCCGGAGAGCTCGGGGCCGGTGCCGACGGCGGCGAAGCCGCGGTCGTTGGCCGCGAGGACGCCGCGTACGAAGTCCCTGTCGTGCGGCGGGACCTCGCCCGTCACACCCACCTCCAGCCAGCGGTTGGCCACCGGGTTGTCGGTGAAGAACAGGTCGCGGTCGTGCAGCACCGGGTTGGCCGAGTCACGGGCGTCGGTGAACTGGCCCAGCGGGATGGCGCCCTGGAAACGGGGCGGCACCGGGTCGGAGATCAGCACCAGCTCGCGCTCGTCGTCGAAGCCGTACACCGTGAGCAGGTGGTTGGTGTGCACGTCCCGGTAGGCGGGGCGGAACGGCAGGTGGAAGTTGTCGGCCGCGGCCGCGACGGCGTTCCCGGCGAGCACCGCCTCCCGGACCTCCCGCCAGCCGGACTCGGCGTCCTTCGGCCAGTGCCAGCGCGACCGGACGGGGTGATGCGGAGCCAGGCTCTCCAGCAGGCCCTCCCGGTGCAGCGGGAAGTAGTACTCCTCGCGGCGGATGTCGCCGGGCCGGTGGAAGAACCCCCAGTTGGCGCCGAGCACCTGGAGCGGGTCCAGACCGTGGTGCTGGAGCAGCACACCCATGGTGGTGTGCAGGCAGTGGCCCAGATCGTGGCGCCAGTGCGCGATGTTGGGCAGCTCGACCCTCATGCTTCCACCGTCTTCCGGGTTTCCAGGGTGATGGCGAACAGGTGCATGGCCGGGTTGTCCGGGAGTTCCACGGCGGTCACGGTGCCGGGCACGGTGACCGGGACGCGCTGGGCCCACACGGACGGCGGCATGTTGTGCTGGGAGTGCCGGGGGTACATCAGATAGCGGGTCCGGAAGGCGAGCAGTTCCCCGAAGCGCTGCTCGGTTTCCGGCCAGAAGTCGGAGATCCGCAGCCACTGGCGGCGCACCGCGCCGTCCGCGTAGTGGACGAGCAGTTCGTCCTCGGTGCGGCGCTCGGCGGCGCCCAGCACATGGATCCACCGGTGCTCCCCGGCAGGCACGTCGAGGTACTGGCCGCGGCAGCGGATGTTGTCCATCGCGGTACCGGCGGCCGCGGCGCCGCCCTTGCCGGGCAGCAGGTAGGGGACACCTTCGACGAAGGTCTCACCGCCCCGGCCGGGGAAACCCTCGGCCGGAAAGGTATTGCCCCACACATTGAAACCACCGGTCGTCGGCCAGCGGCGCGGTGCGGAAACACCTTTTCCATTGAAAAGGGCGTCCAGTGGCACCGGGGTGAACACCGTTCGGCTCACCTGAGGTTGTGCGACATCCATTAGGTTCGGCATATGAACCTCCTTGACAGTGCGATAGGAATTGCCTTCTTGGGATTCGGCCCGGAGGCGACCGTCACCGCCGGGCTCGCCGAGCAGATCGCGGAAGTCACCCGCGCCTCGTTCGCCGACGCGGATCCGCTGCCCGGACTGCCGCGGCCGGACGGCGCCTTCGAGAACGCCGCGGACGTACGGGCCGATCTGGCCGCCGGGGCCGGCCTGTGGATCGCCCGGAGTGCGGACGGCGAACTCCTCGGGAGCATCCGCGCGCTTCCCAAGGGCCCCACCACCTGGGAGGTCGGCCGGCTCGGCGTGTCCCCCAAAGCCCTCGGTACCGGTCTTGCCCGGCGCCTGGTGCGCGCCCTGGAGTCGGACGTCGCCGCCGCCGGTGCGGACCGGGTGGTGCTCGACGCGGTGGTCGAGCGGGGCAATCCGCCGGTGTACGCGCGGATCGGCTACCGGACCGTGCGCTACCTCCCCAACCCCGACAAGCCGCTGTCGGAGGTGACGATGGAGCGGCTGCTCGCCGGGCCGCCCGCGCCCGTCGCCCATCCGTGCCCGACCGGGACCCTGCCCGCGGGCACGCCCCTGGTGGACTGGTTCGCCACCGACGAGCACCGGATCGCCGCGGTACTCACCTGCCACCGCACCCGGGGCGGGGACGAGTTCGCCGGTCTGGCGGACCGTGCGCTGCGGGCCGGCCCCTCCTCCCTGCACCTGGGCACGGACGCCTGGGTGACATCTTCCGGGGTGGAGCGGTGGCGCGAACTGCTGGCGGTTCACGCGGAGTCGGTCGACGTGGACCCGGTACGCGGGGACCTGCTGACCTTCGGCCGTGGGGCGGCCGATGTCGCGCCCTACCTGATGCCCCGCACCCTCGTGGCCTCCGCCCTCGCGCTGTGCCGCTCGTTCCCCAGGGCCCCGCTCCGGGCGGGCGGCGGCCGCTAGCCGCGGCGTACCACCACGTCCGCGGCGGCCTCGGCGATCCGCTCCGCGCACACCCCGGCCAGCGTCAGCAGCTCGCGCTCGCTGCCGACGACGTCGTGGAAGCCGTCCGGTACGCCGATCCGGCGTACCCGGCACGGCCACCGCTCGGAGGTGAGCTCGGTGACTGCCGAGCCGAGGCCGCCGACCAGTACCGAGTCCTCGACCGTGACCAGCCCGGCCGTCTCCCGCGCCGCGGCCAGGACGGCCTCTTCGTCGAGCGGCTTGACCGTGTGCATGTTGAGCACCCGGGCGTCGATGCCGCGCGCGGCCAGCAGCCCGGCCGCGGCCAGCGCCTCGGACACCGGCAGGGGGCCTGTCGCCACGAGGGTCACGTCGCCGCCCGGCCGCAGCAGGTCCGCCTCGCCGATCCGGAACGCGTACGGGCCTTGGTGGACCAGCGGTGTGGCACTGCGCCCCAGCCGCACGTACACCGGGCCGGGGAACGCGGTGGTGTCGGCGATCGCGCGGACGACGTACTCGGTCTCCGCCGCGTCGGCCGGCACCACCACCGTCAGGTTCGGCAGGGTGCGCAGGATCGCCACGTCCTCCAGCGAGTGGTGGGTGGGCCCGTAGTGCCCGGCGGAGAAGCCGCCGTGGGTGCCCACGATGCGCACCGGCAGGTTGTTCCCCGCGATGTCCACCTTCACCTGCTCGCAGGCCCGGGTCGCCGCGAAGGAGGCGATGGTGTTCGCGAACGGCACCAGGCCGTCCGCGGCGAGCCCCGCACTGACGCCCATCAGGTTCGCCTCGGCGATCCCCACATTGACGTACTGGCCGGGCAGTTCGGCCTCGAAGCCGTCCTCCAGGCCGCCCATGTCCGTGTCCACCGCGAAGATCCGCGGGTCGGACCTGGCCAGGTCGAGCAGGGTCGCGCGGTACACGTCGCGGCTGGCGTCCGCGTACCGCTCCTGCCACCCGGGCACGACAGCGGCAGGTGTTTCCTCGACGACGGTCACGGGTTCCTCCTCGAACGGGCCCGCAGTCCGCCCAGCGCACGCCGGTGCAGATTCGGGCTGAGCTTGACCGAGTGCGACTTCTTCTTGTCCTCGAACAGCGGGACGCCCTTGCCCTTGACCGTCTCGGCGATCACCATCGTGGGCCGGCCCGACGGGGCGGGCAGGGCGGCGAACACGGCGCGCAGGGCGTCCAGGTCGTGCCCGTCCACCTCGACGGTCTCCCAGCCGAAACTGCGCCACTTGTCGGCGAGCGGCTCCAGACCCATCCGCTCCTCGGTGTGCCCGGTGATCTGGAGCCGGTTGCGGTCCACGATCCCGACCAGGTTGTCCAGCCGCAGGTGGGCGGCCGACATCGCGGCCTCCCACACCGAGCCCTCCTGGATCTCCCCGTCGCCCATCAGGACGAACACCCGGCTGGGGCGGCCCTGGCGCTTCGCGGCGACGGCACTGCCGACACCGAGGGACAGGCCGTGGCCCAGCGAGCCCGAGGGGAACTCCACACCGGGCAGCCGGCGCAGCGGGTGACCGGCCAGCCGGCCGCCCGAGACCCCGTACTGGGCGAGTTCCTCGACGGGCAGGAAACCGCGGGCGGCGAGCACCGCGTACAGGGCCGCGGAGGCGTGGCCCTTGCTGAGGACGAAGCGGTCCCGGTCGGCCCACTCGGGCTCCTCCGGACGCAGCCGCAGCACCTCGTTGTAGAGCAGCGTCATCACATCGGCAGCCGAGAGACTGCCACCGATGTGGGTACCGTGCGGGCTGAGACCCATGTCCAGGATCTGCTCCCGGACGAGCTCGGCCAGTTCCCCGGTGGGCCGGGAGGTGAGTGCGGTGGTCATCTCAGACACCCGCCTTCTGCGCGGTCTTCCACACGGGGCGGTAGTCCAGCCCGCCGGCGGCCGCGCCGAGCGTGTCCAGGTGGCCCCAGACCTTCTCGAAGCCGTCCGCGATGCGCTGGAGCACCGGGCCGGAGGCCGGGTTGAGGTGCCAGCGCTGCAGGGTCAGCGAGTCCTCGATGACCTCGCAGGTGACCGGGAAGTCCTCGGCGCGGTGGCCCAGGTCGCGGAAGGCGGGCTGACCGGGCAGCGGCACCAGCTGGTACGGCTGCGCGGGCACGCCCTCGGCCCGCAGCGCGCGGTGCAGGATCGAGCGCAGCGCACCCGGAGCGACCCCGGCATGGCCCATCGCGGCCGGGTCGAAGCGCAGCCGCAGGATGTGCCAGGCGTGGGTGCGGTCGGCCGGGATGTGCGGGACCAGCAGGCCGGGCAGGTGCCGGACCCGGTCCAGGAAGGCCGCCACGTTGCGGGTGCGGGCCTCGTGGTACTCGTCGAGCCTGGCCAGCTGGGCGCGGGCGAACGCGGCCTGTACGGCGCTGAGTTTCTCGTTGCCGGCCGGCATGCGCGAGCGGTAGTCGCGCTCCTTGGCGCCCTGGAGCTTCTCGCCGAACTGGCGGCGCAGCTCCACCTCGCGGTGCAGGTCAGCCGAGTCGGTGGTGACCAGCCCGCCCTCGCCGCAGGTCGGCAGGTTCTTGACCACGTTGAGGCTGAAAGTGGCGATGTCGCCGAGCGAGCCGGTACGGGCCCCCCGGTAGGTCGCCGCGTGGGCCTGGGCGGCGTCCTCGACGAGCAGCAGCCCGTAGCGGTCGGCGAGCGACCGGAAGGCGGTCATGTCGGCGGGCAGGCCGTGCAGGTGCACCACCACGATTGCCTTGGTGCGCGGGGTGATCGCGGCTTCGGCGGCCACCGGGTCCATGCAGAAGGTGACCGGGTCGATGTCCACGAACACCGGGGTCAGCGAGCGCTGGACGGGGCCGATGGCGCTCGCGATGAAGGTGAACGCCGGCACCAGCACCTCGGCGCCCTTCTCGATCCCGGCCGCGGCGAGGGCCAGCTCGATGGCGGCGGTGCCGTTGGAGACGGCCGCGCAGTGTGCGGTGCCGACGTACGCGGCCCACTCCCGCTCCAGGAGCTGGACCTCGCCGTTGGTGTTGTTCGACGTGAACTGGCCGCTGTCGAAGACACGCAGCGCCGAGTCGCGTTCCGCGTCGGTCACCACCGGCCAGCCGATCAGTGACGGGTCCGCGTCCTGGGCGGTCACCGTGCGGGTGCCGCCGAACATGGCGAGCTTGGACATGGTGGTCATGCTCCGATCGGGAGGTCGGTGGTCGGGGGTGTGTCGGCGGTGAGGTCGGCGGCGTGCACGGCGATCCCGGGCCGGACGGGCAGCCGGACCGCGAGCAGGTCGTCGCGGCGGGTCACGGGGATCCGGGCGGTCCGCCGGCCGTCGGCCGTGGTGCCGGTGGTCCGCAGCCATTCGGGGTCGGCGCCGCCGCGGTAGTGCAGCCACACCTCCTCGTCCAGCTCGGCGGGCTGCTCCGCGCCGTCGATGGTGACGAGCAGCCGCAGCCAGTCGTACTGTCCGGCCGGCACGTCCAGCAGCCGGCCGTCGCACGGGGTGGGGCCGGCCAGTGCGATCGCGGTGACCCGGGTTTGGGCGTGGTGGGTGTGCACGGAGTCCGCCTCGTTCGTCATCGGATGGCCAGCCGGTTCAGGACGTAGTCCACGTAGCGCCCGACCATGCCCGTGCCGAGCACGTCGATCGCACCGTGGAACTCGGGCGTGTGGTTGATCTCGTTGACGAACACCTCACCGTCCGGGCCCTCCAGGAGGTCCACGGCGAGCACCCCCTCGCCCATCGCCTCGGCGGTCGCCACCAGCAGCTTTTCCAAGTCAGGGGTGACCGGGCACACCACGGGGCTGCCGCCGCGCGCGGTGTTGGTGCGCCAGTGGTCCGAGTACTTGTAGATCGCGCCGACCACCTCGCGGCCGAACACGTAGGCCCGGATGTCGCGGCCCGGCTTGTCGATGTACTCCTGGATGTACGTGATCTGGTGCTGCGGGCCGGTCAGCGCGCCCTTGTGCTCCAGCACCGTCTCCGCCGTCTCGCGCTCCTTCAGGCGGGCGCCGAGCCGGCCCCAGGAACCGGTGAGCGGCTTGGCGACGACCGGATAGCCGAACCCCTCCAGGGCCTCCAGCGCCGCGTCCGGCGTCAGCCCGACCAGCACGCGCGGGGTCGGGATGCCCGCCGTCAGCAGCCGCAGCGTCGTCAGCAGCTTGTCGCCGCAGGTGGAGATGATGTCGTGGCTGTTGACCACGGTCAGCCCCGCGTGCTCCAGCAGCCGGGTCGCGTACACATTGCGGGTGTGGGAGATCTCCCGGCTCAGCGCACCCCGGTAGGGCAGCGCGGGAGCGTCGGGGCGGAAGGCCGCGGTGCGGGTGTCGATCAGTTCGTACGGGACGCGGCGGCGGTCGAGCTCCTCCAGGAGCTTGCGCTCCTCGACGCGGATGCGGGAGTGGAGCACGGCGAGCGGCGCATCCGGGTCGCCCGGACGACAGGGCGTGGCTGTGGTGGTGGATTCGGTCATTGGAAGGCCCCTGTTTTCTCGTCGGCGCCCACCGGGGCCCGGCCGAGGGACTCGGCGACGAGCCCGAGAGCGTCGGTCAGGATGTCGATGGCGAGCCGGTAGTCGCGCAGGTCTATGTGCTCGTGGTCGGTGTGGTCGAGGTGGGCGTCGCCCGGTCCGTACGCGGCGACCGGGCAGCGCCAGCGCGGCCAGACCACGTTCATGTCGGACGAACCGAGCTTCACCTTGGGCACGGGCCGCAGCCCGCGGCCCCGGATCGCGGTGGTCAGTGCCCGCACCACCGGGTCGGTGCGCGGTGAGCGGACCGCCACGGTGCGCTCGACGACCGTGAGATGGCCGCCCTTCGCCTGCTCGTCGAGCCAGCCCAGCAGCCCGTCGGTGTCGAAACCCGGGGGCAGCCGGACGGAGATGTCGAGCGAGGCCCGCTCGATGTCCCCGGCCATCTTGACCAGGGCGGGCAATGCCTGCTCGAAGAACGGCGCGTCCGGCCGGTGGCGGGCCAGCCGGTCCCGGAGCAGGTTCCAGAAGCCGGCGGCGACCTCGGTGGCCTTCTCCTCGGGGCTGCTGGTGTGCGCGGCCGGGCGCTCCACCTCGTACCGCAGCCGGAGGATTCCCTTGTAGCCGAGCACCACCCCGTCGACCCCGCTGGGCTCGCCGATCACCAGGGCGTCCGGTGCGTACCGGTCGGCCAGGTGCAGTGCGCCGCTCGACTCGCGCTCCTCGTCCACGGCCCCGACCACCAGGATCCGGGCGCGGACCCCGGCGGCGGCCGCGCGGGCCGCCGCCCAGGCGAACGTGGCCAGCGGGCCCTTGGCGTCCACGGTGCCGCGGCCGTGCAGGATCCCGTCGCGGACTTCGACGGGCAGGATGCCGGGGACCGTGTCGATGTGGCCCAGCAGCATCACCACCGGGTCCCCGGGCCCGCCGCCGATCTCACCGACTGCGTTGCCGGCTTCGTCGACGTGCGCGGCGAAGCCGGACCGGCGCAGCCAGTCGACCAGTGCCAGCGCGGCCGCCGACTCGCCGCCCGACACGGAGGGCGTCTGTACGAGTTCGAGGAGCAGCGGTACCGGGTCGGCACCGTCCTGCGGCGGGGCGGAGCTCGGCAGGTTCACGGCCGGGGCTCCCGCATCTCGTCGCCGGTCGCGTTGTAGTCCACGAGCAGCATGTCGCGGGTGCCCTGGCCGGAGGTCGCGGCGATCGGGGTCACCTCGTGCATCACCGCGGCGTCGACGACCATCATTCCGTCGAGCGGTGCCAGCAGCGTCAGGGTGGTGTCCGGCAGGCCTTCGCGGTAGACGATCGAGTTGCCGCCGACGCAGTTGCGACGGCCCAGCAGGTGCATGCCCACGTAGTCGTGGCCGTCGCGGTGCCGGCCCTCGGGGGTCGGCAGGCCCGGGTTCTCGCCGGCGACCGTCCGCACCATGTGCAGGCCGATCTCCCACTCCTTGCGGCTGTCGCTCGAACCGATCAGCTTCAGGCCGTGGGCGAGGAGGGTCAGCAGCGCCGGGTGGGCGAGATTCTCCTGGGCGATGGGCTCGAAGTGACGTGCCTTGCCCATGTGGATCGGGATGTGCTCGGCGGACTGCTGGAACACGGTGTGCGGCAGCGCGGTGAACACCGGCCCGCCGGCCTGGACCTCGGCGCGTATCCGGCCGTAGCGGCGAGTGCGGTACGTACCGCCGTCGTTCAGGTTCTCGTCGGGTGCCAGGTCGTTCCACAGCGCCTGGAACGAGGCCAGGTCGGCCGGCGCCATGGCGTGGGTCCTCTGCGCCGCGCGGAAGACGGTGAACCCCTTCAGGAAGAGTTCGAGTCCGGCGGTGGTGGGACGGACCTCGCTCGCTGTTTCGGTGCTCACTGGTGCGGTGGCCATGCGGAGTTCTCCATTCGGCTGCCCGGGGGCCGGGCGGTATCGGAACGGGTGCGGGGGTCGGGGTTCAGAGGGCGAGGGCCTCGTGGGCCTCGCGGACCTCGGCGGAATCGGTACCGCCGCCACTGGCGAGCTGGGCCGCGAGCTGCTCGATCGTGTGGTTGCCGAGCAGTGCGGAGAGCGGGACGGGGGAGCCGGCGTCGGAGAGGAGCTGGAACACCTGGACCGCGCGCAAGGAGTCACCGCCCATCTCGTAGAAGTCGTCCTGGACGCTGACGTCCTGGATTCCGAGCACCTGGGACCAGAGTTCGGCCAGTACGAACTCGTCCGGCGTGCGCGGGGCGACCCGCACGCGGTCGCTCACCAGCGCCTCGGGTGGGGGGAGTTGGGTGGTGTCGGTTTTGCCGTTGGGGAGTTGTGGGAGGTGGGTGAGGTGGGTGAGGTAGGTGGGGATCATTGCGGTGGGGAGGTGGGT
>NZ_JBHXRV010000088.1:0-18198 GCF_042716745.1 Streptomyces sp. NPDC058663
TGAGTTGCCTGCGCGTCACGCTCGTCTTCCTACCGGATCCGCCTTCCATGCGGATCCGGATCGGCAAGATTGATCACGACGTCACACAGGCCCTAACGAAATGGGGCGGCGGATGCGCCCCTTGCAGGGTGACGGTCTCTCGGTACTTGCCGATGACGAGGGGAACAGCGTCACCGTTAACGTTCGGGGCCGCGATCCGGGTTGGAGCGCCGGGCTCGACGCCGAGATTGTTGTCAGGACGCCGTTCGTGTCGGGCCGTATCGACCTGGTGTTGTCAGCCTCGAAGCTTGAAAGTTGGTCCACCGCATTGAACAGGCTCGACGCCGACGAGGACGTCGTGTGGATGGAATGGGACAGAGGGCCGTCCATCTCCATCCAGCTCACTGGCGAGCGGGACGGTCCGGAGGTGGTCGTGGAGGACGAGTCGGGGTCCATGGTCACCGTACGGGTGCCGGTTGTCCTCCCGGAGGACTGGGTCGCTGACCACAGGCAACGTCTGCACCAGGTGATGGTTCACTGGGTTCCGGTGCTTTCAGCGTAGGGAGACAAGTCGACGCCAGCAGGTCAACGCACATCCAAGAGTGGGGAAGGCTGGTGGAGGTCGTCCCGTATCCCCTGCGGATCCGCAAACGGCGGCACCAGTGCAGATGGGCGGCGAACGTGCGCTCCACGACCCAGCGTTGGGTACCGGGGCCGAAGGCGTGCTCGATGCCCCGGCGGGCAATCACCGGCTTCACCCCGAGAGCCCGGACGAGGCGACGGTACATGTCGTGGTCGTATCCACGGTCTCGAAGGACGTTGTCAGGCCGGCGCCGGCCACGCTTGCCCCGCACTGGTGGGACCGCTTCGAGTAACGGGATGAGTTGGGTGTCGTCGTCGCGGTTGCGGCCAGTCACGGCCCTCCAACTACCTGGTCTTCCTCGGCCTCGCCGCAGCCCACTGCTGCTACAAACGATTCGTCCGCCTCACCACGTACGACACCGTCTCTTACGAGTTGGTGCGTGACAGTGGCTGGGCATGCTCTGTTGGTGAGGAGTACGACTGATCGTTCAGTGCTGGCGCATCGGTTGTTCACCGGCATCGCGAGAGAGCATCTGGCGTCGCTGGTCCCCGAGTTGGCCGAGCCGTGGGTGGTCGGCGTCGAGGGCCGTCGGTTTCGGGCCGGAGGTGGCGAGCGGAAGCGTGCGCCGGATGCTGGTGTCCGGCACCAGCTGGTTTTCGTGGACCGGCTGGTGGCCACGCTGATCCATCTTCGCCACAACCTGCCGTACTCGGTTCTGGCTCTGCTCTACGGCGTGTACCGCTCCACCGTGACCCGGGCTGTCGGGGAGGTGCGCCGCCTGTTCGCGACGCGGGGGTTCGCCGTTCCTGACCGTCCTGGTCTGCGACTGCGCACCACGGAGGACGTGTTTGCCTACGCGCGGGCCGAGGGCTTTCAGTTGTGCTTGGACGCCACCGAGGTGCCGGTCCGCCGGCCGCCCGCGGGCCGGGGAGGTCGGCGTGTGTTTGTGTCGGGCAAGAAGAAGCAGAACACGATGAACGTCACTGTCATCGCCGATCACGAGGGTCGAACCCTGTGGACGGATGCCCTGCGGCCAGGGCGGATGCATGATGCGACCGCCGCCGCACGGCTGGGATCAGTAGATGCTTCGACCACTTCGACCACTTCGACCACTTCGACCACTTCGACCTCGTCCAGGTCCCTCTTCGACGACGGCGATCTCGGCCTCGGGCGCGACCACCCGCGGCGGGCCCTCACCCCCACCTCGCAAACTGCGACCGGGAGCAATTCAGCCCTTCGTTGAAGCCCGCGCACGCCAACGGCATGAGCACTCCTCACAGTGCGTCAGCGTCGAACACGCCCTCGCAGACCATAGACGCTGGAAACAACTGACGCGTTGGACCCACCGCCGCGACCGGCTGCCCGACACCTATCAAGCCATCGCCATCCTCGGGTCCGACCGCACCGCCAACGCCTGAAGGAGACGCTCAGCAGAACAAACGCGACCCACCGCTATCACGCACCAACTTATTATTCTAAGCCGCGGAGTTGAGTCGCGGGGCTGTCGCTCTTGGGTCCTCTACCGCGGTCAGGGGCTACCCCCACCGGGTTACCTCATGCCACCGGACTTCACCCACCCACCGAGGCCGCGTGACCTCGAAGCGGCAACCTCGCATGCGTCATGTGACGCCGAAGCGCCGGCTTGTGGCTTCTTGCGCGGCTTGCCGAATGGCTCTGATGGTGGATTCGGAACGCCTTTGCCGCAGCCAGGCGAGGGCGGATGTGGAGGGGATGAGGTCGACCACGTCGATGTATCTGATGCCGGGGCGTGGAAAGTATTCGCGGGCGGCCGCCGGCAGAAAGCACATCGCTTCTCCGGCGGCCACCGTGTGCAGCAGTGATTCCATGTCGGTGACCACGGGCCCATAGTGAACGCGGCTGCCGCCGGGACGGGGGTCGACCGCCCAGAAGTCCCACCACAGCCGCGGAACCTGCTCTGGCATGTCGACCACCGGGACGTCGGAGAGCTGAGCCAGGGTGAGCCGGGGCAGGGCCGCCAGTGGGTGGTCGGCGCAGAGGCAGGCCACTCGTGGCTCGGTGGCCAGGTGATGCAGTTCAATGTCGTCCGTCACCGGAGGGCGGAGGAAGACCACGTCGGCCTCCTGCTGTGCCAGCGCGGCCAGGTGATCGCCGAAGCCGAGGTTGACCAGTTGCACGGTTGTGCCGGGGTGACGGTCTTGCAGCAGGCTGAGTACGGCACGGGAGTGCGCCATGGATGCCTCGGCTCCCATGGTTCCCACGATGAGTCGTCGCGAGACCTGTCGCATCTGCGCGTCGGCGACGCGCCGCAGCCGCTCGACAGCCGCAACCGCCGCCCGGGCTTCGGGGAGCAATGCCTGCCCGGCCTCGGTCAGAGTGAGCGTCCGGCTGGTGCGCTCCACCGCGCGTACCCCCAGGCGTTTCTCCAGCTCTCTGATTTGCTGACTCAGTGCCGGTTGCGTGATGAACAGGCGTGCGGCGGCACGCCCGAAATGGAGTTCCTCGCTCAGCGTGAGATAGAGCCGAAGTTGATGGATGCTCGGCTCCCTGGACATGAACGCCCCCACGGAGAAGACCCCTCCCTCCCGCTGCCCAACCTGCCGCCATAATGCGCACGTTATCAATCGCCAGACATCATGCGCCCCCGATTCGCTGACATCCCCGTGACGACGATGTGATAGTCGACGGGCCGCTAATTGATCAGTGTGGCGGTCTCACCCAGCAAACAGCGCCGGCCCGGCGCTCGCATGGCAACCGCCCAGCGCTTCGACCGTCGGCCCCTCAAACCCGAAGGGCATGCACACCCATTGCTTCAGCACCACCTGACAAACGTCAGGACGAACGATCTGTCCCACATGGTTGTCTTGCAGCGGCGCCGCCGGGGGCAGCACGCGGTGACTGCAACTTGAGCTGCACTCACTGTCCGTCACCCAGGGAAACATCGTCATGACCAGACGTGCAATTGCCCAAGCAGCCTGCACTGCCGTCGCCAGCGTACTGCTGGCAAGCGGACCGGGAGCAGGACAGGCATGTAAGCATCGAACATTTCCTGACGAAACTAACTCATATCTGTGAATTCGGCGGAAAGTCTGATGCGCGACGTGCGGATCACCGGCTGGAGAGCGGGGAGTCGAGATGCAGGGCAAGCACGGGGGACGTGCGCGCGGAGCGGCGGTGCTTGGGCAGGGAGCGGGTCATACCGGCTCGGGTGGACCGGGGGCCGGGGGGCCGCAGATGTTGTTCGAGGGGGATGATGTCGAGGCGCTGGATGAGGTGGTGACCGGGGAGTTCTCGCCGCATCGTCTGCGCGTGGGCAGGGGGTACCAGGTGCCGGGCCGCTTCCGTCGTCTGCACCGGAAGGGCCTGACGCTGTATGAGCTGGGGTGGGGTGCTCCGGTCGAGGTCGCGGCGGGTGAGCTGCCCGACTTCTACAACGTCCACATCCCGCTCGCGGGTGAGGGCACAGTTCTGGTGGCGGGAGGTGAGGTCACCGCGCCGTGCTCGGTAGCCGGGCCGGGGATGACCTTGGGCATGTCCCTGTCGGCCGGGGCGGACACCCTCATCCTGTATGTGCCGCAGGCGGCGGTGGACGAAGCCTTCGCGGCGCAGACCGGGGAACCGCCCGCCGCCGCTCTGCGTTTCGCGCCCGCTCTCGCGGACGGCGACCCGGCGGTGGCCGCGTGGCTGGAAACAGCGCGGGCCTTCGCGCGGTTCGCCGCCTCACCTTTCGCGGTCCGGTCGCCGCTGGCCACCGCGCACTTCGAACAGGTCCTCGTGCACGGTCTGGTCGATCTCCAGTCGCACGACCACTTCGCCGTCCTGCCCGCGCACGCCCATCCGGCGCTGCCGCGTGCCGTGCGGCGGGCCATGGCCTACTGCGAGGAACACGTGGGTGAGGCGGTGTCGGTCGCGGACATGGCGGCGGCGGCGCGGATCAGCCCCCGCACCCTCCAGGACCGCTTCCGGATCGACCTGGGGACCACCCCGGCGGCCCACTTGCGGCGTGTACGGCTGGACCGGGTGCACCAGGACCTGCTGCGCATCGCGGACGGATCCGCGTCCGGGACGGTCGCCGAGGTCGCCACACGCTGGGGCTTCACCCACCTGGGCCGGTTCGCCGCCTACTACCGCGAGACGTACGGCCAGGCGCCGTCCCGCACCGCCGAAAGGCACTGAAGCCCACTGGATCGAGGTACACCCAGTACCGCTTCAGAAACCGACGCGAAAACCCGGGTCCGTTTCCGGGGGCGTATCCGCCGGGGTAGCGGATCCGGGCTGTCCTGGCTGTCCGATACGCGCGGAGAACCATGCGGGTAACGGATAGAGAGGCTGATCCGCAACTCATACGCTGGAACCGAGCTCAGAGCACAACATTTCCCGACCGTCTTTCTCTTGACCGGAATCCAGGAAGGTGCAGGATGTCCTTGCATGAAAAGCAGAATCGGAAGACGCGGCGGAACTGGCTGACCCGACGCGGTCTCGCCGTGGCGGGAGCGGGGGCCGTTCTGGCCACGCTGGTGTCCGCCACGCCCGCCGCCGCCGCGAGTGGCGGGGGCTGCACCACCATTCAGAGCAAAACGGGTTGGGTGTGCGTCGGATGGAACGCCCAGACGACCAAGTACCTCAACACCATCAGGGGGAGCTTCGATTCCCCCGTCTGGGGCGTGGGCAACCCGCGCATCGAAGTCCGGGTCCTGGACGCCCAGAACAGGGAGATGTTCAAAAGGGAACGCTCGTGGGGCGGCAACCGGCGCAGCGAGTGGGCCGAATTCGAGGTCACGGTCATGATGCCCCGCGACGCAGCGCGCGTGTGCGCCGTTCTCTTCGAAGGGGGCGGCTACATGGACATGGCCTGCAGCGCGGTCTACACCTGAGCCCGACACACATCCGCCCCGAAACTCCGTACACCCTCTCCGACAGGAAGTACAACAGCATGAAACGCCGCATGGCCGCCGCGATGGCCGCAGGAACCGTCCTGGCCGGAATCGCCTCCGGCTCCGCTTCCGCTTCCGCTTCCGCTTCCGCCTCCGGCCCCGCTCCCGCCTCCACCTCCGCCTCCGCAGAGGCAGACTACGAGCGTTGCCAGTCGGCCAACTATCCCTCGGTTGCCTTTTCCCACACGGTGTGCGTGACCTTCCGGGGGAACGGGAGCGGCGCCCCTCCCAACGACGTCATCCGAATGAACGTCCGTTCTTCCGGCAGGACGGGAATTGGCCACTGGGAGCTGTTCGGCCCGCACGGCACCGTCAGCAACAGCCTGGACGGGGAATGGAAAGACCGTACGCATGCCTGGGCCGGCTACCAGGACAGCTCGTTCGGTGACCGCTGGTGCGCCGTCTTCTGGAAGGACGGCGGCGGCGGCTCCGGTTACTACCGGGCTACCCCGCCGCTGTGCGTGACGTCGTATTTCCCCTGATCTGCCGCTCCCGGTGGTTCCTTGAGGGCTTCAGAAAGTACCGCCGGGGCCCGGCCCTTTGTAGGGAGTCAGGGCTCGTGCGCTCTCGGGCGGTGAGACGTCCTGAACTGCCGGGTGAGGGTGGGTTGTCGGAGTGTGGGCAGGCGATCAGCTGAAGGAAGCAGTTCGTGATGATGGCGGGATCTGACGCCTCATCACCACGAACCGTTTCCGGATGCCATCCTTGCTGATTACCACTGTGTCCCGCCACCTCGACCACGATGCGGGCTCCGTCTGCGACGACCTCGCGATCGCCCTGACCCGCCTTACCGGCTGGACCAACACCGCCCACGCCACCGACTACTACAAGTCGTACCCCGGCCACGCGATCGGCCTCATCCGACCCGGCAGGTGAGAACGCAGGCACCTCGGCTCCCGGACGGTGCAGGTTCCGGGATCCGGTGCGCACTGTGCCCGTGGAATTGCGCACCGGAAGCGCAGGTGCCAATGACCCTACGGGGGGATGGCCGCCAGGGCCGCGCGGGCGATCCGTGCGGCCTCCGCCTTGCAGGTCGACTCCGGATGCTCGTCGCCGCCCAGTTCCACCCAGAGGGTCATGTTGCCGTCACGCACGCGCAGGTCGCAGTGTTCGTCGGGGCCGTCGGGCCGTTCCCAGTACGCCTCGTCGCCGATGCCGAGTCCGCTGTCGCGGGTGCCGTCGGCCGCGCCCTCGGCGAACTCCTCGCGCTGCAGGCCGGTCGCGTTCGCGTCGTCTCTGGCGGTGCGCCGCAGCGTCCACTGGACGTAGGCGAGCGTATAGGCGTTCTCCAGGACATAGCCGCCCCCGAGGTCCTGCGTGCCGAGCCAGGTGCAGCTCGTCGAGGCCTCGTTGGTGCGGTCTCCGTACGAGTCGCGGCCCTTCTTCCGCTCCGGCAGCCCGAGTTGACCGGCCGCCTCCGCGCAGGTTGGGATCTTCGCGTATTTGTCGGGTGGCCCGGACACACCGCGCGCGTCGCCGCTGCGAGTCGTCAGCACGTACGCGCCGACGCCGAGGCCCGTGACGGCGAGCACGCCCGCGAGCACGAGGGCCGTGATCTTCATGGCGCGTCCGCGCGAGCGCGTACCCGCGAAAGGCAGCGGTGGCCCGAAGCCGGGACCAGGAGCAGAGGGAGAGAGCCAGGTGGGGGAGTACGCGCCCGGGGCGGGGGTGCGGTCCGTGGTGTCGAGCAGCCGGTCGATCTCGGTCTGCTGGGTGGCGATCAGGCCGTGTACCGAGGGCGGCCAGGGCCGTTCGGCGGCTGTGATCGGGCCGAGGAGAGCGAGGATTTGCTGCGGGGTCGGCCGGTCGGCGGGGGCCTTGGCCAGGCACGGTCCGATGAGGGCGGCAAGACCTGGCGGCAGCGTGGTCAGGTCGGGCTCGGTGTGGACGACGTTGTAGAGGGTCCCCGCCATCGAGGTGCCGGCGAACGGGCTGTCGCCGGTGGCCGCCATCGCGAGGACCGCGCCGAGCGCGAACACGTCGCTCGCCGGGGTGAGTTCCTGGCCCTCCGCCAGCTCCGGCGACATGAAGGCGGGCGAGCCGACCACCCAGCCGGTGTGGGTGAGGGCGGTGCCTTCCGCGCCCTCGGCCGCCCGGGCGATGCCGAAGTCGATGATGCGTACGCCGTCGTCGGTGAGCAGCACGTTCTCCGGCTTGAGGTCGCGGTGGACGATGCCGGTGCGGTGGATCTCGACCAGTGCGGAGGCCAGGCCCGCGGCGAGGCGGTTCACCGCCTCCTCGGGCAGCACCCCGGCGGCCTCCACGGCCGCGCCCAGTGACGGGCCTGCCACGAACGCAGATGCCAGCCAGGGCAGTCGGGCCTCGGTGTCGGCGTCCAGGACCGCTGCCGTATAGGCGCCGGAAACCTGGCGCGATGCGGCGACCTCGCGACGGAAGCGGGCGCGGAACCCGTCGTCGGCGGCGAATCGGGCGTGCACCTGCTTGACCGCGACGAGGCGTCCGTCCGGTGCGGCGCCGAGCAGCACCCGGCCCATGCCGCCCTGGCCGAGCTCGGCGAGCAGCCGGTACGGTCCGGCCGTGGCCGGGTCGGCCGGGCCCAGTGGCTTCATCATGCCGAGCCTGCCTTGTAGGTCCCCCTGGCCACGGACACGGCGAGGGCCTCGCACTTGTCGCCGGTGGGGTAGGCGGTGCCCTCCACGGCGACGAACACATAGAAATTGACGTCCCGCGCGTACAGCACACAGCCGCGGTCCGGTTTGCCGTGCCAGAACGCCTCCTCGCCGGTCCCGATGTCTTCGCGGTGAGTGGTGCCGGTGATGTAGAGGGCCTCGTAGTGTTTCTTCGCCCGTTCCGCGCCGGTCTTGTCCTTCGCTGTCCGGTACTGGTCCCACGTGAGGTCGATCTTGTCGCCGGAGCGGCTCTGCCAGATGCAACGGCCCTGTTGGTACCGGGCCTTGTCGTCGTGGTCCTCCTGGTCGGTGATCTCGGAACCGGGCGGCATGGGCTGGAGCGCGAACTCGGTCGGCACCTTCACCTCGCCCGCGATCTCCTCGCAGGACGGGGGAGTGCCGGTGTACTTGTCGGCGACTTGAGCGAGGGGCTTGTTGCCCGGCGTCGGGACGGCCTCCGTGTGGAACGGGTTCATCTCCGGCGGCAGGAACGTAGCGAGCAGCGCGATGGCGGTGGCCAGCGCGGCGACGGAACCGCCGGCGATCCCTGCGAGGCGCTTGCGCCGTGAACCCGGGGTGGGCGGGGGCACGGGCGGCGACGGATACCCCTGATTCCCCTGATATGCCGGATGCGACGGAGCGGCGGGCAGGTGCCGGTCCTGGGTGGCCGCCGTCATGGTGGGGGCGTGGTGGAGGGAAGCGGGGGCGAAGGGGGTGGCGCTGGGCGCCGTAGGGCTGAAGGGGGTGGCATCGGCGGGCGGAGGCGCGGCATCGGTGAGCGTCGCGCTTCCGCCGGCCCGGGTGACATACCGGTCGATCTCGGTCCGCTGTGCGAGCGCGAGTTGGTGCACCGCCTCCGGCCATGGCCGCGCCGAGGGCCGTACCGGCCCGATTATGGAGAGCAGGGCCTGCGGCGACGGACGCTGTGCCGGGTCCTTGGCCAGGCACGCCTCGATCAAGGGCAGCATGGCGGGCGGCACAGCGCTCAGGTCGGGTTCGGAGTGCGCGACGTTATAGAGGATGCCCGGCACCGAGGTGCCCGTGAACGGCGGCCTTCCGGTACAGGCCATGACCAAGGTCGAGCCCAGCGAGAACACATCGGCGGCTGCTGTCAGTTGGCGCCCGTCCACCTGTTCCGGCGCCATGAACGGGGGCGATCCCACCAGGGCCCCGGTGTGCGTAAGCTTCGTCTGTCCCTCCGCCGCCCGGGCGATGCCGAAGTCGATGACGCGGACGCCGTCCTCGGCGAGCAGCACATTGGACGGCTTGAGGTCCCGGTGGACGAGACCGGCCCGGTGCACGTCGGCCAGCGCCTGCGCGAGACCGGCTGCGAGCACCCGGCTCGACTCCAGCGGCAGCGCACCCACGGCGTCCAGGGCCTGGCTCAGCGAGGGCCCAGGCACGAACTGGGCGGCGAACCACGGGGTCGCCGCGTCCGGATCGGCGTCGACCACGGGCGCGGTGTAGGCGCCGGACACCTGCCGGGAGGCCGTCACCTCGCGCCGGAACCGGGTCCGGAAGCCGTCGTCCCCGGCCAGTTCGGCATGCACCTGCTTGACCGCGACGAGCCGTCCGTCGGGGGCGACGCCCAGGAGTACCCGGCCCATACCGCCCTGTCCGAGCTCGGCCACCACCCGGAACGGTCCTATGTGTGGCGACCCTGGCACTTCGGAATCCCCCATGTTCCCCCGCCCTCTCCGCCGACCGTCGAAGCGAGGCGATCATACGGGTAGTGCAGTTACGGATGACGAGCGCGTTCTCCCTACCCCCGCCGTAGGTGAAGTACCCGCAGTTAGAAGCCAACGGTGGCGCAGGAGCGCCGTGCCTACCGTGAGGAGCTGTCCGCCCGGCGCCGGGCAGAGAGGTAACACGACAGCGCAAGGCCGGAGGAGGCTTGGCCGACGTGACGGACGGGCTCAGTTTCGTTATCTGACATCCACTGGTCGAAAGCTCGGGCGCGTCACCACAGAGAGATGGACCATACGTCCCCTACGCGATGTCCGTCCGGGTCGGGGGGACCTGAACCGTAGGGGTCAGGATCGAGGATGACGTCGATGCGGGCTGCGGAGTCGGATACGCGGTAGCGGTGCATGTCGCGTGCGGTTTCTTCGATCTCGACCGTGTGCCCCAGGGCCACGATGGCGTCCCGTAGTTCCTCGAACGGCAGCCGGGATGCGAACGTGCCGTATTTCCGCGAGAGCGGAAGCGGCACGGTGTTCGGGGACAGGTCGTACAACAGCCGTTGGGGCTTGACACCGAAGCCAAAGCAGGACATCTGGCCCCGGAGCCCAAACTGGTCCGGTGAGAAATTGATCTCCACGAGTCCGTAGTCCCTCCGCAGGAGGCCACCACTGGAGACATCGAGAAAATCCGGCCCCACAGCAACTTCCCAGCCCCCGGGGCCGGTGCCGATTCCAGCTCCAAGCACGTCGCCACTGGTGGCGACTTGGGCGTAGAAGTCTAGAGCTGACACCCGCTGACCTGCCTTGTTCGTTCGTCTGAGCTGCTCCGAACGGTACCAACCCACCCTTCCGAGACTCGGGCAACCTTCGGTGAGGTACGCGTCAGCACCTCCACCGACCACGACGACCAAACCACCCACGGCGCGTACCTGGCCGTCACCGGACCGGACCCTCGAAGCTTGGAGTACGGGCCGCGTCGACAGTGCCTGGAGACCGAGCTCGTGGGTGACTTCGGCTCGAACGGGGGGCAGTACGAGTACGTCATCCACGTCGGCTTCGCCGCCGAGGCGGTACGGAAACTCGGAAGCCTCCAGGGTGCACGTCCGGGGGCTTCCTTGTGGGGGTGTGCTCGGAGCACTGCCCTGGTCAACGACCTGTGTGGTGTGACGTCGCGGGACGCGCTCGCCCCGCCCCCGGTGATCGCACGCGGGGGTGCTCACGGTGGCGAGCCCTCCGACCATGTGGGCATGGAGAGGGCGTTGTCAGTGGGCTGGGCTACGGTCGTTGCGTCCTGCGGGACGCCCCGCTCCCGCCTGGCCTCCAACAGCGGCCGGCCGAAAGCGGTTCAGCGCGCCCATGTACAGCGGGCGGCTCCAAGTACCTGCTCGCGGCATACAAGGATCACCGCATTCTCCATGGCGACGCGTTCTGGGGGAACGGCACATGACCACCACCACGGGGCCCATCGAAGTATGGGTGGAGTACCGGCAGTTCTACCTCGCCGACCCCGGCCTCGGCACTGACCCGGTGCCGTCCGCCGGCGCCGCGCAGGACGGTGTCCTGGCCACTGCCGACGACGCCGCGCTCATCCTGACCGGACTGCACACCGGCAACGTTTCCGTCACCGTCCAGCCGGCACACGTCGATCCCGACACCGCCCCTGGGACGTGGGAGCACATCATCGAGGCCACCTTCACCTCCACCACCGGCACGCTCGTGGTGCACGGCTACGAGGACGGCCCCCTCGAGGACCTGCCCAACCTGACCCCGCACGGCCCCGGCACCTACCACCTACGCCTGCACAACCGAGGACGCGCCCACGCACGCGCCCTCGACACCACCGACCCCGACGATGACTCCGGCGAGCACTACCTCCTGCAAACCTGGCCGTCTCCCTATGACCGACTGGGGGCACGTTCGGTTCGGTCGGCGTACGGCGGACGGGCCTTGCCCGACGCGCACTACCGCGTGATCGGCGGGTGGGTGCCCGGCCGGGGCTCCCTGCACGGCCTGCCCGGGGCGCTCCTGCTCGGGGACCCCGACCGGTAGGCGGTCTGCGGTATGTAGTGAGCGTCGGAACCGGCTTCACCGACCAGACCCGCGCCTATCTCACCCGCCTCCTGGCCATGGCCGCCGACACGGATTGTCCCTTCACCGCCTTCACCGCCGCCCCGGCCGTACCCGGCGCACGTTGGGTGCTGCCCCTCCTGGTCCCCGAAGTCCGCTGCGCCAGGCGTGCCCGGGCCGGCCTTCTGCGCCCCCCGTTTTCCACCGGCTGGCCCCTCGAGATGGCACTCGAGAGCGTGTGACTGGGCGACATGGATGTCGCCTGGTCGCGATACTGCCGGGCCGTCGATGGCGTTCGCAGCGCACCCTCTGCCGGCATGTCCTCCACCGGCGCCGGATCGGCATGGACGGCTGGGAGGCCCTGCCCATAGCCTGACCGTCGTTCGAAGATCAACGTGTCGGGCGGGTCTCCGGAAACGCGGCTCGCACGGGTGTGCCATGCACGGCAGGGGGAACGCGTGATGTCAGGCAGAGCAGGACTTATGAAGGCGCTGGCGGGGATCGGGCTCGTGCTGGGGGTGATCGGGTCCCTCACCGCCTGGTTGCTGTCGTTTGAGGGCTACCTGCCGGGCGACGCCATGGTGCGGACCTGGGCCACCGCGAAAGACCGGCCCAGCAATGGCAAGGACAACGACAGTTGGGTTGTCGGGGACGTCGCCGTCCGCAGCCGGTTCGATGCGGTGACCGGCTTCGGCATCGCCGACGGGCAGGACGGAAAGAAGCTGTGGGAGTTCGTACCGCCCGGCCGTGCCCAGATCTGCGGGAGCGCGCCTCGTGCGGGCGAGGGGGTACTCCTGGTCGCATACGGCATGGAGGGCAGATCCACCAAGGGCGGGAGCGGCGAGCCCGCCCCGCCCGGCAAGGGCAAGGGCTGCTCGACCGTCGTCGCCTTCGACACGAAGGACGGGCGGGAACTGTGGAGGGTCCCGCGGACCGTCTCGGACGGCCGCTTCCCCGGGGACGGATTCCTGGAGGCGGGGGGTGGCCTGGCGTTGATCGAGCACGAACGGACCGAGCAGGAGATGCGGAAGCCCGGGGGCAACCGTTCCCTGCGCGCCCTCGACCTCCGTACAGGCAAGGCCCGTTGGACGGCGGCCGTTCCCGGCACGTGCGGGGTGTGGGACACGTTCGTGGGCGAGGACCAGGTCCACGCCGTCCTGGCCTGCGGCGGGGAGGACGCGGACGCCCCGGGCTCCGACAGCGGCGAGGACGTCGAGCTGATGGCGGCGGCCTTCGACCGTGGCACCGGCGCTCTGAAGTGGAACGTTCCCATCGACGCCCGTCGCCCCGTGTTGACGGACTCCAGCGTGGACATCGAGTCGGCCGATCCCCTGGTGCTGAGGGTCGTGCGGTCCTCGAACGGTAACTCGGGCGAGGCTACGGGCACGTTCGTCTCCTTCGACCAGGACGGACGTACCCGGCCGGGCATCGAGCTCGGCGGCGACTACGGCCAGATCGACGCGGCGGAGGTCATCGGCGAGCGGATGTACGCGCTGGCGTGGACCTATTCCAAGGGGCGGCACTACCGGCTGATCGCCTTCGACCTGAAGACCGGCGCAGAGGTGTGGAACAACGAGTTGGACGAGCCCGCCGCCGGGCTGTCCGTGCGGGGCGACCGGATCACCGTGCTGTGCGAGTGGTCCACCCAGGCCAGCGCCATCACCGAGCTGCTCGTGTACGACGCCGGCAACGGTGAGGAACTCGACGAGCGTCATTTCCGCGAGGAAGCGCCCAGCGGCTACTTCCTCGAGCACGACGGGCGGATCATCGTCGTCGGGGCGGCCGGCAATCATGCCTTCACCGCGTTCGAGCGCTGGTGAGCCGACGGCTGTCTTCCGGCCGTAAGGCAGGTCGCCGGTCGAGGCATGGGTAGTCGACCTTGACGAGGACCGCTATCGCCGAACTACAGCTGTCCGGTCGGCCGGTCACGTGATCGGCCGGACAGCTTCTGACGCGGCCAGTCACAGAGCGTCTGATGGTGAGCCCCGCAAACTGATGCGGCCTCTCGGGATCACCGCGCAGAGCGCCACGCCCTATGGCGGTGCCGCCTGCCCGGAGCGCACCGCGAAACTGCCCGTTCAGCGGGCCCGCTTGCAGCCAGATGCCAACTGAAAGCCCGTGGCGGCACAACCGTGGGTCCGGCATGATCCCCATGTCATAGTGATGCCACCCGTTCTGGAGATCTCCGCTGCCGATGACTTCGCGCTCTGGCCGGTGGGAAAGTACGAGCCCTATGGCCACCTCGTGCTGAACGGGGAGCTCACTTCGGCGGAGGTCGGCACGGCGGTTCTGCAGATCGCCGGCTGCAACGACTTCGAGCCGGAGGAGGAGCACGGACCGTGCCCGACCGACCCGCTCGGCACCTTCCTGCACGGGCTGCTCACCATGCCCGATCTGTTCGCCGCCGCAGGGTTCCGGGTGACCGACAACGCCACCCCACCGTCTTCGTCGAGCCGGGCTGCTGCAACGGACTGGAGACCTGGCCCGACTGGCTGGAGGTGCTCAACGGCACCGGCTGCTCCTCCTTCGGCCACGATCCGTCCTCGATAACCGAACGCCTTGGCGACATCGTCCGGCTGACACTCGACGCCCACGAGACGGACAGCAGCCCGGTGATCGAGCTGTCAGTAGACCGGATACGCAGGCTCGTCGCGGGTGCCCGGCAGGATGTGCAGGACTTCCTCGGTCTTGCGGGATTCTGGGCTGAGCAACACCTGCCGGCACACGCTGCCGCCGTCACAGCCGCCCTGGCACGGGCACTGGACCTGGCGCCTGCACCATGACCAGCTTCCTGACCCACCGAGGGCGGGTGTACGACGCCCGCCTCCCCGTCCATCGGCGGCACAGCGCGTTGCGCACTTGCCTCACCGTTTTCGCTCCTTACGGCTTACGGGCGACATACCACCACCTCACGCTCAGCGCCGCGATCCCCCGTCGGCTGGAGGCGGACCCGGACGCGCTGGTGCGGGCGGTGGAGGAACTGCACGAGGCGCGGGTGCTGTGGCTCGTGCGGGCAGACGAGTACGCCGCACAGCGCCGGGCGGAGAAACAGGCTGGGCAGCGGGCTGTACCGAACCCTCGGCCGTGGTGGCTGCGGAACTGGTGGGAAAGCCCCGACCGTGCCTGGTTCGAAGACCCGTTTCGCCACCCGTCGCTGCGCCTGACCGAATACGTCCAGCGGCAGAACGCGATTTTGGACGGTGCCGAGCCGCCCGGCTGCCCGGCTTGCGGGGATGAGGGACCACGAGTGCTGAGCTCGACCGGGCACGGTTGGGTCGAGCTGTGTCGTGGGTGCGCGCGGGCGCTGGCGCCATGTCCGTGCGGGCGACGGCACCGGTTCGTGCCGGATACTCCGTTCGCCTGGAACGAAATCTGGCAACGGGCGCACATGAGCGAAGACGGCACACCGAACCCGCATTGGCCTGCCGGTTAGCCAGTTGGACGCGGCACGGCAAACCCTCGGAATCTCAGATCCCGTCAGCTTCGCCGGAACCCGCGCGCGGGACCGCCACAGTCATCAACTGACACCCAGGTTCCGGCCTGCCGGCGTTCAGGAATCTGGGAACCTGCGCGCTTGCGCGGGCGGTCACTGCGACGTCGGCGAAATGAGCCGGAAGGCAGCGGCGCCCGGGGGTTGACCGAGGAGATCGGCCGAGGGATTGGCCGTCCGGCGCACCGGCCGGGGCCCCTTTCGTGCTGAAAGGCTGTCGGCATGGCCACCGCAGCCAGCGGAGCACGTGCGTCCGCGTCGCATACGGCGGTGTGCCGCCCTGCCGACGAACGGGCCACCGCAGGAACCCGGAACGGTGGCCCGCCGCCCTGCCGACGGCCAGGGTCGTTTGCGGCACCACCACCGCCGCCGGTCCGGTGGGTCCCCGGGGGCCGTGCCCTGCAGGTCAGCCGGCCCCCTGCCCGGTGCGTGCTCGTGGTCAGCAGGCCATGGTCTCGATCAGGTAGAAGGGGGCCGCCTCCAACAGCGGGGTCGCCGACACGATGGACAGTCCCGCACGGTGGCACACCTCTTCGAAGTCCTCTCGGGTACGTTCCCTCCCGCCCAGGTTCACCAGCATGTTGAGGTCGCTGAGGTACGTGATCCCGCCGTCTGCGGCGTGCGCGGCGGCGCCGGTACCGACGACTTCGGGAAGCACCGGCTCCACGATCAGGACGCGGCCGCCGGGCGGTAGTACCTCGCGGCAGTGGCCGAGGATCGTGACCGCTTGTTCGTCCGACCAGTCGTGCAGGACGCTCTTGATCAGGTACAGGTCCGAGCCGCCGGGCACGGAGCGGAAGAAGTCGCCTGCGGCCAGGGAGCAGCGGTCCGCCACCCCGTGCCGGTCAAGCGTCTTCGGTGCCTGGGCCAGACCGTCCTTGGTGTCGTGGAGGACGCCGGTGAGCGCCGGGTGCGCGGCGAGTATGCCGGCCAGGACGCTTCCGTCGCCGCCGCCGATGTCGGTGACCGAAGTGAAGCGGCTGAAGTCGTAGGCGTGCGGCAGCACGGCGGCCGTCTCCTCGGAGGCCTGGCTCATCGCCGCGTTGAAGTCGGCGGACAGCTGGGGGTGTCGGCCGAGAAATCTGAAAAAGTCGGTGCCGAAGACGGCGTCGAAGGCGATGCCGCCGGTGCGGACGCTGCTGTCCAGGCCGTCCCAGGCCCGCACGATCGCCGGGTCGGTGAACATCCGGACGAACGAGACGAGCGAGCCGGGGCGGCTGGAATCGAGAAGGGCGCCGGCGGCGGTCACTGAGAACGTGTCGGGTTCGTGCTCCTCCATCAGGCCCAGGCCGGCGAGGGCGCGCAACAGCCTCGTCATGGGTTGGTGCTCGGCTCCTGCGTCGGCGGCTACCTCGCTGGCCGGCCGCCGGCCGTCGCCGATCAGGTCGAAGACTCCGAGCCGCAATGCGGCGCGCAAGGTCTGCGAGGCCATGCTGCCGAAGGCGATCTGGACGATCAGACCTCGGTCGGCCATGGCCTCTTGGGCAGCAGCTGTGGCTATGGTGCTCACGGATGACTTCCTTCCTCGTCGGGATGGGTGGCTCTGGTGTTCGGGAGTGCGGGTCAGCGGCCGGCCAGAACAGCGGGCGTGCACCCGGCGAAGGCGAGGACGTCGCGGTGGAGGTGGGACTGGTCGGCGTATCCGTGCGCCAGGGCGATGTCCGCGGCGTTGCCACCCGCGCGAAGGGACTGGGCGGCCTGGTCGAAGCGGACGAGCATGGCGGCGCGCTTGGGTGTGAGGCCGATCTGGGCATTGAACCGAGACCACAGTCGCTTACGGCTCCACCCGCAGGACGCGGCGAGGTCGTCGACCCGTACCCGGCCCCCCTGCGCCACGATGGTGTCCCACACACCGGCGACCTCGGCTGCCATCGACGGGCCGTGCGCGGCCCGGCGGGTGAGGAACTCGCTGACCAGCGTGAAACGTTCCTGCCACGCGGTAGCGGCGGCCACCCGTTCACGGAGCTGCCGTTCCTGCCGCCCCCACAGGTCTTCCAGGCCGACGACCGCCCCTTTCAGTTCGAGCGGCGACACACCCAGCAGCGTGTAAGCGGTGCCGGGCGACAGGCACATTTCAATGCACTCGACGTCCCGGCCGCGGATCCGTGTGGGACCGGGCGACAACGACGCGACCAGGCTGGGATGAGGGTCCGGGCTCGTCGAGGGTCGTGGCGCGGTGCCGCCTTCGACCGTGAACGGGTCGTTCCCCAGGCCGATGACGACGACCACGGCAGGCTGGGGCAGCACCCGCAGGTCCAGTGCCTGGCCGACGCGATCCCGGAAGCCGACCATCCGGACACCGGGAACGGCAGGCGCGCCGCCGGGCCGCACCACTTCCCACCCGCTGTCAGCTGCATGGTCGCCGTCGGAACCATGGTCCACGGCCACGGCTCCGGCCCCGGCATCAACTTCGTCGCTGTGCATGCCCCCACCCTGACGGACCCGGGCAGCCCCGTCTTGGAAAAAAGTTCCGCGGGCCGACGCACGGAGCTCCAAGCGGCCACCGGAGAGTTTTCTTCGGATCGTCTGATCGTTTGATGATGTGTAATATCGGCTGACGCCCAGGGGGCGAGGATCGAGCCGTTGCTGCCGGACCGGACTTCGAAGCGGGGAGGGCGGTGGCGGGATCACCGGCAGGTGATCGACGCGATCGCGTTCAAGTACCCCGGTACGCCCTGGACGGACCTGCCTGAGCACTTCGGGTCGTGGAAAGGTGGGTTCGGCATGCCGTCTCCGCCCACGCGCCCCCGCTGCCAACAGCCACGAGTACGTCTGGGTTGGAACTTCTCGTCGAGCCCGGCACACGGCGGTCACTTGTGACAACACAGAGGGCCCCGCACCGTCGCATCGCGAC
>NZ_JBHXRV010000089.1:0-17641 GCF_042716745.1 Streptomyces sp. NPDC058663
GGGGACCCTGTGGGAGAGTAGGACGCCGCCGAACAATCATTGCGAAGAGCCCCGTACCGGGGATACCGGTACGGGGCTCTTCTGCGTTTACCGGCTTGTTTCCGCGGCTCCACGGTAAGCCGGGGCGCCGGTCGGTCGGTTGGACCTGGCTACTCGGCCCCTGCCGCTCCGAGATGTACAGGGCCTTGCCAGGGCCTGTACGCGTGCGTGCAGCGTGGCCCGCGGGGCCACCTCGGACCGGCGGGACGAGTGGTTCGAACTTCGGCGATTTTATGGGTATGATCTAACTCGTTGCCGCAGGGCAGCGAGGCCCCAATAGCTCAGTCGGTAGAGCGTCTCCATGGTAAGGAGAAGGTCTGCGGTTCGATTCCGCATTGGGGCTCAGGAAACGGAAAGGCCCCCGCCGGTTGGCGGGGGCCTTTTCTGTATGGGCGTGTGGGAGTGGCCGGACGGGAGTTGAGGGCGCTCCAGTCCGCCCGGCTACTGCTTCATCGGCTCCGGTACACGCATCGCGAGGATGGCCATGTCGTCGGAGGCAGGCTCCGCGGCGAAGCGCTCGACCGCCCGCAGGACGCGTGCGGCGACCGCGCCGGCCGTCAGGCCCGTACAGCCCGCGAGGACCTCGGCGAGGCCGTCGTCGCCCAGCATGCGGGTGCCCTCGCGGCGCTCCGTGATGCCGTCCGTGACGCAGAGCAGAACGTCGCCCGGGTCGAGCGTGATGGTCTCCTCGTAGAGCTCCAGGTCGTCCATCACGCCGAGCAGCGGCTGGGGTTCGGCGGCGGGGGTGACCGTGCCGTCCTGGCGGAGGCGGAGCGGGAGCGGGTGGCCCGCGCAGACGATCTTGAGAATGGAGCTGCCGTCCTCCTGCGGCCACAGCTCGCCGTACAGAAGCGTCAGGAAGCGGCTGCGGGCTCCCTCGTCGAGGATCGCCGCGTTGAGGCGTTCCAGGACGGCGGGGCCGCCGAAGCCCTCGCGGGCGAGCAGGCGCAGGGCGTGGCGGGCCAGGCCGGTGACGGCCGCGGCCTCCGGGCCCGTACCGCAGACGTCGCCGATGGCGAAGCCGTACGCGCCGTCGCGGATCGGGAAGAGGTCGTAGAAGTCGCCGCCCACTTCGTTCCCCTCGCCCGCGGCGCGGTAGATGACCTCCACCTCGACGTTGGGGACGATCGGGAGCTCCGGCGGGAGGAGGCTGCGCTGGAGGGACTGGCTGATGGCCATGCGCTCCGAGTACAGGCGGGCGTTGTCCAGGGCCAGGGCGGCGCGGCGGGAGAGGTCCTCGGCGAGTTCGAGGATCTCCTGGCGGAAGTGGTCGTCGGTGGGCTTGCCGAGGGTCAGCATGCCGATGACGCGGTTGCGGGCGACCAGGGGCAGGACGACCGTCTCCCCGCCCACCGCGGCGGCGGTGGCGAGGGTGGTGCCGATGCCCGAGGCCAGATGCGGAGTGGAGCTCAGGCCGAGGCTGCGCATCGAGGTGCGCAGGGCGGCTTGGTGGGCGGCCTCGGTGGGGGCGTTCCAGATGCGGGCGCCGGGGGTGGGGACCGGGTCGGGCGGGCTGATCCGGGACAGCAGGGCCTTCAGGCCGTCGATGCGCTCCTCGTCCTCGTGCAGCACGTAGGAGAGGTACGGGTCGGAGGCCTGGTCGGCGATCGTGTAGACGGCGCACCAGGTGGCGAGGGTGGGGACGGTCATCTGCGCCATCAGGGCCAGGGTCTGGTCGCGGTCGAGGGTGCCGGCGAGCAGGTCCGAGGCCTCGACGAGGAAGGACAGGGAGCCGCGGCGCAGGCGCTCGAGCTCGCCCAGGCGGGCGGACTCGACGGCGAGCGCGATGCGGTCGGCGGCGAACTGGAGGCGCAGGGCCTCCTCGTTGGTGTAGCGGCCGGAGGATTCGGCGGCGACGCCCAGCGAGCCGGTGAGGCGGCCCTCGACCTTGAGGGGGACGGTGACGACCGAGCGCATGCCGGTGCCGTTGAGGAGGGGGACCGCGCCGGGCACGGCGGTCAGGTCCTCGTGGACGGCGGGCATACGGGCGGAGCCGTACCTGCCGGTGCCGGCCTCGACGGGGACGCGGGCGAAGCGCTGGCGGGCGGACGGCAGACCGGTGGTGGCGCGCACTTCGAGTTCGGTCTCGTCGTCGGTGGCGAGCAGGAGGAACGCGGAGTCGGCGTCGAGCATGTCGCGGGCGCGCTCCACGGTGCGCTGGAGGAGGCCGTCCAGGTCGTCGGGGGCGGGGGAGCCGATGAAGACCTCGAAGGGATCCGTGGACCGGCCGTCGCCGAGGGTCCCGGTGGGGGAGTCGACGGCGGGCTGGCGCTGGGGAGACTGCAGGACTGCGCGGTCCATGTCCCGCACCAGGAGGCAGATCGTCGACGGCTCGCCCTCGTTGTCCCGTACCCGCAGGTGGGAGGCGTAGACCGCGAGGACGCGGCCGTCCGCGCCGCGGATGCCGTAGCTGCCCTCCCAGCGGGACATCTGCAGGGCCTCGGCGATGCCGGTGCCGATGCCGGGGGTCTGTGGCCAGGCGGTGAAGTCGGTGAAGGGTTTGCCGGTGACCTGGTCGGCCGCGTACCCGAAGAGGTCTTCGGCGTCCTCGTTCCAGGAGGCGACGGCGCCGGAGCGGTCTATCTGTACGACGGCGACGCGGATGCGGCCGTCGGCGACCGGGAGGAGGGCGTCGGCGAGGACCGGTCCTGCGACGCGGGTGCCCACCGGGCGCTGGGGCAGGTCGAGTTGGAACCAGACGTGCTTCTGGGTGGGGGTGTACTCGACGCCCCACTTGGAGGCGAGGGCCGCGCACAGGAGGAGGCCTCGGCCGCCCTCGCGGTCCGGGCCGCCGAGGGAGAGACCGGTGCCCTGGAGGGGGACTTCGCGCTCCGGGTAGTGGTCGCCGACCTCGACGCGGATGCCGTCCTCGGTGCGCAGGCACAGGACCTCGGCCTTGGTGCCCGCGTGCACGACGGCGTTGGTGACGAGTTCGCTGGTCAGTACGACGGCGTCGTCGACAAGTTCGGAATGGCCCCAGCCCTGGAGGGTGTCCCGTACGAACGCGCGGGCGGTCGCGACCGACCGCCCGACAGGTTCGAAAGTGGCAGCCGCCCGCGCCGTGATCACAGCACTCCCCATGTGGTGTTCGTCGCTTCCCCGAGTCCTGTGCCCGTTTCTCGCGGGTTCGATACGCCCTGCCAGGCTAGACCGTCGGGCGCGGAGATGTGCCACTGCGTCCCGGGTGCGTGGACGGCGGGCGTGCGGGGCGGAGGATACGACGCCTCCGCTGTAGGCTTCAACGATTTGACGCCAGGGGTGTCACACCTTGACTGTCGGACACGGCAGTGCGCCGAGGTGGAAGACTGGGAAAGCTACAAGCGAAGGCCTGGGAACGACGGTCGATCCCTGCGGGAGGGACACGGTGGAGTCTGGCGTGGCGGCGCGGGGCGAAAGCACGCGCGCAAAGGGCGGACGGTCCCGTAACAAGGGGACCACCGAGGTCGACACAGCTGCGCTCGACCGCATGCTGACGGCCTTGGTGTCGATGCGGGACGGCAACTTCAGGAAGCGGCTGACGGTCTCCGGCGACGGGGTGATGTCGGAGATCGCCGCTGTTTTCAATGAGGTTGCCGACCGGAATCTGCATCTGACGGGAGAGCTGGCCCGGGTACGGCGGATGGTCGGCCGCGAGGGCAAGCTGGCGGAGCGGCTGGAGACCGGCGCCTGCGAGGGCTCCTGGGCGACCGCCATCGACGCCTCCAACGCGCTCGTCGAGGATCTCGTACGGCCGGTTTCCGAGGTCGGCAGGGTGCTGTCCGCCGTGGCGGAGGGCGACCTCGAGCAGCGGATGGAGCTGCGGTCGCAGGGTGGCGAGGGCAACGGGCACCCGTTGCGCGGTGAGTTCCTCAAGGTCGGGCGCACCGTCAACAACCTGGTCGACCAGCTGTCCGCGTTCACCGACGAGGTGACGCGCGTCGCGCTGGAGGTCGGTACCGAGGGCAAGCTGGGCGGTCAGGCGCAGGTGCGCGGCATGTCCGGTTCGTGGAAGGACCTCACGGACTCCGTCAATACGATGGCGTACCGGCTGACCGCGCAGGTGCGCGACATCGCGCTGGTGACGACGGCGGTCGCCAAGGGTGATCTGTCGCGCAAGGTCACCGTGCACGTGGCCGGCGAGATGCTCCAGCTGAAGAACACCGTGAACACGATGGTGGACCAGCTCTCGTCGTTCTCGTCCGAGGTGACGAGGGTCGCGCGCGAGGTGGGCACCGAGGGCGAGCTGGGCGGGCAGGCGCAGGTGCCCGGTGTGGCCGGGGTGTGGAAGGACCTCACCGATTCGGTGAACCTGATGGCCGGGAACCTGACCGCCCAGGTGCGGGGGATCGCCGAGGTGACGACCGCGGTCGCCAGCGGTGACCTGTCGCGGAAGGTCACGGTGAGTGCGCGCGGCGAGGTCGCCCAGCTCGCAGAAACCATCAACCAGATGACCGAGACGCTGCGGACCTTCGCGGACGAGGTGACCCGGGTCGCCAGTGAGGTCGGGGGTGAGGGGCAGCTCGGCGGGCAGGCGCAGGTGCCGGGTGCGGCGGGTACGTGGAAGGATCTGACGGACTCGGTCAACACCGCTTTCCGTAACCTCACGGATCAGGTGCGGAACATCGCGCAGGTCACCACGGCCGTCGCCAACGGCGACATGACGCAGAAGGTCACCGTCGATGTGGCCGGCGAGATGCTGGAGCTGAAGAACACCGTCAACACGATGGTGGAGCAGCTCCAGTCCTTCGGTTCCGAAGTGACGCGGGTGGCGCGCGAGGTCGGAGTCGAGGGCCAGCTCGGCGGGCAGGCGCAGGTGCCGGGCGCGGCGGGTACGTGGAAGGACCTGACGGACTCCGTCAACACCGCTTTCCGTAACCTCACGGGCCAGGTGCGGAACATCGCGCAGGTCACCACGGCCGTCGCCAACGGCGATCTGTCGCAGAAGGTCACGGTCGACGTCTCCGGCGAGATGCTGGAGCTGAAGAACACCGTGAACACGATGGTCGACCAGCTGTCGTCGTTCGCCGACCAGGTCACGCGGATGGCGCGCGACGTGGGTACGGAGGGGCGCCTCGGCGGGCAGGCGCGGGTCGACGGGGTCAGCGGTACGTGGAAGGAACTCACCGACTCCGTCAACTTCATGGCCGGCAACCTGACGTCGCAGGTGCGGCAGATCGCCCAGGTCACGACGGCAGTGGCGCGCGGTGACCTGTCGCAGAAGATCGACGTGGACGCGCGCGGCGAGATCCTGGAGCTGAAGAGCACCATCAACACGATGGTCGACCAGCTGTCCGCCTTCGCCGACCAGGTGACCCGGGTGGCCCGCGAGGTGGGCACCGAGGGGCGGCTCGGCGGACAGGCCCAGGTGCCCGGCGTGGCCGGGGTGTGGCGGGATCTGACGGACTCGGTGAACGGCATGGCCGGGAACCTCACCGATCAGGTGCGCAACATCGCCCAGGTCGCCACCGCGGTGGCGCGCGGTGACCTGTCGCAGAAGATCGACGTGGACGCGCGCGGCGAGATCCTGGAGCTGAAGAACACCCTCAACACGATGGTCGACCAGCTGTCGAACTTCGCGGAGCAGGTGACCCGGGTGGCCCGCGAGGTGGGCACCGAGGGCATTCTCGGCGGGCAGGCGGAGGTCCAGGGTGTCAGCGGCACCTGGAAGGACCTGACCCAGTCAGTCAACTTCATGGCCAACAACCTGACTTCGCAGGTGCGCAACATCGCCGAAGTGACGACGGCGGTCGCCAAGGGCGACCTGTCGAAGAAGATCACTGTCGATGCGAAGGGGGAGATCCTCGACCTCGTCACGACCGTGAACACGATGGTCGACCAGCTCTCCAACTTCGCCGACGAGGTGACCCGGGTGGCCCGTGAGGTGGGCACCGAGGGCATCCTCGGCGGGCAGGCCCGGGTGCGGGGGGTCACCGGCATCTGGAAGGACCTCAGCGACAACGTCAACACGATGGCGAACAACCTGACGTCGCAGGTGCGGAACATCTCCCGGGTGTCGTCCGCGGTCGCCAACGGCGATCTCACGAAGAAGGTCACCGTCGAGGCGCGCGGCGAGGTCGCCGAGCTGGCCGACACGGTGAACACCATGGTGACCACGCTGTCGTCGTTCGCCGACGAGGTGACCCGGGTGGCCCGGGAGGTGGGTACGGAGGGCGAGCTGGGCGGCCAGGCGCGGGTGCCGGGTGTGGCGGGTACGTGGAAGGACCTCACCGAGTCGGTGAACTCGATGGCCTCCAACCTGACCGGCCAGGTGCGGCAGATCGCCGCCGTCACCACCGCCATCGCCAAGGGCGACCTCACCAAGAAGATCGACATCGACGCGCGCGGAGAGATCCAGGACCTGAAGGACACCATCAACACGATGGTCGACCAGCTGTCCTCGTTCGCCGACCAGGTCACCAGGGTGGCCCGTGAGGTGGGTACCGACGGTCAGCTGGGCGGTCAGGCCCGGGTGCGCGACGTGGACGGCACCTGGCGCGACCTCACGGAGTCCGTGAACGAGATGGCCGGGAACCTCACCCGCCAGGTGCGGGCCATCGCGAAGGTGGCCACGGCGGTGACCCGTGGCGATCTCACCCTGAAGATCGACGTGGACGCCGCAGGGGAGATCCAGGAGCTCCAGGACAACATCAACACGATGATCTCCAACCTGCGCGACACCACCCTGGCCAACAAGGAGCAGGACTGGCTCAAGGGCAACCTGGCCCGGATCTCCGGCCTGATGCAGGGCCGCCGGGACCTCGACGATGTCGCCTCGCTGATCATGAGCGAGCTGACGCCGGTGGTCTCCGCGCAGCAGGGCGCTTTCTTCCTCGCGATGGCGTCGGGGGCGGGCGCGGCCAAGGGGGCCGAGGTCGGGGCCGAGGCGGACAGTCCGTATCAGCTGCGGATGCGCGGGAGCTACGGGTACTCGCCGAGCGGCATGCCGACCGTCTTCCGGCCGGGGGAGACCCTGATCGGTACCGCGGCCGAGGAGAAGCGGACCATCCAGGTGAAGGTGCCCGAGGGGTATCTGAAGATCTCCTCGGGGCTGGGCGAGGCGCCGCCGGCGCATGTGATCGTGCTGCCGGTGCTCTTCGAGGGGCAGGTCCTGGGGGTGATCGAGCTGGCGTCGTTCCAGCCGTTCACGCAGATCCAGCGGGACTTCCTCAACCAGATCGCGGAGATGATCGCGACCAGCGTCAACACCATCAGCGTCAATACCAAGACCGAGGTACTGCTGGAGCAGTCGCAGGAGCTCACCGAGCAACTGCGCGAGCGCTCCGAGGAGTTGGAGAACCGGCAGAAGGCGCTCCAGGAGTCCAACGCCGAACTGGAGGAGAAGGCCGAGCTGCTGGCCCGGCAGAACCGCGACATCGAGGTGAAGAACACCGAGATCGAGGAGGCCCGGCAGGTGCTGGAGGAGCGGGCCGAGCAGCTCGCCGTCTCCATGCGCTACAAGTCGGAGTTCCTGGCGAACATGTCGCACGAGCTGCGCACCCCGCTCAACTCCCTGCTGATCCTGGCCAAGTTGCTCGCCGACAACGCCGAGGGGAATCTCTCCCCGAAACAGGTCGAGTTCGCCGAGACCATCCACGGCGCGGGCTCCGACCTGCTCCAGTTGATCAACGACATCCTCGACCTCTCCAAGGTCGAGGCGGGCAAGATGGACGTGTCGCCGACCCGGATCGCCCTGGTCCAGCTCGTCGACTACGTGGAGGCCACCTTCCGGCCGCTCACCGCGGAGAAGGGCCTGGACTTCTCGGTACGGGTCTCCCCGGAGCTGCCCGCCACCCTGCACACCGACGAGCAGCGCCTGCTCCAGGTGCTGCGCAACCTGCTGTCCAACGCGGTGAAGTTCACCGACACCGGAGCTGTCGAGCTGGTGATCAGGCCCGCCGGCGCCGACGTACCGCACGAGATCCGTGAGCAGTTGCTCGAAGCGGGGTCGCTGCGGGACGCGGACGGCGACCTGATCGCCTTCTCGGTCACCGACACCGGCATCGGGATCGCGGCCAGCAAGATGCGGGTGATCTTCGAGGCGTTCAAGCAGGCCGACGGGACGACCAGCAGGAAGTACGGCGGTACGGGGCTCGGTCTGTCGATCAGCCGGGAGATCGCGCGGCTGCTCGGCGGTGAGATCCACGCGGCGAGCGAACCGGGGCGCGGCTCGACGTTCACCCTGTTCCTGCCGTTGCACCCCAGCGAGCTGCCGCCGCAGGGCTACCCGCAGCTGGCGCCCGGCGGGCTGGAACTGCCGCGCAGGGCACCGGAGGAGGAGCAGCCGCAGTCCGCGGAGTCCTCGGCTCCGTACGGCGCGGAGTCCTCGGCCCCGTACGGCTACCTGTCGGACGAGCCGCAGACCGGTGCCGCCGGCCTCTTCCGTCGCCGCCGCAAGGCGCTCGAGGCGGGCGAGCAGCGGCCCGCGCTGCCCGGCCAGCCCTCGGCGCCGCCGAGCGGGACCACGCCGCAGGAGCCGTGGGTGGGTCAGGAGGCGGCGCCCGAGGAGCGGCGCACCTTCGGCTTCGCCGGCGAGAAGGTGCTGATCGTCGACGACGACATCCGCAACGTCTTCGCGCTCACCAGCGTCCTGGAGCAGCACGGGCTTGCCGTGCTGTACGCGGAGAACGGGCGCGAGGGCATCGAAGTCCTGGAGCAGCATGACGATGTGACGGTCGTGCTGATGGACATCATGATGCCGGAGATGGACGGGTACGCGACGACGACGGCGATCCGCAGGATGCCGCAGTTCGCCGGGCTGCCGATCATCGCGCTGACCGCCAAGGCGATGAAGGGCGACCGGGAGAAGGCCATCGACTCGGGTGCGTCGGACTATGTGACCAAGCCGGTGGACCCCGACCATCTGCTCGGTGTGATGCAGCGGTGGATGAGCGGGGAGGAGTGATCCCGGTGCCGCCGCGAGCACCCGGGTGACCGTACGGTGGGCCGGGTGGACCGTCGGCCGCGGACAGTCCTGCTGACTGACTGTGGCCGACGGCGTGTGAGAGCACGGGATTCGGGGAACCTATCGGTCTCCCGATGCGTTTCTGCTACGTGCACAGTGACATCGCGGTGACAGGGTGTGGCGACCGGGTGGGTACGGCTACCATGACCGGCACAAGGACGGGCGACGCAAGGGAGTCGTCCTCCGGGGCGGCGCCCGGTGCACTGCCGGGGCGAGGAGGACGGGCCATGGTGCAGAAGGCCAAGATCCTCCTGGTCGATGACCGGCCGGAGAATCTGTTGGCGCTGGAGGCCATCCTCTCTGCGCTCGATCAGACACTGGTGAGGGCATCGTCAGGGGAGGAAGCGCTCAAAGCACTGCTTACTGATGACTTCGCGGTCATTCTGCTGGATGTTCAGATGCCGGGAATGGACGGTTTCGAAACCGCCGCGCACATCAAGCGGCGGGAGCGGACCAGGGACATCCCGATCATCTTCCTCACCGCGATCAACCATGGTCCGCATCACACCTTCCGGGGTTATGCGGCGGGTGCGGTGGACTACATCTCGAAGCCGTTCGACCCCTGGGTGCTGCGCGCCAAGGTCTCGGTCTTCGTCGAGCTGTACATGAAGAACTGTCAGCTGCGAGAGCAGGCGGCGCTGCTGCGCCTCCAGTTGGAAGGTACGAACCGGGCGGACGCGGGAGTGGTCAAGGAGCCCGCGGGGCTGCTGGCCGAGCTGTCCGCGCGGCTCGCGGCGGTCGAGGAGCAGGCGGAGGCGTTGTCCAAGCAGCTCGACGACGACTCGGCGGACGCCGCAGCCGTGGCCACCGCGGCGCACCTGGAGCGCAAGCTCACCGGACTGCGCCGGGCGCTGGACGCCCTCGAACCGGGCACCGGTGGAGGTACGGGCACGCTCCCGTCGCAGAACTGACGGTGCGTGGCGGCCCGCGTACGGCGGGTGGACGGAAGTGACGGTGCGGCAGCCCCGTTCCTGGCGACGTGTCAGGGGCGGGGCTGCCGCATGTGGCCGGGGTTCGGGGGCAGACTCGGGGGGCCGCCCGAGCGGGCCGTCAATTACCGGTGGGACAAAGGGCGACACGGTCGGGTGAAGCAGTGGGCACACGTGTCGCCGGGCGTCTCCACCGGTAACCTCTTGCCCCATGGCCTCACGTACGTCCGGCAAGGGTTCTCAGGGCACGACGGGCACCGCGAAGCCGCGCGCCGGCCGTACGCCGGGCGCTGCGAAGAAGGCGGCGCCCGCCAGGTCCGCGGCGAAACCACCCGTGAAGAAGACCGCCCCCAAGAAGGCGCCCGCGAAGAAGGCTCCCGCCAGGAAGGCGGCGGCCCGGCCGGCGCCCAGGCCGGCGCCGTCTCCGACCGGGGGCATCTACCGGCTGGTGCGCGGTGCCTACCTCGGTCTGGCGCACGGCGTCGGGGCGATGTTCCGCGGCATAGGGCGGGGCGCGAAGGGGCTCGACCCGGCGCATCGCAAGGACGGGCTCGCGCTGCTGCTGCTCGGCCTCGCGCTGATCGTCGCGGCGGGGACCTGGGCCCAGTTGCGCGGCCCCGTCGGCGACCTGGTGAAGTTGCTGATCACCGGCGCCTTCGGGCGGCTCGACCTGTTGGTGCCGATCCTGCTCGGCGCCATCGGCGTGCGGCTGATCATGCATCCGGAGCGCCCCGAGGCCAACGGGCGGATCGTCATCGGTCTGTCCGCGCTGGTGATCGGTGTGCTGGGCCAGGTGCACATCGCGTGCGGTTCTCCGGGGCGCGGCGACGGCAGTGAGGCGATGCAGGACGCAGGCGGGCTGATCGGCTGGGCCGCCTCGGTGCCGCTGACCTTCACGATGGGCACGGTGCTCGCCGTACCGCTGCTGCTGCTCGTCACGGTCTTCGGGCTGCTGGTCGTCACGGCGACACCGGTCAACGCTATTCCGCAGCGGCTGCGGCAGCTCGGCATCCGGCTGGGCGTCATAGAGCCCAGGCCGGGGGAGCGGATCGCGCACTCCGAGGGCATCGACGGCGAGGACGACGAGCGGTACGACGAACAGTGGCGCGAGGCGCTTCCCGCCGGCGCGCAGCGCCCCTCCGCGCGCCGGAGCGCGGCGCGCAGCCACGACCCGGAGGCCGCCGAGGAAGAAGCGCTGGGGCGCCGCCGCAGGCCCCGCAGGGCCCCGTCGGTGCAGCCCTCGCAGTACGGCAGGCCGCAGGACGCGGTGGATGTGGCGGCCGCCGCTGCCGCCGCGCTCGACGGCGCGGTGATGAACGGCCTGCCCCCCTCGCCGGTCGTCGCCGACCTGACCCAGGGCGTCGCCCCGGAGCAGGAGCGGACCTCGTCCGTGCCCCCGGCGCGCGAGGCCGCCCCGCCCGCCCCCGCCCCCGCGGAGTCCGCCGCGCCGGCCTCCCCGCCGCCGGGAAGGACCCGCCCGGTCGGCGCCCGGCAGACCGACACCCCGCCGCCGAGGGTGGCCGACCTCACCAAGGCGCCGCCGGAGGTGCCCCAGGTGCTGCCGTCGCGGGCCGAGCAGCTCCAGCTCTCCGGGGACATCACGTACTCGCTGCCCTCGCTGGACCTGCTGGAGCGCGGCGGACCCGGCAAGACGCGCAGCGCGGCCAACGACGCCGTCGTGGAATCGCTCTCGACCGTCTTCATGGAGTTCAAGGTCGACGCGGCCGTCACCGGCTTCACCCGCGGCCCGACCGTGACCCGCTACGAGGTGGAACTCGGACCCGCCGTCAAGGTCGAGAAGATCACCGCTCTGACGAAGAACATCGCGTACGCGGTGGCGTCCCCTGACGTCCGGATCATCTCGCCGATCCCCGGCAAGTCCGCCGTCGGCATCGAGATCCCCAACAGCGACCGCGAGATGGTCAACCTCGGCGACGTGCTCCGCCTCGCGGACGCCGCGGAGGACGACCACCCGATGCTGGTCGCGCTCGGCAAGAACGTCGAGGGCGGCTACGAGATGGCCAACCTGGCGAAGATGCCGCACGTGCTCGTGGCCGGCGCGACCGGCTCCGGAAAGTCGTCCTGCATCAACTGCCTGATCACCTCGATCATGGTCAGGGCCACCCCGGAGGACGTACGGATGGTGCTGGTCGACCCCAAGCGGGTCGAGCTGACCGCGTACGAAGGCATCCCGCACCTGATCACCCCCATCATCACCAACCCGAAGCGGGCCGCCGAAGCGCTCCAGTGGGTGGTACGGGAAATGGACCTGCGGTACGACGACCTCGCGGCGTTCGGCTACCGGCACATCGACGACTTCAACGCCGCCGTGCGCTCCGGCAAGCTCAAGACGCCCGAGGGCAGCGAGCGCGAGCTCCAGGCCTATCCGTACCTGCTCGTCATCGTCGACGAGCTCGCGGACCTGATGATGGTCGCGCCGCGCGACGTCGAGGACTCGATCGTCCGCATCACCCAGTTGGCCCGAGCGGCCGGAATCCATCTGGTGCTCGCCACCCAGCGGCCGTCCGTGGACGTCGTCACCGGCCTGATCAAGGCGAACGTGCCCTCCCGGCTCGCCTTCGCCACCTCCTCCCTCGCCGACAGCCGGGTCATCCTCGACCAGCCGGGCGCCGAGAAGCTGATCGGCAAGGGCGACGGGCTGTTCCTGCCGATGGGCGCCAACAAGCCGACCCGTATGCAGGGCGCCTTCGTCACCGAGGACGAGGTCGCGGCCGTCGTCCAGCACTGCAAGGACCAGATGGCCCCGGTCTTCCGGGACGACGTGGTGGTCGGCACCAAGCAGAAGAAGGAGATCGACGAGGACATCGGCGACGACCTCGACCTGTTGTGCCAGGCCGCTGAGCTGGTTGTTTCCACCCAGTTCGGGTCGACGTCGATGCTTCAGCGCAAGCTGCGCGTGGGATTCGCGAAGGCGGGCAGGCTCATGGACCTGATGGAGTCCCGGGGCATTGTGGGGCCGAGCGAGGGGTCGAAGGCACGCGACGTTCTCGTGAAGCCGGACGAATTGGATGGCGTACTGGACGTGATCCGGGGAGAGTCTCCCTCATAGGGCCCAACGAGACTCACTCGTAAGAGAACACAGGCAACCGTTTCTCTTGCGGGTACGTCCAGTTGAGGGAAGGGAGGCAGCCATGGCCGGGCAGCGCTGTTCGCGGCTGCGGTGCGGTGGTGCCTTCGGTCCTTCGGAACGTTCCGATGGCGTACAAAGACCGCCTCCCGATTGCCCCACCCTTTCGTCACCCCCCTAGACTGAACCTCCAGCAGGTGGCTCACGCTCGAAAGGCGCCCCCGTGTCCATCGGCAGCTCCCCAGACTCCCCCGGCAACTCCCCTGAAGACGACCGTCCCACCATCGGTCGTGCCCTCCAGCAGGCCCGGATCGCCGCAGGTCTGACGGTCGATGAAGTCAGTACGTCGACCCGGGTGCGCATCCCCATCGTCCACGCCATCGAGTCGGACGACTTCTCGCGGTGCGGCGGCGACGTGTACGCCCGCGGCCACATCCGCACCCTCGCGGCCGCCGTCGGACTCGACCCGGCAGCACTGGTCGCACAGTACGACGGCGAACACGGCGGACGGCCCGCGCCGACGCCGGCCGCCCCGCTCTTCGAGGCCGAGCGGATCAGACCTGAGCCGCGCAGGCCCAACTGGACCGCCGCCATGGTCGCCGCGATCGTCGCGGTGATCGGCTTCGTCGGCTTCACGATGTTCAGCGGCGACGACAAGGCGAGCGGATCGCGGAGCGTCGCGGAAGGCGCCACCGCCACCGCGCCCGCCCCCAAGCCGACCCCGACCAAGCCCAGGCCCACCGACGTCAAGCCGCCCGCCCCCGCGGACAGCGCCATCGCGGCCGCCCCGGCGGACCGGGTCACGGTCAAGATGGTGGCGACCGGAGAGAAGAGCTGGGTCTCGGCCCGCGCCCACAACGGGCGGCTGCTCTACGACGGCTTCCTCAAGCAGGGCGAGTCCAAGATCTTCACCGACCCGAAGAAGCTCGACGTCGTCCTCGGTGACGCCGGAGCCGTCCAGCTGTTCGTGAACGGCAAGGAGGTCGTGGACGACTTCCGCCCCGGCCAGGTCGAGCGGCTCACCTACACCAAGGGCGACCCGGAAGTGGGCTGAGCCGACCCTGCGGGGCTCCGTTTCGGAGCCGACCGTGCGGGTGACGTTTCGGACAGGGCCGGGTGCGAGCACACGCACCCGGCCCTCGTCTCTCTCCGCGGCGTCTTCGCAGGTCGGAAGGGGTAGCGCGGGGAGAGGGCGTGGGGCGGCCCCTCCGGGGAAGGGTGTGCGCCGGGACAAAGTAGTCTTGAGTCCATGCCCGAACGCCGCACCGTCGCCCTTGTCACTCTTGGCTGCGCCCGTAACGAGGTGGACTCGGAGGAGCTTGCAGGCCGCTTGGCAGCGGACGGCTGGGACCTCGTCGAGAACGCCGCGGACGCGGACGTCGCCGTCGTCAACACCTGCGGATTCGTCGAAGCCGCCAAGAAGGACTCCGTCGACGCCCTGCTCGAAGCCAACGATCTCAAGGACCACGGCCGCACCCAGGCCGTCGTCGCCGTGGGCTGCATGGCCGAGCGGTACGGCAAGGACCTCGCCGAGGCCCTGCCGGAGGCCGACGGCGTGCTCGGCTTCGACGACTACTCCGACATCTCCAACCGCCTCCAGACCATCCTCGCGGGCGGTTCTGTCGAGGCACACACCCCGCGCGACCGGCGCCAGCTGCTCCCGATCAGCCCGGCCGAGCGGCAGGACGCCCGCGTCTCGCTGCCCGGCCATGCGCAGGAGGAGCCTGCCCCGGCCCCCGCCGACCTGCCGGAGGGTGTCGCTCCGGAGTCCGGACCGCGGGCGCCGCTCCGCCGCCGTCTGGGCAGCAGCCCGGTGGCCTCGGTGAAGCTCGCCTCCGGCTGCGACCGGCGCTGCTCGTTCTGCGCCATCCCCTCCTTCCGCGGCTCCTTCATCTCCCGGCGCCCCAGCGACGTGCTCCAGGAGACGCGCTGGCTGGCCGAGCAGGGAGTGAAGGAGGTCATGCTGGTCTCCGAGAACAACACCTCGTACGGCAAGGACCTGGGCGACATCCGCCTCCTGGAGACGCTGCTGCCCGAGCTGGCGGACGTCGAGGGCATCGAGCGGGTCCGGGTCAGCTACCTCCAGCCGGCCGAGATGCGCCCCGGCCTGATCGACGTACTGACCTCCACGCCCAAGGTCGTCCCCTACTTCGACCTGTCCTTTCAGCACTCCGCGCCCGGCGTGCTGCGGTCGATGCGGCGCTTCGGCTCCACCGAGCAGTTCTGGCAGCTGCTGGAGACCATCCGCGCCAAGGCCCCGCACGCCGGTGTGCGCTCGAACTTCATCGTGGGCTTCCCCGGTGAGAGCGAAGCGGATTTCGCCGAGCTGGAGCGCTTCCTCACCGGTGCCCGCCTGGACGCCATCGGTGTCTTCGGCTACTCGGACGAGGACGGCACCGAGGCCGTGACGTACGAGAACAAGCTTGACGAGGACGTGATCGCGAAGCGGCTCGCACACCTGTCGCGGCTGGCGGAGGAGCTCACCGCGCAGCGCGCGGAGGAGCGGGTCGGTGAGACGCTGGAGGTACTGGTCGAATCGATCGACGACGAGGACGGCGCGATCGGCCGGGCGGCGCACCAGGCGCCCGAGACGGACGGCCAGGTGGTCTTCACGACCAGCCACGGGTTGACGCCGGGCCGTATGGTCTTCGCAAAGGTGGTCGGCACCGAGGGCGTGGACCTCGTCGCCGAGCCGATGCCTGGTGGGCCCGAGGTGGCCGACGGGTCCAGCGAGGTTCCTGAGGAGGCGGCCAGATGAGCGGAATCCCGGCGTCCGCGACGGGCGGCACCGGCAGGGCGCCGGTGACCGGCGGAAAGCTGGGTGGCGCGGTGGTGGTGAGCCAGGCCAGTCTGTGGAACATCGCCAACATCCTGACGATGGTGCGCCTCGTGCTGGTGCCGGGATTCGTGGCTCTGCTCCTCGCGGAGGGCGGGCACGACCCGATATGGCGGGCGTGGGCGTGGGCGGCGTTCGCCGTCGCGATGATCACCGACGTGTTCGACGGCCATCTGGCGCGTACGTACAACCTGGTCACGGACTTCGGGAAGATCGCAGACCCGATCGCGGACAAGGCGATCATGGCGGCCGGGCTGATCAGTCTGTCGGCCCTGGGGGATCTGCCCTGGTGGGTGACCGGGGTGATCCTCTTCCGCGAGCTGGGGATCACGCTGATGCGGTTCTGGGTGATCCGGCACGGGGTGATTCCGGCCAGCCGCGGCGGCAAGATGAAGACGCTCGCCCAGGGCACGGCGGTCGGCATGTACGTGCTGATGCTGGAGGGGCCGCTGGCCACGTTCCGGTGGTGGATGATGGCGGTGGCCGTGGTGCTGACGGTGGTGACCGGCCTGGACTACGTACGGCAGGCGGTCGTGCTGCGGCGGGCCGGACTGGCGGCGGAGCGGGCCGCTCGGTGAGTTCGGTGTCGGGCGGGGCTGCCGGGGCGAGGGACGTTTCCGGTGCTGGTGCTGGTGCTGGTGCTGGTGCTGGTGATGCTGTGGTTGTGGGTGCTGGTGTGGGTCGTGCAGCTGCCGGGGTGTTGGCGGAGCTGGGTGCCAGGGGGCAGACGCTGGCGGTTGCCGAGTCGCTGACCGGCGGTCTGGTGGCCGCGGAGCTGACGGAGGTGCCCGGGGCCTCCCAGGTCTTCCGCGGGTCCGTGACGGCGTACGCGACCGAACTCAAGCGTGATCTTCTCGGTGTCGCTCCCGGCCTGCTGCGGGAGCGCGGTGCCGTGGACGGCGAGGTCGCACGGCAGATGGCGGCCGGTGTGCGACGGGTTCTCGGGGCCGACTGGGGCATCGCGACGACAGGGGTCGCCGGCCCCGATCCGCAGGACGGGCAACCGGTCGGCACGGTTTTCGTGGCCGTCGCAGGACCCGAAGGGGTACAGAAAGTGGCGGCACTGCGGTTGAACGGCAGCCGTTCGGACATTCGTAGAGAGAGTGTGCGGGGAGTTTTCGGGCTGCTCGCAAGCGAGCTGGCCGACCGGACCGAGAGGGATCCGGCTGGGCCCGCGGGTGAACCGAACGGGAGGGCGGATGAACCGTTCGAGAATGTGCGGGCACAGGATACGGAACAGAACGGGGGGACTTGATGTTTGCAGCCCTGAGTGAACACGACATCGCTCCCCGCACGGCCGCAGCGCGAGGCGGTACGGTGGGGCGTGAAGGATGCGGCTACGCGGTCCGAGGAGGGAGCCACCGATGATTCTGCTCCGTCGCCTGCTGGGTGACGTGCTGCGTCGGCAGCGCCAGCGCCAGGGCCGTACTCTGCGCGAAGTCTCCTCGTCCGCCCGGGTTTCGCTCGGCTATCTCTCCGAGGTGGAGCGGGGGCAGAAGGAGGCATCTTCCGAGCTGCTTTCCGCGATCTGCGACGCGCTGGATGTACGGATGTCCGAGCTCATGCGGGAAGTGAGCGACGAGCTTTCCCTGGCCGAACTGGCGGCGTCGGCTGCGGCCGGCGAGACGCCGGTGCGCCAGCCGGTACGACCGATGCTCAATGCGGTCTCCGTGACGTCGGTGACCGGCGTGCCCGGTGTGCCGACCGAGCGAGTGACGATCAAGGCACCTGCGGAAGCGGTGGACGTCGTCGCTGCCTAGCGAATGAAGTAGTGCGTGGGCCCGAGCCCCGGGCGGCCTCTTGGAGGC
>NZ_JBHXRV010000090.1:0-10752 GCF_042716745.1 Streptomyces sp. NPDC058663
CCCCCCAGGTCATCCGATCGACAGAGGGGACACAGTCATACCGGGCCCGGAGGCCAGCGGCCCCATTGCAGGACCGCGAAAAACATAACGGGGGGTAGTTCGCGGCCTGTATGAGGGTTGGGGAGCTTGCGGCGGTTCGGGTTCGGCTGGAGGAGTTCGCGTCCGAGGTGTTCGCGCCGTTGGTGCGGCAGGATCAGCGTGAGAAGGGTGCCGTATATCTGCGGGGACTGCTGCTGGACGGCCGCAGGAAGTCGATGCAGCCGATGGCGGAACGGCGTCGGTGTCGATCACCAGCAGAGGATGGCGCTTCATAGCAGGCGGCGCAGCCAGAGCCGGGGAGCCCGGCGGATCACCCAGGCACTGGCCAGGCCGATCACTGCGCCGACGGCTACGTCGCTGGGGTAGTGCGCCCCGGAGTGCACCCTTTCCACGGCGACCGCCGCCGCCGGTACCGCGCAGGCCGCACCCCACCCCGGGCTGGTGCCGACGACAGCGGCGGCGAAACCAACCGCGGCGGCAGTGTGCCCGGAAGGAAACGAAGAGCTGTCCGGCCGGTCACAGACATCGTCATGGGGGATCAGTTCCTTGGGGGGTCTGCGCCGCTCGTAGAGCTGCTTGCACACCGCATTGGACAGCAGCTCGGCCACACCCATGCCGGCGAGTCCCGCGACTGCCGCCTTTCGTTCCCGGTGTCCGCCCACGGCGGACATCACCGCCGCCGCGGCCCACCACAACTTGGTGTGCTCGGCCGCCGACTCCACCACCGGCAGCACTTGCCGCGCCAAGGGCGAGGTCCAGTGGGCCATGCGGCGGGTGAGTCGACGGTCGCCTTCTTTCAGATCAGCCAATCCGCTCATGTGCAGGCAGCTTCCCTCCACCACGCCTGACATGCACAAATGATTGCTGCCGCTGGGCCTGGAGGACTACACGCCCGGTGTCCCGTGTGAAGGGGACCTCCACCAGCACAGTGCCGTAGTGGCGCCCTTTGCGGGTGGCGTACTCGTCGTTGCCGTCCACCCGCGCCGCGGGCACCTCCGGCTCAGGAAGAGCACCGACCAGGCGCAGGATCGCGCTCCTCCTGACGGACACGCCCTCAGGGCGGAAGCCAGCCGGGTGCCAGCCCGTCGAGGGCAAGACCGCTGCGGCAAGAGTGGATCGCAGCCGTTCGGTGCGCCGGCCGTAACTGCGGGCGAGGCCGGGTATCTGTTCCACGAAGGTCCGCCGGGTGCACGTGGTGTTGCACTAGCGGAACCGCCGAACTCGTAACCGGGGTAAGGCCCTTGAGGTCGGACCGGGCCAGTGACGACCTGCGGCAGCGGATCATCAGCCGGCCGGAGCAAGTCCGATGGCACCGACAACCTTCCAAGGACAAGACCGCACTGGTGAACTCCCTGCCACCGCCGACCGGCCCACTTCTCCTGCCCGTACAGGACCCGCGCACCCGTGGCCTCGCTCTCGACTACGCGGGCATGCACGCCCTGGTTGCCGACCTGGTCCTGCCGGGCGGCGCATCGATGTACGTCATGAGTGCGATGGAAACCTCCCGCGAACTCATCCGGCCCTCCTACTACCGGTACGAGTTCGCCACCGTCGCCGTCACGCATTCCCTGTTCGCCTTGGAGCACGTCCTCGCCGAGCGTCTGGCCACGAACGAACCACTCCACGACCTCATTGCACGCGCCACCGACACAGGACCATGTCCGTGCTCGTCGGCGGACTCGTCTGGGCAGAGGTCTGCGGGTACTCCATCGACGACATCGACCGCGCAGGCGGTCACGTGCCGACCCTCGCACTTGTCGCCTACGTCATTGTCGGCACGGGACTAGCGGGCGCAGCGGGCCGTCGCTGAGACTCTTGCACCCCGAGTCCCGCCGGCGGAGGGCATTGGCGATGTTCTGCGTCCAGGTGGGCGGTGCCGCTGCTGATGCCGTACTACGCGCAGGAACGGCCACCCCCGTGCCGCGCTCACCGGCCATCCGCTGGTGCGTCCGTCCCTTGCCGCCGAAACGACTGGCCCGCCTGTCACGCGGGAAGGGAGGCGGGGCCCGACCGTGGTGGCAGACGGATCGGGGTGCGCAGACCATGGTGGCGCAGGGCTCCGGCGCAATAGCCTGGACTGTCCACGGTGGCGACAGGGGGGCGGGGACGATGTCCTGGGCGACGAACAGATGCCGGTGCGGTGACGCACGCTTCCGGCACGGCGACCCCCTGTACGCCGGGCCGTGCGCTGGCTGCGGCTGCGAGGCGTTCGAGAATCCGCTTCCACTGCCGCTCCCGCCCGAGCCCCCGCCCCGGGAGGAGCTCGAAGTGCACCCGTCCTGCCCGATCCAAGAGCCGGGCTGCAACGGCATGCATCCCACGATCGGCTGGTGAGCGCGGGGGCGGACCCGCATCCCACGCCCGGAATCGTCAGCGTGACCGTGCTCCCGCCGCTCCCGTACGAGCGTGGCGGCCGATGGTGGCGATACGTGCGAAGTACGGCACGGCTGCGGCGGAGGCGAGGTAGCGGGAGCCCCGGTGGAAGACCGCGTTGAAGAGGCGGAGCCAGGCGTTCCCGCAGGGATTATCGTCGTCGCCGCCCACCAGGCGTCAGCCGGCCGGGACGTCGTCGGCGCTGCCGTAGACGGGCGGAGCCGGGACCAATCGATGTCGTCCAGGCGGGCCAGTAGGCCTCCGTCGTTCTGTTTCTTGATCCTGCTCTCAGCCGTACACCCGCGTTCCTGTTCGGTGAGGCGGATCGCAGGACGGGCAGGACTTCCTCCCGTCATGCGTCATCGAGGCGCGCGTGGACCGCGAAGTCGGCGTAGGAGCGCACGGCGACCGTCGGCGCCGCATCTGCGTCGCCTTCTCGTACGTCTTCCCTTGCCCGGTCTACGGGTCCGCTGGTGTGTGCCCCCGTGTTCATCGTGCCGCCCAGCCTTCCTTCTTCTCTACCCAGGTCCGGATGTCCGCGGCACCCTGACGGATCTCTGCGTCCGGGGCCCGGGTGAGTTCTTCGCACAGCTCCAGGAAGCCCCTCACGCCGGCGCCATCGGTGATCGCCTCGTCGACCCCGGTCTGCATCCAGTCGGCGTGACAGTCATCAGCCCTACCACTGCCCGCGCAAGGGCTTCGCCTGCCGTACCCACGATGACGACGAGGCCTCCGCCAACGCCTCCCGCAAACCGTTCACTACGACCGCTCCGCCTTCTTTGCCGTTGCCCATCGCATTCCCAGTGCTCGAGTTCGGTCTGTCGTTCGTGGGTGAGTTTGTCGGCGCGTTTGCGGGTGTTGTCCAGGACCATCCCGAGCTTCACCGCCATCACGTCAACGCCGCCGGCGCCCCCCTGAGCGCTTCCCGGTCTGCCGGGCGTCTCCCACATGCTCGGCGTGCTTCCGCGGTACCACCAGGTGCCCTTCTCGGGCGTGGAATGCCTTCGCTGCCGCGAGGTTGAGTTTCCACTTGTCGTCCTGGTGCGCTTGACCGGCCGCTCGCCCTCTTCAGGCGGCCCAGGAGGCGTCGGTGGTTGTCGGGCCAGGCAGCCGCGGTGACCGCTGCCTCGAAGGCGATGGGGCAGCGCAGCTGGTCGCCGAGGTGACTGCCGATGCGGGTCAGGGCGAGCGAATCCGTATGACGCCGCGCCACCGCCCCGTCTGCGCCGTCGGGGTGCTCTCCCGCTCCTCACCGGTCTCGCCCGGCGGACCAGAGGGAAGACCACGCGGCGGGCGGCACGTGGTGGGTGGCAGACAGGGCGGGGGCGTCAGACGATGCCCTCCGCGATCTCTTCCCGTTCCCGCTTGGTGCCGTACGCCGCCTCCGACGGGGTCCCGTACGAGCTGCGGGCCGCGTACCACCACGCCGTCGCCAGCAGCAGCACCGCGGCCAGCGCGATCACCGCGTAGTTCATCGTCTCCCAGTTCACCGGCGCCTTCTGCGGCAGCAGGAAGAGCAGCGTCACCACGGCCACCCACGACACCGCGAACCAGCCCACCGGCTTGCTCCACCGGCCCAGGTTCCACGGCCCCGGCTCGAAGCGGTCTCCCGCCCGCAGCCGCAGGAAGATCGGGATGGCGTACGCGGGCGTGATGCCGATGACGTTGATCGCGGTGACGGCGCCGTACGCCGTCGCCGAGTACAGCGAGGGCACCGCGATCAGGCAGGCCACGCCGACCGACAGCCACACCGCGGGGACGGGCGTCTGGGTGCGGCTGCTGACCCTGCGCCACAGCTTCGAGCCGGGCAACGCGTTGTCACGGCTGAACGCGAACACCATCCGGCTCGCCGCCGCGACCTCCGCGTTGCCGCAGAACAGCTGCGCCACGATCACCACGAGCAGCAGCGCCGTCGCACCCCCCGAACCCAGCGCGTCCAGCAGGATCTGCGCCGGCGGCACCCCGGTCGCGCTGCCCACGGTGCCCGCGTAGTCCTGGATGGCGAAGGTGAGGCCGGCCAGCAGGGCGAAGCCCGCTATCCACGACACCCAGATCGCCCGCACGATGCCGCGCGGAGCGGCCACCGAGGCGTTCGACGTCTCCTCCGACAGGTGCGCCGACGCGTCGTAACCGGAGAAGGTGTACTGCGCGAGCAGCAGCCCGATGGCCGCCACGTAGAGCGGACTGTCGATGCCGGTGTCGTTCACGAATTCGGTGAAGACGAACCTCGCCGACTGGTGGTGGTCCGGGACGATCACCAGCGCGCCGACGATCACGGCGACGCCTGCGATGTGCCACCACACACTGATCGAGTTGAGCACGCTGACCAGCCGTACGCCGAACAGGTTCAGCACGGCGTGCAGCAGCAGGATGCACATGAATATGAGCATCGTGGAGCCCGGCGTCGGCTCGAAGCCGAAACGCAGGTTGAGAAGCGCACCCGTGAACAGCGCCGCACCGTAGTCGATGCCCGCGATCGCACCGAGCAGCCCCAGCAGGTTCAGCCAGCCGGTGTACCAGCCCCACTTGCGGCCACCGAGCCGGTCGGCCATGTAGTACAGCGCCCCTGACGTCGGGTACGCGCTCGTCACCTCGGCCAGCGCCAGACCGACGGTCAGCACGAACAGGCCGACCCCGAGCCAGCCCCACATCATCACCGCGGGTCCGCCGGTACCGAGACCGAAGCCGTACAGCGTCATGCAGCCGGACAGGACCGAGATGACGGAGAAGCTGATGGCGAAGTTGCCGAAGCCGCCCATCCTGCGGGCCAGCACCGGCTGATAGCCGAGCTCGCGCAGCCGCTGCTCCTCGTCGCGCTGGGCGGGCGGCTCCGCCCGGGTCTGCTTCGGTGGCGATATGGACACGGGTGTTCCTCCGGTGGGGGATCGGTTACGGGGGAGGTGGCTGGAGCGAACGGGTACGGGCGCGCAGGAACAGCTCCTCGGCTTCGCGCGCGGGGTCGCCCTGGTCGTCGCGAATGCGGTACGTCCAGGGGACGGTGGCGTAGTAGGGCCCGAGCGCCTCGAACACCCGTGCCGCCGAGGAGAACTGGTGGGCGCCCCACAGAGCGTGGGCGAGATGGCTCAGATCGAGCAGCGAGTGCGCGGCGGGATCGGCCGGGCCGGAGCCGCCGCCGGTGCCGTCGAACCACTGGTGCAGTGCGTGCTGTGCGTCCCGGATCGCGTCGTCCGTCACCCAGTGCAGGTCCAGGGCCCTGTCCTGGCCGCGCTCGCGGCGGTAGCGTTCGATGCGCACGTACAGGGGCAGCACGTGCACCGCGGACCCCACGGGGGCGGTGCCCACCGCCCAGCGCGCATAGTTCACGGCCTCGGGCAACGAGCCCCGCGGGCTGCGCGCGTACACGAACTGCAGCATCCGGTGATGGGCCTCGCGGTTGTCCGGATCGCGCTTGACGACCTCGTTCAGCAGGCCCCACGGACCGGGAAAGAGCATCGGTCCCGGCGGAGGCATCCGGTGCTCGGCCACCCGCTGTCTGCGATCGAGCGGCGAGAGCGCCAGCAGGCAGACCCACGGCACCGGATCGTCGGGAGCCTGCTGGGCACAGACCTGGCAGGCCTCCCATGCCTCGTGCCACAACGCGGTGGTCTGCGGATGAGCTTCGCGGTGTGCGCGGGAGGCACGCTCCACCGTGACCCGGGTGTGCATCACCGTCGCAGCGAGACTGTGCGGCTCCTCCGCGCGCCAGGCGCGTACGGTGTCGGTGCCGGCGGCCACCGCGGCCAGCACCTGGGTGCGCCGGGTCCACGACGCCCAGTCGACGGTGCCGGCCAGCAGGTTCCGCATCGCCACCCACCGGCCGGTGCGTAACTCCTGGACAGCGAACCGCAATTCGGCGTCATGGCCCGCCGGGTGGTACACCGGACGGAACTCGTCGCTGGGCATCTCTACTGGTCCTCAGGTGCGGCGGGGGGCGGTCCGGCAGACTCCGTTCCGCCGTGTGCTTCGTCGGGTCAACCCGGTTGGGACGGCGTGTAGTTGACCATGAATGCGGCGTCCCGGTCCAGCTTTTGCCGCGAAGGCCCGGGCCGGCGAGCCACTTCACCGGTCGCCTCTTGACTGCGACTGCGGAGCTGGCCCAGTCTTTCGGCGTCGATCACAGGGCGAGGGGTGCGGGAATGGCAAGGGGATCTGCGGGTGGGGACGCGCCGGTACTGGCCGTTGACCAGGGCACATCCGGGACCAAGGCCCTCGTAGTGTGCCCCGAGCGGGGCGTGCTCGGTACGGGTGAGGCACCGGTACGCCCCCGCCACCTGCCCGGCGGTCGCGTCGAGGTGGACCCCGCCGAGCTGTACGCCTCCGTGGTGGAGGCCGGCCGGTGCGCGCTCGCCGCGGCGGGCGAGCCCGTCGCCGCCGTCGGACTCGCCAACCAGGGCGAGACGGTCCTGGCCTGGGACCCGGCGACCGGCGAACCGCTCACCGACGCGATCGTCTGGCAGGACCGCAGGGCCACGGAACTGTGCGAGGAACTGGTGGATCAGGCCCCCGAGCTGCAGGCGCTCACCGGCCTCCCCCTGGACCCCTACTTCGCCGCCCCCAAAATGGCCTGGATACGGCGCCGCCTCACCCGCGCCGGAGTGGTCACCACCAGCGACGCCTGGCTCGTCCACCGACTCACCGGGGCGTTCGTCACCGACGCGTCGACCGCCGGCCGCACCCAGCTCCTCGACCTCGACCGGGTGGCGTGGTCCGGGACCGCCCTGGACGTGTTCGGCCTCACCCACGAGGACCTTCCGGAGATCGTCGCCTCCGACAGATACGTGGGTACGACGAAAGCCTTCGGCGACGAACTCCCGCTGACCGGACTGCTGGTGGACCAACAGGCCGCGCTCCTCGCACAGCGCGCGGTGGAGGCGGGATCCGCCAAGTGCACCTACGGCACAGGGGCGTTCCTGCTCGCCCAGGCCGGCAGCCGGCCGGTGCGCCCCACCACGGGCCTGGCCGGGTGCGTGGCCTGGCAGCTGCGCGGCCGTACCGACTACTGCCTCGACGGCCAGGTGTACACGGCCGCGTCGGCGGTGCGCTGGCTGACGGACCTCGGTGTCATCAACGGCCCCGAAGACCTGGACCGGGTGGGCTCCACGGTCCCCGACAGCGGGGGAGTGACCTTCGTACCGGCACTGGCGGGCCTTGCGGCACCGTGGTGGCGTCCGCAGGAGCGGGGCTCCCTCACCGGCCTCGGGCTGGACACCACGCCGGGCCACCTCGTGCGGGCACTGTGCGAGGGAATCGCGGCCCAGGTCGCGGAGTTGGCGGACGCGGTGGGCCGGGACCTGGGCGCGGGGCTGCGCGAACTGCGGGTGGACGGCGGTCTGACCCGCTCCGCACTCCTCATGCAGACCCAGGCCGATCTGCTGCAACTCCCGGTCGTCGTCGCGGAACTGCCCGATGCGACGGCGCTGGGAGTGGCAACGGCCGCCCGTCTCGGCCTGTACCCGCACCTCGACGTCACGGACGCGCTGCCCTCGGCGGGTAGGCCCTCGGCGGTCTACGAGCCGAGGATGTCACCGGACGAGGCGGAACAACGAAGGGCGTCGTTCCGCAGAGCGGTAGACAGCCACTGACCGCCCCGGCCGCTGCCCTCCCACCCACCACCCGCACCCAGGCCCCCCGGCATCGCCGGCGGCTGCCGCCGACGATGCCCTGTACGGCTCGTCCCCCCGCCCCGCCGGGCCTGCCCGGCCGCCTTGTCGCGCCTGCCGGGCGTACCGCTCGCCAGTCCGAACTCGCCCCCAGCCAAGCCCCACTTTTCTGCCCCAGGCCCCCACCCCACCCGCCCAAGCCCCACGCCTTCGACCCAGGCCCCCACCCGCCGAGGCCCCACCCCTCGGCCCCAGGCCCCCAGTTGCCCACGGCAGGCTCCCGGACCCCGCTCACCCTCACCACACCCCCCGCACCACGCCCCCGAGCAACCCGCCCGGCACCACGCCCCTGGAGGAGCCCCCATGCTGCCCGACGACCCCGCCCCCTACGACATCACCGTCATCGGTGCCGGCGTGGTCGGCGCCGCCATCGCCCGTGAGCTGGCCCGGCACCCCCGGCTCCGGATCGCTCTCGTAGAGGCCTCCGACGACGTCGGCAACGGCACGTCCAAAGCCAACACCGCCATCCTCCACACCGGCTTCGACGCCACCCCCGGCACGCTCGAATCCCGGCTCGTACGAGAAGGACGACGTCAGTTGCTCGCCCACGCGAGCCGGTGCGGCATCCCCGTCGAGCGGACCGGTGCCCTCCTCGTGGCCTGGAACGACGAACAACTCGCCGCCCTTCCCGCGCTCGCCGACAAGGCCGCTCGCAACGGCTGCACCCACACCCGCCAACTCACCCCCGCCGAGCTCTACCGCCGCGAACCACACCTCGGGCCCGGAGCCGTCGGAGCACTCGCAGTGCCGGACGAGAGCATCATCTGCCCTTGGACAACCACCCTCGCCCATGCCACCCAAGCGGTCCGCGCCGGTGTCGAGCTGCACCTCAACACCCGGGTGCAGGCGGTCACCGCGCTCCCCGAAGGCCATGAGGTCCGCACCACCCGCGGCACCTTGCGCACCCACCTCCTCGTCAATGCCGCCGGGCTCCACGCAGACGACGTCGACCGCCTCTTGGGCGTCCACGACTTCACCATCACCCCACGCCGCGGCCAGCTCCTCGTCTTCGCCAAACCGTCCCGGGCTCTCGTCCGGCACATCCTGTTGCCCGTCCCGACCGCACTCGGCAAGGGCGTCCTCGTCACCCCCACCGTCTTCGGCAACGTGCTCCTCGGCCCCACCGCCGAGGACCTCACAGGTGACGACGCCAAGACGGCCCACCACACCACCCCCGAAGGCCGCGCCCACCTCCTCGACCAGGGCCGCCGCATCATGCCGGACCTCCTCAAGGAGCAGGTCATCACGTCGTACGCGGGGCTGCGCGCGGCCACCGGGCACGAGGACTACCGCATCCGCGCCCACCCGGGCCTGCGGTACGTCACCGTGGGCGGTATCCGCTCCACCGGCCTCAGCGCCTCGATGGGCATCGCCTCGTACGTCGTCGGCCTGCTGGAGGAGCAGGGAGAGCTGCCGCCCGGCGACCGGCGCACCGACCTGGCGCCGCTCCGGATGCCGAACATCGGCGAAGCCACTCCCCGCCCCCACCGGCGCCCCGACCTGATCGCCCGGGACCCGGCCTACGGGGACATCGTCTGCCCGTGCGAGTCGGTCACCCGGGGCGAGATCCGTGACGCCCTGACCGCCACCGTTCCCGCTCGCTCCCCGGGCGGCCTGCGCCGTCGCACCCGCGTGGAGTCCGGCCACTGCCAGGGGGCGCAGTGCAGCGCGGCGGTCCGCGCCCTGTACGAGGAGCACGTGCCGCAGGACTGACGCGACCAGCCCTGGATCCGGCAGGCGTGGGCGCCGAGAGGCCGTGGCCGACCACCGGACGGGCCGCACTGGACGCGCTGCTGAGCCTGGCCGGCCGTCATGCCGCGGTGGCGGGACCGGCACAAATGCGCGCCGTCCTCGACGAGCACGACGCCGACGCCGCAGTGGGGGAGGAGACCGGCCCGGCCCCAGGCCCGGTGCTGCGCATGGCCGCCGACTGGACGTGCGCGGTGCCGGTTGGCGACCGGGACCGCGACTGGATCCTGGTGGCCGAACGCCTGCTGCAGGCGGCGCTCGACGCCGAGCACAAGGCGGCCGACCGCATGCGGACCGCGGCGGCCGGCACCCGCGCCGATGCCGCCACCTGGCCCGTCACCAGCCGCCGTGCTTCGATGGCAGTCCGGCCGACTGGGCCGCCGCCGTGTGGGCGGACACCCCCACGGATTCAGCAGGACCTGGCCGGGCGCCTCCTGGCGGAACTGATCGCTGCCGCCCACCCGGGCGGGCACGCCACCGCACCGCACCGCACCGGTCGGTACGCATGATCCGCGAGGTGGCCGTCTCCCCCCTCGTGCGGAATATGGAGCTCACCGAGCAGACCGCCCGCTGGAACGTCTTCCACAAGAACCCCTACCGCGTCCGCCTCGGCACCTCGGGCCCATTCGGCGTGCCGCTGCGGTGCCCGACCACGCACGAAGTGCGCACGCCGGACGGGCGGGGCGCGTACACGGTGTTCGAGGGCGGGTCGATCTACTGGTCGGCCGCCGCGGGTGCGCATCCGGTGTGGGGCGCGGTGCGTGACGCCTGGGCGCGCCAGGGCTGGGAGGGCACGGTCCTGCCGCCACACGGTCCTGCCGCCACACGGTCCTGGCGCCGCCCGGTCGTGGGGGGGGCGGGCGGGGGGTCAGGGGAGCGCCCCCCCCAGGTGGCCCCCCCCCCCCGGCCCCCCCCACACCCCCCCCACCAC
>NZ_JBHXRV010000090.1:10762-17627 GCF_042716745.1 Streptomyces sp. NPDC058663
GCCTGGGGCGGGCCCTCGGCCCGCCTGCTGCTCGGCCCCTGGGGGCACGGCCTCGGGGCCGCGCCCCGCCCCCCCCCGGGCCCCCCCCCCGCTCGTTCGTGCGGCGGCAGGACGTCCGCTCAGGTCAGCGCACCTCGATGCTGGCCCCGCGCGCCTTGCCCCACCAACACCCCTCGGACGCGGTCTTCCCCGGCTTGAGCCAACTGGAGAAGCTGTCCGGCTCGGCCTTGTCGCAGTCGACACGCAGCCGCCAGGTCCCGCTCCCGCTCTTGCACGTACCGGTGAATGTGTCCTTGTCGACGCGGGACGTACTGCATCCCGACGGCACCGCCTCAGCCGTCGTGGTCGTCAGCATGACCGCACCAAGAGCAGCCACGACAGGCAACGCCAACCGCTGGACCCACTTCTGGTTCCTCACGTCTTCCTCCTTGCCTTTTTGCAATGCAGCCTCAGGGACCCCACTGCTTGCGCCAGGTACCCGAAGCTCGTTCGATCAGAAACGATAGCCACGTGGAATTCGGGGCACATCCGGGTGGGCCCTGAAAATGTTTCAGCCGCACCATTCACGCCGTTTTCTGCCCGTAACCGGCCCGGACCTGCGATTTCCCTGGATATCCGGGCGATGACGGAGCAGTATCGTTCGAGTTTCCCCGCAAGGAAATTCGGCGGATATTCGTGCAGTCAGGTTCCTGAACAGGGAAACTCCCCTTCCTCGGGGGGGGAGATGCCCCCCCCGTGCCACAGCCGAGGCACCCTCAGGCCCGGCTGCGAACAGGGAGGTTGCCGGTTCAGGACAGCCGGGCTCTGCCTCACCCGCGCCTGCCAGGGCGCCTCCAGACCCACTGCCGATGGCGTTCCTCCGCAGCAGGCTGGGCCTTTCCAGGTGGCGACGTTCTCCATGGCCGAGCAGCCGGCCGGGTGACACCGACGCGCCGACGCGGCCCCAGGGCGAGCGGGCCCGGCGGGGGTGCCGAGCACCAGGGACTCGGGACGTGACTGTCCCACCCGTGCGCCGGGCCAGCCCGCTTGCGCGACGCGGGAGCAGCCGCCCTACGGCGCCCTCCGGTCCAGCGCCCGCTCCCGGCCCCGTGCCTTCGCCTGGCGGCGCTGTGCGCCGCGCAGCCGGCCCATCCACAGCGACAGCCCGGTCACGAGCACTCCCAACAAGGCAGCCACCCACCAGGGCGCGTCGGTCTGGTGCGAAAAGCGTGGCGTGGGCCGTGGGGCTCTGGTTGGTCGCCACGGTACTGCTGTGGTGGGGGGCTTCCTCATGCCGCACCGGATCCCCCCGGAGCCACCCGCACGCCTGCGCCACGACCCGCCCGCTCCCCACAAGTCTTGGAGGGCCAACCCTTTGTGATGAGGCGGTACCTACGAAAACCAGTTTGGCGCCATTGCCCTATCGGGTTCGTGCAGAAACGTATCCCCACATTCTCATTCTGGGTGTCCGTCGGTAAACCCCAATCACCCTCATTGACTACCCCGCAAGGGAATTCAGGAAATCCGGGAAGGCGAGCCCTGTGCGCCGTGTAGCGTTTGTGTCGCGAGGTGTCCGGGTGCTGGTCGTCCGCCAGAAGTCTGTGCCGCCCGAGCACTGGCGGGTCTGTTGCCCCGGTCTTCCAGTCGATGGATCTCGCACTGCATTTGTCCCTTCGGATCCGAGTGTTGCCCGATTCCGGCGCCCGCAGGGGACGGTCGTTTCGTGGAACCGCTCAGAAACGGGCACGAAAATGACCACCGAGCACTCCAGTACGCCTGTGGCGTCGCTGCCGGCCAACGACGACTACCGGCTGGGCCCCGACGCCTACACCGATGAGCAGCGGATCGCGGTTCTGGCCAAGCTGGAGGGGTACCTAGGCGAGCAGCGTGGCCGCCTTCTCGGGTATCAGGTGAACCTGTCGCTCGACGGCCACGCCGCGCTGGGGCGGTTCCTCGGCTACCACCTCAACAACATCGGGGACCCGTTCGTCGACAGTCACTACAGCCTGCACTCGCGGTGGCTGGAGCGGGCGGTCCTGGAGCACTACGCCCGGCTGTGGCACGTCACTCTGCCCGAGAATCCGGACAGGCCGCGCGTGGAGGACGGGTGGGGTTACGTGCTGTCGATGGGCAGCACGGAGGGCAACCTGTATGCGATGTGGAACGCGCGGGACTACCTGGACGGCAACGCCCTGGTCCGCGACGAGATCTCCGGTGACGCCAGCTGCCGCACCAGCTACCTGCGCGCCCAGCACCCCGACGACAACCCCAACGCCTACCTGCCCGTGGCGTTCTTCTCGCGGGAGACCCACTACTCGCACATCAAGGCGATGCGGGTGCTGGACATCCCCACGTTCTACGACCTGGGCGGAAGCCGCTACCCGGGCGAGTGCCCGATCGACCTGGCCGGCACCGGGATGCCGACGTACAACGGCTGGCCGCTGGGCGGTGTCCCGACTACGGGCGGTGAAGAAGGCCCCGGCACCGTCGACGTCGACGCGCTCGTCGCCGTCGTGGACTTCTTCGCCGCCAAGGGCCACCCCGTCCTGGTCAACTTCAACATCGGCAGCGTCTTCAAGGGCGCGTTCGACGATGTCCAGGGCGCCTGCGAACGCCTGCGCCCTGTCTTCGAGCGGCACGGCCTGGTCGACCGCTCCGTACGTTTCGACCCCGACGACCTCGATCGCGTCAGCACCCGCAACGGGTACTGGATCCACGTCGACGGCGCCATGGGCGCCGCCTACGCCCCCTACCTGCAGAAGGCCCGCGACACCGGGCTCCTCGACACCGCGCCGCCGGTCTTCGACTTCCGGGTCCCCGAGGTGTCCTCCATCGTCACCAGCGGCCACAAGTATCCCGGAGCGCCCGTCCCCACCGGGATCTACATGTCCCGCGCGGGGGCCAAGCTGCGCCCGCCGTCCGACCCCGCCTACGTCTCCTCCCCCGACAGCACCTTCGCCGGCTCCCGCAGCGGCTTCGCCTCCCTCGCCATGTGGAACCACCTCGCCCAGCTCGGCGAGGAGCAGCAGATCCGCCAGGCCGCCGAGGTCCTGCGGATCGCCCAGTACACCGCCGGACGTCTGCGCGCGCTCAGCGAGCAACTGCGGGAACGCGGTGAGCCGTGGGCGGAGGACGGCATCGAGGTCGGGCACGGCGACCACGCGCTCAGCATCTGGTTCCAGCAGCCCCGCGCCGAGATCACCCGGAAGTACTCACTGGCCTGCATGCCCCTCAACCTCGGCGGCCGCCGTCACGACTACAGCCACGTCTACGTCATGCCGCACGTCACCCAGGAGGTCATCGACGAACTCCTGGACGACCTCGCCCGGCCCGGCGCCTTCGACCGCTCCGCGGACCCCGACGCCGAACGGCCGCCCCTTCCCGGCCGGCGCTGATCCCCGGCCGGCCGCGCATGAAGCGGCGCTAGTCCGTCCGTTCGGTCGTCCTCGCCGGTACGGGCGCGGGCGACGGCGAGCTGACATGATCTCCCCGTCCCACCCGGTGCCCGGTGCCGGAAGCGTCGTGCAGTGACCGGCGGCGCGGCGTGCACCGGGTGCCGGACGAGCGGCACGTCGCCATCAACTGGACCGGCAGAACGGAGTGGAGGCTGTGCGCCTTTTGCTGACTTCGGACACCCATGTACCCAAGCGGGCCAGGGAGCTTCCCGCGCCCCTTCTCGCGGCGATGGACGAGGCCGACGTCGTCTTCCACGCGGGCGACTGGGTGGACGCGGCGACCCTGGACGTGTTCGAGGCCCGTGCGCGGCGCCTGGTGGCCGTCCACGGCAACAACGACGGGCCCGAGCTGCGGGCCCGGCTCGGCGAGGTGGCCCGGGCGGAGTGCGCGGGGCTCCGCTTCGGTGTCGTGCACGAGACGGGGCCGGCGCAGGGGCGCGAGCAGCGGTGCCATGCGCGTTTCGCCGACCTCGACGTCCTGGTGTTCGGCCACAGCCACATCCCGTGGGACACCACCGCGCCCGGCGGGCTGCGCCTGCTCAACCCGGGCTCGCCGACGGACAGGCGGCGACAGCCATACTGCACGTACATGACCGCCGAGGTGACGGACGCCCGGCTCGTCGACCTCCGCCTGCACCGCGTGCCGCCCCGAACCTGACGAGGCGCTGCCGGACGGCGACATGCCTGAGACGGACAGGACGAGACGGCCGGACGACGGTTGCACCGATACGGCCAGAAGACGGAAGACGCGCCTCTGCGAGGTACGCATCGCCGTCGGGCGGGAACGCAGGGCAGATGACTTCCTCTCCGAGACCGGGTCCTGATCCCGACCCCGACACCACTTCCGGCCTGGAGGCCGGCGGGGGCGTGCCGCCGGGCGAAACGCCGCCCGGCGAGAGCAGCATGTCCGGGGCCGGGCCGCAGGACACGCACAACCCGACCAAGGGCTGGGCGAAGGCGCCCCTGACGCTGATCATCGGCCTCGCGGTGGTGGTGGCGGCGTTCTTTCTCGCCTACGCCATCGTCCTGCTGTTGTGATTCGTAACGGCGGGCATGGGTGCCTGGCGTCCCCGCCCGCTGGTGGCTCGTGTTCGGGGAGGTGGCCGGCGACGACTCGTCTCGTTGCCGCTCACCTCATGGTCTGGTCGAATTCCTGCTGCGCAAGTCCCCGTTGGGAAAGCGGGGTCGGCTCGTCCCGGCTGTGACGTAGGCCGTCGAGGACGAGGGTGAGGTAGCGCTTCCACAGGTCCGGGGCGACGCCGTAGCTGTTCAGCGTGATGGTTCCGAGCATGGTCTGGATGAGGGCGGTGTCGGTCGGCTCGACGTCGTCGCGCAGACAGCCCGACTGCTGGGCACGGGTGATGAGCGCACCGATGGGCGGGGCTGAGACGTTCACGGGTAGCTGTGCTCATGGAGCAGCAGTGCACGAGGGCGTCCCAGGGGTCCTCCCGTGTATGCACGTCCTCCGCCGGCGTCACCACGCGCTGGGCTTCGCTCTCGAAGACGGCGAGGATCGACGACGGCACGACCGAGGACGCTCCGTATCGAAACACCTGATGGGGTCCGTGTCTCGCCCCGTGCCGCGATGATCACGGTGTGGGGCGAGGGGATCTTTCAGTTGATCAGTGGGCGGTGCTGGGGCCGTTGTTGCCGGTCGCGGGATTGGGCAGGCCGTCGGTGTGCCGGCGGCGGTTGATCGACGGGATCCGCTGGCGGGTGCGGACCGGCGCCCCGTGGCGTGATCTGCCCACGGAATACGGTCCGTGGCAGACGGTCTATGGGCTGTTCCGGGGCTGGCAGCGCAATGGCGTCTGGGCGTCAGTGCTGACCGGGTTGCAGGCCCGGGCGGATGCCGTCGGGCTGATCACCTGGGACGTGAACGTCGACTCCACGATCTGCCGGGCCCATCAGCACGCGGCGGCGCCCGTCGGGACGGTCAAGCCCAGAAGGAGCCGCCGGGCGGCTACCGGTCCGAACCGGATGATCACGGTCTGGGCCGGTCCCGCGGGGGCTGTACCACGAAGATGCACCTAGCCTGTGAGCAAGGACAGCGGCCGTTATCGCTGCTGGTCACAGCCGGTCAGCGGGGCGACAGCCCGCAGTTCACGGCCGTGTGGGAAGCCATCCGGGTTCCTCGCCCCGGGCCGGGCCGGCCCCAAGTTCGGCCGTTGCGGGTGCGGGGAGACAAGGCGTATTCGTCGCGCGCGAACCGTGCCTATCTGCGTCGGCACGGTATCCGCTGCACGATCCCGGAACCTGCCGATCAGGCTGGCCACCGCAAACGTCGGGGGATGCCTGGCGGGCGGCCTCCGGCCTACGACCGTGAGGACTACAAGGCCCGGCACGCGGTCGAGTGCGGCATCAACCGGCTGAAGCGGAACCGGGCGGTGGCCACCCGGTTCGACAAGCTCGCGGTCCGCTTCGAGGCGACCGTTCTCATTGCCGCAATCAACGAATGGCTGTGACCTGCCGGAAGTGTCGGTCCCGCATGTCATTCTGGCCGCGGTCAGGTCAGCAGGTTGAGGGGAGACAGAGGCCATGGGGGCTGCGTACTACCGGGCCGAGAGTGCGAGCGGCGACCACATCGAGGACCCGTCCGAGGACGCGTTGTTCATGCTGGTCGACGACCTCAACGACTCGGACAACACCTTCGTCGTCATCCAGCCCGATGACGACGACCCGGCCTGGTTCACCTCCGTCGCGGTTCTGGACGAAGGCGGCTACGAGGTCGTCCGCCGTGACACCACCCGCCGCGAACACGACGTCGTCACCGAGTCCAGCATCGATCGGATCGCCCGCGACCTCACCATCTGGATGGCCGCCCGCGACTTCCCCGGACGGCCCACCCAGCACACCAGCAACTTCCCAAACACGGCCTGGGTGTGCTCGTTGTTGCAGCCGCTTTGGACGCGCGTGAGGGTTTGAGCCTGTCGGATGCTGCGGAGGGAGGCACGGAGGCGACGGCCGTCGTCGGTGTCGGGGATCTTGACTCGCTCGGGATCCATGGCTGCGAGTTTTGCGAGGAATCCGGCCGGATCGTTGCCACGCAGGTGCTCGGCGTGCACGCGGTACAACGCCTTGTAGAGCGCCTGCGAGATGCCGGGATGGTAGGTGGCGTCGAAAGGTGCCAGCGCCGCCAGCAGTTCCGGAACCGGATCGAACGTGTGGCTGGCCCGCCGACGGCGGTAGGCCTTCTGGCGGCACGCTGCACCGCAGTACGCAGAATCTGCACGCCCAGCCGTTACAAGCTCACCGCGGAGCCGCAGGGGCGACCTGACCCGTTCCCCCCGTTACGTTTCCGCGTGAGGGGTGTGCGGCAGGCCCGCGAGCACGTCACCCCCGTTATGTTTTTCGCGGTCCTGCAATGGGGCCGCTGGCCTCCGGGCCCGGTATGACTGTGTCCCCTCTGTCGATCGGATGACCTGGGGGGT
>NZ_JBHXRV010000091.1:0-17196 GCF_042716745.1 Streptomyces sp. NPDC058663
ACAGGGTCTGCTCCGCAGACACGACGCGCCGCCGCTACGCGGCGGAATACATGCATCGCTCCGCGATGCTGCCGGCGCTCCGCTCCGGCTTGCCGGTCCACTCCGTGGCCCAGCGGCTCAGATCGCTCCGCGATCCAGCCTGACGGAAACCTCTCCGCGGATTCCTAAATACGCAGCTGTGCGCGGGAGTTGACAGGCCGTCTGCTCGGATAGGCAATTCCGGGTGCTGGATCTCTCAGAAGGGCTTTGAGCGGAGGGCCGTCCGCTCTCCCGAAGGGCCGGGGGCTCTCTCAGGTTTCGAGCATAGCGGAGCTGATGTGCGCCTCTGCTCTTTGGATGCAGAAAAATCTAACTGATCTTCGAGAGATCAGAGAGGCCTTCTCCCGGCATGCCAGGAGAAGCGGTCTAGTTCTCGTGAAGGGTCTCTTCTGCATCAACTGGCTTTTTTCCTAGGCTAGTTGATTGTTACGGACTGGGCTGGGTGGTCAGGCACTGCCGAGACGGCTGAAGGCCCAGCGGAGGACTTCTTATTCGACTCGGGTGCTCCCGGTGCGGTGCAGGGCAGTCTGGGTATGGGCGGTCAGGCGGGCCCAGTTGCGGAAGTTGCCGTGGGCGGCGCGGCTGTCGGCGAAGGTGATGTCGTCGGGGTCGGCGTCGGCCCAGATGGGGTGGTAGAGCGGGATGACGTCGAGGACTTCGTCGGGGGTGAGGCGGGTGACGTGCTGCCAGATGAAGATGCGGGAGGACAGCATCGGCTCTTTGCGCAGCGCGTGGTAGCAGCCCTCGCCGCCGACGAAGACGACCGCAAGCTGGCTGGAGGGGTCATCCCAGAGGTAGCGGACGTACTCCAGCTGATCACTCTGGAGCCACTGGGCTTCGTCCAGGACGAGGGTGCGTGGGTGGGTGGCGAGGGTGGTTTGAGGAGGTGGTCGAACTCGGTGGCCCCCACTAACAGGTCACCGTTGTACTCGGTCACCTGATGAACAGAAAACTTACAAGACTGGGGGACCACCCCACACGGAAGAACCCAAACCCTCTGCACCCATCACCCCGCTGCCGCCAACTGACCATTGACGAAAAGAAATCGATAATCCTACTCACCGCCACCAGTTACCGCGCTGCCCTACCCTTGCCCCGCCATTCAAGGGAAAACCCTCCTGATCCATTTCACGGCCGGCCGACCACCTAGGAGCCTCAATACGCACAGACCCCGGCGGAGACTGCCAGTACACGGCCCCCCGCCCATACAACCCCCTACCTGTATCGCAGTCCCGCTTGTAATCAACCCACCCCACAACACCTAACTCACGCAACACACCCAAAACGCGCACAAGATCATCTAAGTCACGATAATCGCGAGTATAAACACACGCCAAGGTGAAGTTTTTCAGGACCTTGGACCCAATTCCGAGATAACCCTCGATCGTGGCGCCGCTGATCCGCTCCCACAGCGGCCGGTTGATGCCCTTGGGCATCCACTTGCCCACGACTCGGTTACCGAACTCGTCCAAGCCCTCGTCGAGACGGTCAGGGGCCCGAACAAGGTCTGTCCACCCAGGGCCTCTCGGGGCTGGCAATCCTGCCCTGTCTGTCTCACTCACTGCCCTTACCGCCCGTCTTCTCGCGTGGTCCCGACGTACTCTCTCTGCCAACGACGCTTGGCAGCGGGATGTTTTTGCGACCTCGTCAGACCTGCGACAGGCGCCCGCCCGTGGGTACTGCAGAGTGACGCCAACCTTGGTGACAAACTTGACCCGGGTGGAACGGAGGCTGGTTGTCCTGCTGACAGGATGCGGTCACGGTGGACCGGTTGGGCTGGAGGCCGCCGGGGTGGTAAGTCCCAGTCCTCAGCCGGGCTTATTGTGATGGACTCCTGCTCTGACCGGGCGTGCTGCCCCTCGCGACGAGCGAACTTCACAACGTCCGACATTCATGGCGGGCCGTTACTCTTGGGCGCTGCCGGTGTCGGCGATGGTGTAGGTGTCCTTGACCTTCACCTCCGTAACCCCGCGGCCCTCGGCGAAAACGCGCCGCCAGTCTCCGACAACGTGGAGTTCGTCGGTACCCATGACACGGATTACATGCAGACCTTCATCATGGGCCTTGAGGGCCTTCGTCCAGAGGTTCGCAAAAGCCTGGGAGCGGATGAGGTGCATCCAGTCCGGGCGGTAGAGCTCACGGTTGTAATTCGACTCCCCCATCGTCGAAACGAACTTGGAATACATCGCCTTCACGTACTCCAGCGTCACCTCGTCGTTCTCGGCGATCGCCCTGTCACGGGCCTCCTTGAGAACGACACGGAACTTCTCCAACAGACCCTCCGTCGAACCGGAGGTGTACGACTCGTGGATCTCGGGCGGGTCGCACAAGCCGTGCTTGGGGCCGGAGAGACGTAGGAGCAGGCGCAGGGTGGGTTCCGTGACCCAGAGCGGGCCGGGTTCGTCGCGGTTGCCGAGGGGGTTGGGGAGCACATCTTCGTGTTCCCAGGCGGCCGGGGTGATGAGGTGGACACCGGCTCGGCGACGATCGTGGTCAAAGCCGGTGGAGTGTTCCAGCTGGCCGAGCGGGAGATGCGTCTTCAGGGCGGAGAGATACGCGCCGTTCATATCGAGCGCGGTCACTTCGTGTGTGCTCGGCGGGACGGTGCGGCGGGTCCACTTCGGACGGGCTTCCCAGACCTGGTCGGCGCCCTTGGAGGTCTGCTTGCGCAGGATGTCGGGGATCCACGGGTGGGCTACTACGTCGTACCGGCCGCCCTTGCGGGTTTCGTCCAGCAGGCGCATCGCGTCCGGGATGGCCCGCTTGAGCAAGGCGGCCGTAGCGGCCTCGACGTCGCCTCGGTTCTCGCTGAGGGCGGCTTCGACGGTGGAGGTGATGAGGTCGCCGGGGCCGGACTCGGGCTGGAAGGCGCGCCCGCGGGGTGGCTTGGGCCTTCCGTTGGCCGGGCGGGGGTGCGGTTGGGCGATGGGCTCGGGGGTTGCCGGGGTGACTGCAACTTCCTTTTGCGGAGTGGGTTTTGGTGTGGTCGGCGTCGGCCGGCACTCGGTGGGGTCCAGGTGCTGGGTGAAGCCGTCCATTCGGTGGCGGGCGGGGAGGCCGCACAGGACACATGGCTCGGGCTCGGCCAGGGTCTCGACGTCGTCGTAGCCCTCGGTCTCGGGGGCGGGCGGGGTGGTCGGCTCGGGGGCGGGTTCCGATGCCGGTTTCGGTGCCCCGGTGGGTTGCTGTGGTGTGGTCTCCGTGTCCAGCTTTGTCTGGAGTCCGTCCAGCAGGTATGCGTACTTCTGCCGGATCTCGCCGACCGGGTCGCGCCCCGTCTCCCAGCCGGTCACCGTGGACGGGCTCACTCCGAGCGCCCTGGCCACCTGTGCCTTGGACAGGTGGGCGCGCTCGCGCAGCTCGCGGCGTACTTCTGGGGTGGGAAGCGGTGCCAGCGGGGCGACACCCGACAGCAGCGAGTCGATCGCGTCGAAGTCACTCACCGGACGGTTCCTTTGTTCATGGTCATTTCGCATCGCTTGGCCGGCGCTGTTACCGGGCGCGCCGTGCCATGTCCTCAAGGGTACGGACGAAGTCGGCTGCCGCTGTTTCCGCTCCGGTGAGTACCACCAGGGGTGCGCGGGCGCCGAATGCCGCGACTGACCTGGCGACGTCATAGGCGATCACTCCTGCGCCGGAGAAGCCGCCGAGCACTACGGGGCCGTCGGCCAGGGCCCGCAGGACGGCGTCGCGCAGCCGTGGTAGGTCCGCCGGGCGCAGGAGGGCCACTGCTTCGGGTCCTTGGTAGGCCTTGACGAGGCGGGTGTGGGCGGAGCGGTGGGCGGTGGGTGTCTGGACGAGGCAGACGGTGCCCGCGCCGGGGCTGGTGGCCGGGCGCAGTACGACCAGTGGGGGTGCGGTGGAGTCCTCGGTGTAGGCGCGGGCGCGGGTGCGGGAGGGGGTAGGGGCGGGGGTGGTCGGTGGTTGTTGGGGGAGGTCTTTGAGCAGTCCGATGAGGTGTCCGACGGTGGTGGCCCGGTCTGCCTCGGCGGGGAGTCTGCGCAGGAGGTGCGCGGTGTGGGTGAGGAGTTGTTCGGCGCTGGTGAGGCGGGTGCGGTCGTATGTGGCGGTGAGGGCGAGGGCGCCTTCGTCGGTGTGCTGGGCGGTGAGGGTGAGGGGGTATGCGGTGTGGGCTCCGAGGGTTTCGGCGGAGCCTACTCGGATGCCCTCGTCGGCGAGGCGCCTGGTGAGGCCGTTGTCCTCGTACCGCCGGTTCTCGAAGATGAGCAGGCTGCCTGTCGTGGGTGTGTCGCGCTGTCCCGACCAGGCCCGGGTCTGGCCTGCTGTGACCCATTCGTAGGCGGAGCGGTCCACGGCCTGGTCGCGCAGTGCGTCCAGGAGGGCGCGCAGGGTGGTGCGGGGGTCGATGTCGACGGTGACCGGCAGGGGGTTGCGCAGGGGGGCGGGCAGTCGTTCGATGCTGCTGAAGGGGATGCCGCGGCCGGAGACGGTGGCGTGGAAGCGGATGCGGGCGGGGGCTTGGGTGCCTCGGGTCCGGTAGAGGAGGAGTGCCCATACGGCGTGCAGGACGATGCTTTCGGGGCTGCCGAGTCCGGTGGCCCATGCGTTGAGGCGTGCGGCTTGTCCGGTGGTGAGGCGGGTGCGGGCGTAGGCGGTGCCCGTGCTGTGGCTGGTGGGGGTGGGGAGGGTGGCGCCGGGGTCCGTGCCGGGGGCCAGGTCGGCTCCGGCCCACCATTCCTGGGCGGGGGTGGTGTCCTGTGCCGCGAGCCAGTGCAGGTAGTCGCCGATGTCGGGCCGGCGTTCGCCGCCGGGGAGCGTGCCGCCGGCGAGGTAGGCGCGGTAGAACTCGTGCAGCAGGATCCGCACGCTCCAGCCGTCGAGGAGGGTGTGGTGGAAGGTGAGGAGGATGCGGGTGGGGGTGGGTGGGTTGGTGGGGGTGGTGGTGGGGGAGCTTGTGGCCGGGTTGGTGGGGACGGTTGGGGTGGTGGGGGTGATGTCGGTGGGCGGGGGTGGGGTGGGGGTTGGGTGGGGGGGTGTGGGGCTCAGGATGGTGATGCGTAGGGGGCCTTGGCTTCGTGGGTCGATTCCGCGGTGGCGGTCCGCTTCGATGGCCGTGGGCCAGTCCGTGTTGTCGTAGGACAGTCGTACGACTTCGGGGGTGAGCCGGTCGCGTGTCATGAGGTCGGGCTGTGGGCCGTCTTCGAATGTGGTGCGCAGCACGCTTTCGTGGTCGAAGACGGACTGCCAGGCGGCAGTGAACCGGTCGAGGTCGAGCGGGCCCTGCCAGGTGAAGGCGAGTTGTTCGGTGTGGCGGCCTCTGCCTGGGTGGGCGTCGGTGTCGGCGATCAGTTCGCGTTGCAGTGGGGAGGGGGTGAGCCTGCGGCCCGCGGGTCCGGCGGGCGGTGTGTGGGTGAGAAGGCCTGCGAGCAGCCCTGCCGGGAAGTCGACGGGTGGTTCCGGTGGTTTCGCGGGGGTGAGCCGCAGTGTGTGGCGGCCGGGGCCGTGGTGTTCGAGGCGGTGGAGCCACAGTGGTTCGCGGGTGGGGCGGAGGGTTGCACGGTCGATGCGGTCCAGGGCGGCTTCGAGCCGGTGGGGGTCCAGCGGGCCGTACAGCTCCAGTACGGGTAGGGCGTGTTCGGCTTTGCCGGTGGGCCCGGTGGGCCCGGTGGGCCCGGTGGGTCCGGTAGGCGCGGTGGGCCCGGTGAGGTCGACGACGACGATCAGTTCGTCGCCGGGTGGGGTGTGGTCGGCGGTCATCTTCTCCGGGGGCGGGTACGTCCGCGTGCGTGCGCGTGCGTCCACGCGCTTTCTCCGCTGCCCATGCGGCGGAACCTGTCCTTCCCCTCCTTCGCCGCTGCGAAACGAGTACCCGGAGTGCGGCCCGTTCGTGTCCATGGCGACCCCAGTGGTGCGGGGTGGAAGGGGGTGGTGGGGGACGGGGCGGCCAGGGGGCAGCACCCCGTCCCACGGGGTGGGCAGTGCGGACGAGGAGTTGCGTCGAGCTCCGCCATTTTCGGCCTCCTCGCCTTCGCACACGCACCCACCGTTTCGTACGGTAGTCGCGCGCGCGAGGGTGCGCCCGGCTCCTTGAGTGTGGTTCGAGCGCAGCACGAACCATCCTGTACCGGACAGGGGCGTGCGGCTGTGGGACGGCAGCCGGATGGCTCAGTCTCAGTCGAGGAGTTCCGCGACGGCTTCCATGAATCCTTCGTCGAACATGGTGTGTGCCGCCGTGTCGGGTGAGCTGTTCAGGCCCGCGTCCTGGCGGGCCACGCTGAGCAGGTACCGGCCGCCCAGGACCTGGTGCGTGACGAAGGCCCATTCGTCCTCGGTTGCGGGGCTGCCGTCGGGGGCGCGCAGTGCGCCGTTGCCCGCGCCGAAGCCGAACTTGGTGAAGCCGAGCCGCATTCCCTGGCCGAGTGCCTTGGTGTAGGCCTCTTTCAGGGTCCACAGGCAGAGCAGTGCGGCGGCGCGTTCTTTTTCGGGGAGTTCTTCGAGTTCGGCGCGTTCGGCGGGGGTGAGCACCTGGCTCTGGACCAGGTCGTAGGACATGCGCCGGTCGGTGGGTTCGGAGTCGACTCCGATGCGGCCGTCGCGGCTGATGCCGACGGCGATCAGGTCTTCGGTGTGGGTGAGGCTGATGTCGATCTGGTCGAGTCCGCGCAGGTAGGGCCGGCCTCCTGCCTTGTAGGCGAGGTCGATGCCGGCCGGGGCGATGTGCAGGGCGGCGGCGGCGGTGTATTTGGTGGCGAGCCGGGAGGCGACGAAGCGGTAGCGGGTGGTGGGGTCCTCGGTTCGCCGGTAGCGCTGCCAGTCGCGGCCGAGCAGGGTGCGCAGGGTGGGGTCGGTGACGAGGGTGGTGAGCCATTCGCCCCAGGTGGTGTGGACGACGGCGTTGCCGTGGCGGTCCATGGATTCGCGTACGTGGTGCCAGGGGGCGTCCGGTCCGCTGATGTGGACGGGTTGTGCGATGCGCTCCGCGCCGGGCAACGGGGTGTTGGTCAATGTCGTCCCTGCCTTCCGTGGGTGCCGGGCGGTGGTGAGGGGTGCGGGGGGTGGAGGTGTCATGGGGTGGGGGCGGTCGCGTCGAGGTCGTAGCTGCGGCCGTCCCGGTAGCGGCGTACGAGTTCTGCCAGGACCTGTTCCTGGCAGCCTTCGGGCAGTTCGGGCATCGGGATGCCGAGCTGGCCGCCGATCCGGGTGAGGGCGAGCACCGCCCAGGCCGGGTTGGCGAGGAAGGGGTCGCTGCCGTCCTGGCCCTCCCAGACGCCGAGAACGGCCGCCGCGCCGACGAGGTGGCAGTAGCGGTCGCTGAGGACGGCCACGGCGGAGTCGGCGAGGGCCGCGCCGGAGGTGGGCAGGCGGCGGCACTGTTCCTGGAGGGTGCGCAGTTCGCCTACGAATTCTTCGGCGAGTACGGCGAGTGCGGCGATGTGTCCGCCGGCACCGTGGGCGGCGGCGAGGCGCGAAGCGGAGCCGACGAGGGAGGCGGCCATGAAGTCGCCGCCGCCCGCGATGCCGAGCAGCTGGTAGTCCAGGTCGGGCAGGGGCGCGCCGCTGCGGAAGAGAGCGGACGGCGGTTCCGGTTCGGCGAACCAGGACCGCTCGGCCAGGTTGCGCAGTTGCGGTACGAGGGCGGCTTGGCAGGAGGCACGGCCGGCGTGTCCGAAGCCTGCGATGGGGAGGTCGCGGGCGAGTTTGCCGAGTGCGCCGTATTCGGGGCTGCTGTGGTCGTAGCCGTGGGTGCCGAGGACGGGGGCGAGTTCTTCGAAGTTCTCGCGGAGCAGGTCGGGCACCACGTACTTGGTGGCGGCGGCGAAGACGTGGGCGCCGGCGGGCAGCAGGCTGAGCGCTCGCAGGGCGACGGTGCTCATGCTGTCGCAGGCCAGCAGGTCGGCGAAGACTCCTGCGAGGGGTTTGTGCCAGCGGCGGGCGACGGGCCGGCCGCCGCGGCCTTCGGTCGCGGCTCTGACCGCGGAGCGCAGCACGGTGTCGGCGGCGGCGGTGACCGCGCCGCAGACCAGGCTGCGGTTGACCTGGAAGGTGCGCAAAGCCAGGGCGACTCCGGCTCCCGCCGGGCCGACGAGGGCACCGGCGGGGACGGGGCAGTCGTGGAACTCCAGGCCGCTGAACAGCGCTCCGCGCATGCCCGGTATGTCTACCCGGGGCAGGTGCTGGGCGTGGTGAGGCTGGTGCCGGGCCGGGTCCAGGAGGAGTACGGAGTGGCTGCGGGGGCCGCGGGCGGGGTCGGTGCGGGCGTACACGATCTGGAGGTCGGCGCGGCTCGCGTTGATGATGACGTCCTTGCGGCCGCCGAGCAGGTAGCTGCCGGGGGTGGAGCCGGGGCGGGCGGTGAACTCGTGCCGCAGGATCGCGTTCGCATGGGCGAGTTCGTGGTGGAGGGTGGTGGCGCGGCCGCCGTCCAGCAGTCGGGCGGCGACGTACCGGCGCTGGTGTTCGCTGCCTGCGGCCCAGACGACTCCGGCGGCGAACAAGGAGGTGATCCCGTGGCCGAAGCCGAGGGCGAGGTCGCGGCGGAAGACCGGGCGCAGGGCGCGTACGAGGTGGTCGGCGCGGGTGAGCAGGCCGCCTTGAGCGGCGGGTACGAATTCGGCGCCGACGTGGTGTGCGTCGAGGAGCGCCTCGGTTTCGGCGGGGGGTTCGCGCCGGGCGTCGGCGGCGAACAGGGCCTGTAGTCCGTGGGGGTTGGCCTGATCGTAGGGGTCGCCGAGCAGTGCTTCGAGCCTGGCGGCCCGTACGAGCGCGTCGGCGGGGTGGCTGCCGTGAGCGGTGCTCGTGCCGGGGGTGCCCGACGTGTCGGTTCTCTCGGCGATCGTGGTCATGGTGGCACTGTGACGACCTTCGCTTGAGAACCGACGGAGAACCGGTCCAGTGGTCGCTGAGAGCTGCCGGAGGTGCGGGCGGCTGCCGTGCCAGATCGCGGATCGGGCAGGGCAGCTGTTTGGGGAGGAGCGGTGGGGCGCAGTGGGAGGAGGTGGAGTGGCGGGAGGAGGTGGGGCGCAGTGGGAGGAGGTGGAGTGGCGGGAGGAGGTGGAGTGGCGGGGTGGCGTCGGTGACGGAGCAAGCCTGGTGCCCGGGGGGCAGGGGTGCAAAAGGGGTGGGGTGCGTCCCGTAGGCAGCGAGAAGGGGGCGGCCGGGTCCCAAGGACAGGGGCATTCGGGACGCGAGGTATCAGGTCGCACAGGTGACACCTGGGAGCACAGGTGACGGGGAGGCCCAGGTATCCGGCAGGCTGGGGCGGAGGGCAGGGCTGGAAAGGGGCGGGGGCGTCCGATGGGCGTGGGGATACCGGAAGGCCAAGGTGCCCGGAAGGCCAAGATGCCAGGTGCCCGGAGCCCGGAAGGCCAAGATGCCCGGGAGACCAAGGTGCCCGGAGCCCGGAGCCCGGAGCCCGGAAGGCCAAGGTGCCCGGAGCCCGGAAGAGCAGGAGCCCGGAAGGTCAGGGGCAGCAGCACTTTGTGTATGCCTGGGGCTCATCAGGAAGGGAAGTGCCGGGGAGCAACCGGGGGTCCGCGTGGGCGGCCGGGCCTCGGCATGGGCGGCCGGGCCTCGGGGCTGGGACTTCCCGGGGCCCCGACGCGTGAGGGCCGAGACGCCCCGGGGGCCTCGGACACGTGAGAGGCCCAGACGCGTGAGAGGCCTGAGAAATGTGGGCCCCGGCAAGCGGGGTGGGTCAGAGGAGTGTTGTGGAGGCGAGGGTGCGTGGTGTGGTGGTCGGGTCGACGCGGTAGCGGGCGGCGTCGCCCCGCGGGACCAGTACCGGAAGCAGGGCGGTCCACAACTCCCTTGTTCTGCCGCGGAGTTGGTCGTACGTCGAGCCGGTTCCCGACAGGGCTCCGATACCGCACACCGCTGCCGGGAGCAGCGCTTCGGTGGTTTCCCGGCCCGCGTGGTCGTTCAGGTCGCCGGCCGTGCGGGCCTCGGCGGTCAGCCGCAGTACCTCGGTGAGCCAGACCTGCTGGAAGTCGGTTGCGGCCAGCCGACGGCCGACGCATTCGTGGGCGATGCGGAAGGCGGCGCGTACCACGGGGTCCTCGCAGCGTGCCCGTACCAGCCAGTGCGTCAGGTCGATGAGCACCTGCACGGGGGGCTCCCCCGTCTGCCGGCGCTCGTGCACGAAGTCCTGCAGCATGGTGCGGCCCTGCTCCTGCACCGCGTCGGCGAGCCGCTCCTTGGAGACGAAGTGGAAGTACAGCGCCCCCTTCGTCATGCCCGCGGCGGCGACGATCTCTCCGAGCGTGGCGTTCGCGTACCCCTTGCGGCAGAACATTTCCGCTCCGGCCAGCACCAGCTTGCGCCGGGTCTGCTCCGATCTGGCCTGCATCGTGGTCCCTCTCCTTCCGCTCCCCGCTGCTGTCTCCTCAGCTCACCCGGCTCAGTCGCTCCGCGCCGGGGGCGGCGGGCGTGGCGGGTGCGGCGGCGTCCAGCGGCTGTTCGGGTCCTGCCATCAGGATCGAGCGCTGGAGCCGGCGCAGTCCCGCGGACGGTTCCAGGCCGAGTTCGCGCACCAGGGTCTGGCGCAGTCGCTGGTAGACGTCGAGCGCCTCGCTGCGGCGGCCGGAGCGGTGCAGGGCGAGCATGAACTGGCCGTGCAGGTTCTCGTGCGTGCGGTAGCGGCTGACCAGCACGGTGAGTTCGGCGAGCAGTTCGCGGTGCCGGCCGAGTCGCAGGTCGGCCTCTATGCGCTGGTCGAGGGCGCACAGCCAGGTTTCCTCCAGGCGCCGCGTCTGCATCTCCAGTTGCGGTCCTGCGGTGACGTCGGCGAGGGCGGAGCCGTTCCACAGGGCGAGGGCCTGGCTCAGCTCGCGGGCCGCGCGCGGGAAGTCGCCGGCGTCCATGGCCCGGTAGCCGATCCCGGCGAGCCGCTCGAACTCGCGGACGTCGCTGGTGCCGCCCGAGGTGTGCAGTACATAGCCGCCGGGGGCGGTCACGAGGACGTCCTTGGCGATGCGCGGGGCGGTGCCCTCCGGGTCGTGGGCGAGGGCCGTCGCGATCATCTCGCGCAGCTGGAGTACGTACGTCTGGAGGGTGGTGCGGGCACTGCGTGGTGCCCGGTCCCCCCAGAGTTCCTCGACGAGTGAGGCCACGGGGACGACTTCGTCGGCGTGCAGGGCCAGCAGGGCCAGCACCTGTCGCGGCTTGGGGGCTGTCGGCGTCACCGAGATCCCGTTCTCCCTGACGGCCAACGGGCCCAGTACTGCGATGTCCACGCCGTTTCCCCTCTTCGGAGCTGCTGATCGCCACTCGGGTACACACCCAGTTAAAAACAGGCCAACCGGTCTGTCAATACTAAACCGTCCATGCTGTTTTCTTAGGATCTCGCGAGCCGCTCAAGCGCCCCTATAGTCGCGCCGGAGTGAGCAGTCCTGCGGAACTCTGCCCGTCCTGGAGGGCATTTGGGGATTTTTGATCTTCATCCGTCGAGGCGGGCAGCGCGGGATCTCTGGCAGGGAGAAGACCGAGTGGTATGAAGTAGACAGGAGAGCGAGACCGGACGGTCTGATTTTTCTCGCTTACTCGTGTGACAGGCGCGGCAACAGCAGGTCCCAGAACCCGGTGACCTTCCGCCCCGTGTACCAGTCGGGGTCCTGGGCCCCCAGCACCTCGAACCCCACGGTGGCGGCCACGATCGCACCGGCGGCGTCCTCCGGTGAGACGCCTTCCGCGAGGGCGCCCTCCCGTTCGGCCCGGGACAGCGCCTCCTCGACCCACCGCTGCCAGCCCCTGCGGCACGCGCCGGACCCTTTCGAGAGGCCACCGCCCAGCTCGAAGCCGGCCCTGACCACGACGTCCTGCGCGAGTCTGCCCATCAGTGCGTGCGTCGCCTCGACGAGCTCCTGGAGCACCCCTCCCCCGGCCCGGGACGCCGCCTCGGTGATCGCGCCCACCTTCCGGGCGGCCTCCGTCTCGACGGCCAGGGCGAGTGACTGCTTGTTCTCGAAGTGGAAGTGCAGCGCGCCGTTGCTCACCCCGGCCCGGCGGCTGATCGTGGTCAGCGAGGCGGGCACGTACCCCTCTTCGGCGAAGACCTCGGCGGCGGCAAGTATCAGCGACTCACGAGTACGTATCGCACGCTCCTGTTTGACCATCTGCTCTCTCCTGAGGTTTTCGGTGGCTGCAGGCGACGGCGGCCACCGTACCTTGATCATCAAGAGTAACAAACCGCTTATGCGGTTTGTAGGTGTAGAGCGTGCAGGGGTGATTACGCCGTAATCACTTCGCCGCCATGCCGGGTGATTACGGCGTCATCACCTGCGCGCCATGAAAAAGGCTCCGCGGCCCAGTCGCGGGCCGCGGAGCTCCGGTCACGTCGTACGGGTTGCAGGTTGCAGGGCGCAGGTCGCAGATTGCCGGGTTCGTGCGAGGAGGCCGACGGGCCCCGGGTCAGCGCGCCTGGTCGCCGAGCAGGACGGGCAGTTCCCGGTAGGTGTTCATGAGGAAGGTGGGCATCGGCCGGAGTTCGTCAGGGGCGCAGGCGAGGCTGAGGTCGGGAAAGCGGGTGAAGAGGGCGGAGAAAGCGGCGGTCGCCTCCACCCGGGCCAGCGGAACTCCCATGCAGCGGTGCACGCCGTGCCCGTAGCCCAGGGTGTCGCGGTCGGTGCGCAGCAGGTCGAAGTCCGCCGCCCCCTCCCCGTACCGCTCCGGGTCCAGTCCGCCGGCGGCGAAGGAGACGAGGATCGGGTCGCCCTGGGCGATGCGCACTCCGTCCAGGTCGATGTCCTCGACTGCGAACCGCATCGGCGAGTACGCGCCGGGAGTGTGCACCCGCATCGTCTCGGCGGCCACGTCGTCCCAGCCGGCCCGGCCGGCGCGTACGTGTTCAAGGCTCTCCGGGTGGGTGAGCAGCGCTCCGACGGCGTTGGTGATCAGGGCGGCCGTGGTGTCCTGGCCGCCCGCGATCATCAGGTAGAGGGTGCCCAGGAGTTCGCTCTCGCTGAGCCGGTCGCCCTCGTCGCGAGCCTGGATCAGCAGGGAGGTCAGGTCCTCGCCGGGCTCTGCGCGCTTGGTGGCGACGTGCGCGGCGAGCAGGCCGAACGCCTCCATCCGGGCCGCTTCCATCTCCTGCGCGGAGACCGTGGTGCTGAACACGGTGTGCAGCGCGGTGCACAGTGCCTTGGTGGCGGCACCCTGCGGGACGCCGAAGAGCTCGCAGATCACCCGCATGGGCAGCAGTTCGGCATACGACGCGCGCAGGTCGAGGGGGGTGGTGGCCGAGTGCGCGGCGAGGTCGTCGACGAGTTCGGCGGCGATTTCCTCGACCCGGGGGCGCAGGGCTTCGGAGCGGCGGGCCGTGAAGGCTCCGGCGACCAGGCGCCGCAGTCTGGAGTGCTGTTCCCCGTAGGCGAAGAGCATGTTCTCGTTGGCCACCCAGGGGTACAGCGGCCAGTCCGGCGTGATCTTGCCCTCGCGCAGGTCTGGCCAGTGCTGCCGGGCGTCCTTGGAGACCCGGGGGTCGATCAGCAGCTGCTCGACCTGCCGCTGGCCCACGACGGCCCAGGCCTTCACCCCTCCGGGCAGTTCCACCTGGACCGCGGGGCCCTGGGCCCGCAGCATGGCGGCCTCGCCGGCCAGGTCACGTCCGGTGACGTCCAGTGCGTACGGGCATGCAGTTACGTCTGTCATTTCCCCACCCCTGCGTCGATGCGTCGATGTCCACTGCGTCGTACTCGTACCAGCCGTACGGGTCGCCGGGGCCGGGGCAGGTGATTACGGCGTAATCACCTGCCGCCGGACCGGGAAGTGATTACGCCGTAATCACTTCTGCAGGGCACCGCTCCCCCGCAGAGGGTCAGACGCTCACCTCGGCCGCGAGCAGCTGCTCGCGTGCCTCGACCGCTTCCTCGTACACCTGCGCTGCCCGCTCCGGTGAGATGTCGAGCCGTACGAGCACCGCGGGCAGCGCGAGGCTCGACATCAGGTGGCTCTGGAGGTCCGACACCCGTTCCGGCATGTCGGCATGGTCCGTCATGATCTTGGAGAGGACCTGGACCCCGGTGAAACTCCCGGCGAACAGCTTTGCCGCGGAGGTGATGTCCACCTGGGGGAGGAGCTCTCCCTTCTCCTGTGCCTCGGTGAGGATGGCGGCGTTGCGGTCGATCCAGCCGCTCATCGGAACCTGCCGGTCCAGTCCGTCGTGGCGTGAGCCCTGGTCGACGGTGAGCCGGATGCTGCCGCGCACCATGGGGTCGCCGGCCTTGAGCATGTGGGCGAGCATCAGTGATTCGTCGACGCCCTGCTGGAGGGTGAGTTCGCGCGGGGGGACCGGCGGGATGGCGAGCACCTGGTTGGCCAGCACTGCCTGCGCCAGTTCCTTCTTCGAGGCGAAGTGGAAGTAGAGGGCTCCCTTGGTCACTCCGGCGCGGCTGAGGATCTCGGAGATGGCTGCCGCCTCGTAGCCGACCTCGTCGAACACTTCCGCCGCCCCGACCAGGATTGCGTCTCGCGTCCGAACCGCTCGCTCCTGCTTCGCCACTACAACCTCCGTGCCGTGCCCCGCCATGGACCGCTCAAGAAATTAAAGACCGAGCGGTACGTATCTTATCGCCATCGTCCTCCGTACTGGCTGTATTAACCCGGTGGCAGGGGTGGAGAGGCAGGATCGGACCCCTGGACAGCCTGCATGTGTAGATTTTGGGTTTCCGGAAGAAGAATAAAACCAGTCAGCCGGTTTTTCAATGGTCGCGCAGCAGGGCAAGTTCCGCCTGCATGTGCACCGGTTTCCTCCTCTGAAGCAGACATTCCCCTTAGGATGACCGCAATTCAGTACCGCGTAAGACTTGTAAACAAAACCGGGTGGTACGTATCTTCATGCCCTGCATCGGATCCGTGATGACGCTGTGGGGGAAACATGTCTGTGCTCACACACCGCCCGGAAAAGCTGACGCCCGTCGGGCTCCACCAGCCGCTGCTCCTGGACACACCGCTGCTCGACACACCGCTCCTGCGGGACGTCATGACCCACGGCACGCCGCCCGGGCCGACGCGGCACTCCCCCACCGTCATGACGACCGCAGACGAACTGAGTCATCTGCTCTTCGACCGCGACGAGCGGGAGCGGGTCCACGGCATGTGGCGCGAGTTCATCACGGACGAGTCGTTCCGCTACCAGGGCGGCCTCTCCCCCACTCAGTGCGCCGAGCTCGCCTACAGCCGGCTGCGGGAGGTCAACGCCCTCATCGGCAGCCCCGAGGACCTGGCACGAGACCCCCAGATGCTGGCCAGCCTGCACGAGTGGGCCGCGATCGTGGACGGCGGCGGCGGGCTGTGCACCGTCGCCAGCATCCACTACAACCTGTTCCTGGGCAGCCTCCTCGATCACGGGGACGCCGAGAGACGCGACCTCACCGACTTCACCTCCATGCGCCGCACGGGAACGTTCCTGTGCACCGAGCTGGAGCACGGGAACGACGCGAGCGCCCTGGAGACCGTCGCTGATTACGACGTCATCACCGACAGCTTCGTCCTGCACACGCCGACGCCGGGCGCCCAGAAGTTCATGCCGAACACCAGCCCCGTCGGCGGCCCCAAGAGCGCACTGGTGGCGGCGCGGCTCCTGGTAGAGGGGCGCGACGAGGGCGTCTTCCTCTTCCTTGTGCCGCTGAGCGACGAGAAGGGGTTACTGCCGGGGGTCAACGTACGTCTGCTGCCTTTTCGCCCGGGTGCCCCGGTGGACCACTGCCTGACCTCCTTCGACCACGTACGGCTGGACCGCGGGGCCCTGCTGGAGGCCGAGCACGGGCGGCTGGACGAGGAGGGCAGGCTGACCAGCGTCCTGGGCAACCGGCGCAAGCGTTTCCTGCACTCCATCGGCCGGGTCACCACCGGCAAGCTCTGCATGAGCGGCGCCGCGGTGGGTGCCTCCCGGGCCGCCCTCGCCATTGCCGTGCGCTACGCGCAGCACCGGCACATCAGTGGGGCCAGGGCCGGCGAGCGGGTCCCGCTCCAGGCCCACCGCAGCCATCACGGCAGACTGCTGGGCCCGCTGGTCACCTCGTACGCCATGACTTTCGCGCACCGTGAGACGGTCACCCGCTGGGCCGAGGCAGGTTCGCACGAGGAGAAGGTGGAGGCCGAACGCGAGGTGGCCGTCATGAAGGGGTGGATCACCTGGCAGGCGCGCACCATCACCACCGAGTGCCGGGAGCGGTGCGGGGCCCAGGCCCTGTTCTCGGCGAACGGCCTTGCCGACTTCCCCCAGTACACCGAGGGGACCATCACCGCCGAGGGCGACAACCTGGTCGTCTGGCTGAAGGCTGCCAGCGAGCTGCTCTTCGGGGCCGATACCGCGGAGCGGGCGGAGAGTCCTGTACCGCTGGCCGAGCAGCCGCTGACGGACCGGTACTTCCTGCGCGGACTGCTGGTGGATGCCGAGCGGCTGTGGCGGACCAGGGCGAGTGCGGGGCTGCGCAGGGGGCCCGCGGGAGATCCGCTGGGGCGGTGGAACTCGGCCTCGTTCGCGGCGTTGCGGATGGTAGGGATCCACGCCTCCGTACGGGCGGCCGACGCCTTCTCGCGGGCCATCGACCGGGCTGCGGGTCCGGCGACGCGGGCCCTGCTGGAGAACGTCTGCCTGCTGTTCCTGCTCCAGCAGGTCGGCGAGCACACCGGCGATCTGCTCGCCGCGGGGCGGCTGACCCCCGAGCACGCCCTCTGCCTGCCCGAGGCGGTCGAGGCACTGATCTGCGAGCTCGCACCCCACATGACGACTCTGGTGGACGCCTTCGACCTGCCGGAGGAGCTCCTCGGTGCCCTCCCGATGCTTCAGGAGAACGGCTACGGCTTCCTGGCGGAGAGCACGCCCGCGTGGGCCGGGAAGTGATTACGGCGTAATCACTTGGGGATGGCGGGCTGGTCGCGGCGCCGCCTCGGGCGGCGGTGATTACGGCGTAATCACCTGCCGGGGCGGGGTGGAGTGATTACGCCGTAATCACCGCGGCGACGCCGAGGCCGGGGCCTCGGGTGATTACGGCGTAATCACCCGAGTGGTTGCGCGACGGTGCCGGTCGGTCCCACCAGGGGGTTACTGCCTAGTACGGGCAACCTGGGAGGAGAGTCGCTTCGGTCGCTCGAGTCGCTGCGGATACGGCTGTGGGGGGGGGGGGGGGAGAGATAACGCGGTGAAACACACCCCCCACCCACCCCACGACCAGGGGGCGCCCGACCTCCGGCCGCGGG
>NZ_JBHXRV010000092.1:0-16601 GCF_042716745.1 Streptomyces sp. NPDC058663
GGGGTGAGGGGGTAGGCGTTCTGGGTCCAGGTGATCCGGTTGACGAATGCGGCGTGGGTGTTCACGGCGCCCTTCGGGGCGCCGGTGGAGCCTGATGTGTAGAGGACATACGCCGCGTTGTGCGGGGTCACCGCGGTGACGGGGGCGGTGTCGGGGGCCTCCCGCAGCGCGGCCCGTTCGGCGTCGGTGTCGAGGTCGAGCAGGCGGGCCGCGGGCGGGGCCAGCGCGGCGGCCGCCTCCCGGGCCGGGGCGTGCGTGAGGATCAGCGGGACCCGGGATCCGGTGGCCATCGCGCGCAGCCGGCCGGCCGGGTAGTCCGGGTCCAGCGGCAGATACGCGGCGCCGGCCTTCAGCACCCCGACCAGGGCGACCACCAGCTCGACGGAGCGGTGCAGGCAGAGACCCACCACGTCCTCCACCCCCACCCCGGCTGCCCGCAGCCGGTGCGCGAGCCGGTTGGCCGCGGCGTCGAGCTCCCGGTAGGTCAGGCTGCGCCCGGACTCCTCGATGACGGCGACCGCGTCCGGAGTCGCGGCGGCCTGCCGGGCGATCTCCTCGTGCATCAGCCCCACCACCGGCTCCGGATCGGGTGAGGCGAACGAGGCCAGCAGGGCCTGCTCGGCCGCCCCGGTCAGCGGGTGCGCGCCCAGCACCGCCCCGGGATCGGCGGCGGCCGCCTCCAGCACCCGCAGCCAGCCGCCCGCCAGCCGCTCCATGGTGTCCGCGTCGAAGAGGTCCGCCGCGTACTCCAGCCGTCCCTCCAGCGACCCGTCGGCCCGCTCCCGCAGATGCAGCGCCACCTCGAACTGCGCCCGCCCACCGCCGGCCTGGAACTCCGCCACCCGCGCCCCGGGCAGCTCCCACCCACCGCGCGGGGTGTTGTCCAGCGCGAGCATCACCCGCACCAGATCACCGCCCGCGACCTGCGCGACCTTTTCGAACGGCACGTCCTGATGCGCCAGCGCAGCCAGCGTCACCTCCCGCGCCCTGCCCAGCATCTCGGTGAACGAGCCCCGCCCGGACGTGTCCAGCCGCAGCGCCACCGTGTTCACGAAGAACCCGACCACCTCCTCCAGCTCCGCCCGGGAGCGGCCCGCCACCGGCGTCGCCACCACCACGTCCGGCTGCCCGGCCCACCGGCCGACCACCGACGCGAACGACGCGAGAAGCCCCTGGAACACCGTCGCCCTGCCCGCCTCCGCGACCGCCTTCAGCCGGCCCGCCAGCACCGCGGGCACCTCTACCGCGACCTGCGCCGCCGGATACGACGATGCCGTCTCCGCCCGCGCCCGTACCGCCGGCAGCTCCAGCCCCGACGCCCCCGCCAGCGCCTCCTTCCAGAACGCCAGCCCCTCCTCCAGCACCGCATCCGACAGCTCTTCTCGCTGCCACACCGCGAAGTCCCCGTACTGCAACCCCGGCTCGCCCCACACCCCGGCCGGACCGCCGGCCCCAGCCGGATCCCCGCCCCCGGCCAGCGCCTCGTACAGGACACCCAGCTCCCGCAGGATCAGCCCCATCGACCAGCCGTCCACCACCGAGTGGTGCGCGACCAGGCCCACCGCCCACTCACCCTCGCCCAGCCGGCCCGCCAGCACCCGCACCAGCGGACCCGCCGCGAGATCGAACGGCTCCTCCACCACCGTCCCGAACCACTCCTCCACCGCGCCGGCAACCTCCACCACCGGCACCGGCACCGGCACCGCACCCGGCTCCGACACCACCTGCTGCAACGCCCCCTCCACCCACACCAGACGCGTCCGCAACGCCTCGTGCCGGGCCACCACCCCTGCCATCGCGGCCTCCAGCACCTCCACGTCCAGCACACCCGAGACCCGCAGGCCGCCCGCCACGTGGTACGCCGACCCCGCCCCCAGGCAATCCAGCAACCACAGCCGCTCCTGCCCGAACGACGCGGCGGAAGGGGCACCGGCCCCGCGGCGCGGGACCGGGACGACGGCCCGGCCGTCGGTGGCGCCTTCGCGGACCAGTTGCGCGAGCCGGACCACGGTGGTGTCGTCGAGCAGTGCGGTGAGCGGCACGTCCACCCGGTGCTCGGTCTCCAGGACCGAGCGGAGCCGGACGGCGCGCAGCGAGTCCAGGCCCTGGGCGACCAGCGGGAGAGTGGCGGAGATCCGGTCGGCGGAGACGCCGAGCACGGCGGACACCCGGTCGAGCACGAGGGCGCCCGAGGGGTCCTGCGCGAAGTGTGCGACGGCGCTGCCGTCGGCAGAGGCGCCGGAGCTGTTGGCGAGGGCCGTGAAATCGCCCGCGATGTAGCGTTCGCGGCTCTCCCGGCGGCGGATCTTGCCGCTGGAGGTGCGGGGCAGGGCGCCCATCTTCACGAGGACGATGTCGCGCAGGGACAGACCGTGTTCCAGGGTGACGGCGGAGCGTACGGCGGCCAGTACGGACTCGGCGTCCTCGTCGCGGAACGCGCGGCTGACCTCGTGCAGCAGGACCACGCTCTCGCCGTCTCCGTCGTCGAGGCCGAAGGCGGCGGCCCGGTTGGGGACGAGCAGTTCGTGGCTGAGCTCGGCGGTGTACTCGATGTCCTGCGGGTAGTGGTTGCGGCCCCGGATGACGATGAGGTCCTTGATACGGCCGGTGATGAACAGCTCGCCCCGGTGCCGGAAGCCGAGGTCGCCGGTGCGCAGGTAGGTGCGGCCGTCGGGCTCGGCGAGTTCGGCGGCGAAGGTGAACTCGGTCAGTTCGGGGCGGCGCCAGTAGCCCTTGGCCACCGAATCGCCGGTGACCCAGACCTCGCCGGTCGCGCCGTCGGCCGCGGGCAGCAGCGTCCCGGTGTCGACGACCTCGATCCGGTCCTCGCCCTGGATGTCGCCGCAGCCGATGAGGGTGGTGCCGGCGGCGCCCTCCTCGACGGGACGGGGGCCGTCCTCGGTGAGGGTCACGGCGAGCGGCTCGGGGCCGGGCTTGCCCCCGGTGACGAACAGGGTGGCTTCGGCGAGTCCGTAGCAGGGGTGGAAGGAGGAGCGGCGGAATCCGACGGGGCCGAAGACACGCTCGAAGTCGTCGAGGGTCTGGCGGCGGACGGGCTCGGCGCCGACCATGGCGTGCTGCCAGGTGCTGAGGTCGAGGCCGGCGATCTCCTCCTCCGTGACGCGGCGGACGCACTCGGCGTACGCGAAGTCGGGGGCGGCGCTCATGGTGCCGCCGTGCCTGCTGATCGCGTCGAGCCAGCGGAAGGGGCGGCGCAGGAAGGTCATGGGCGACATCAGGACGCAGGGGAAGCCGCTGTACAGGGGCTGGAGGATGCCACCGATGAGGCCCATGTCGTGGTACGGAGGCAGCCAGCTGACACCGACGCTGTCCAGGGTGGAACCGTTGGCGTGGGCGATGGTGCGGGAGTTCTCGATCAGGTTGCCGTGCCGCAGCATGACGCCCTTGGGCGAGCCGGTGGAGCCGGAGGTGTACTGGAGGAAGGCGAGGGCGTCGCCTCCGGGGGCGACCGGCGCCCAGACGTCGCAGGCGCCGCGGTCGACGGTGTCGGTGGCGGTCCAGGCCAGTTTCGAGAGGTCGCCGAGGGCGTCGCCCATGCCGGTGACGAGCTGGAGGGTGGAGTCGTCGGTGAGGGCGACGGTGGCCTGGGCGTCGACGACGATGTCCATCAGCCGGTCCAGGCCGCGGGCGCCGGACGGCGGGTAGACGGGGACGGCGGCGGTGCCCGAGTAGAGGCAGCCGAAGAAGCCGACGATGTACTCCTCGCCCGGCGGGTACAGGAGCAGGGCGCGGCCGCCGGCCGTGCCCTGCTCCTGCATGGCGGCGGCGGTGGCACGGGCCCGGGTGTCGAGTTCCCCGTAGGTGAGCCGGCGCTCCGTGGCGTCCTCGTCGAGCAGGATGTACGCGGTGGCCTCTGGGGTGGCCGCTGCTCGGGCACGCAGCAATTCGACGAGGTCGGCGGGACGGAACGACATGGTTCTCCTCCGGGTTCCGGGCGGGTGGGTTTCGCTGTGTCGCGGTGTGTCGCGGGCGGTGCCCGGCGGCGGGGATCTGGGGGGCGTCGGCGGTGGGGCGGTCAGGCCCCGGGGACGGCGGTCAGGGGTGGTCGATGAGCAGTTGGTACAGGCAGTCGGCACCGAAGCGCACGGCGTCGGCGGGGACCCGCTCGTTCGCGTCGTGCATGTTCTCCTGGTAGCGCGAGCCCGCCGGGAGCAGCATCGGGAGCCAGCCGTAGCAGTCCATGCCGAGGTTCGCGAAGAGCCGGGCGTCGGTGGAGGCGGGCGTGATCATGGGGACGGGGACGCCCTCGGGGTCGGCCGCGCGCAGGATCTCGGTGAGCCGCTCGTAGAAGGCGCCCATCGCGGGCTCGTTCTTCGGGTTGCGCGATCCTTCGAGCAGCAGCTCGATGCCGATCTCGTCACCGAGGGTGCCGGAGGCGCTGAACTCGTTGATGAGGGCGCGCAGTTCGGCGACGTAGTCCTCGACGTAGAACTCGCCGGGCAGGATCCGGCCGTCGATGTCCACGGTGATCTCCGAGGGGATCATGTTGATCTTCTCGGGGGTGCGGATGATGGTGGCGTTCGCGGTGTGCCGGATGGTCGAGTCGAGGTAGACGGCGTCCTCGGTGCTCATCAGGTCGTACGGGACGGTGACGCGCTCGCCCTTGCGCAGGGCGGCCAGTTCGCCGGCCAGTTCGTCGCCGACGACAGCGCCGAGGTCCTGGAGCATCCGGTCGAAGGCGGGGGTGATGTGGACGGGCAGCCGGCCGTCGCGCAGCGCGGTCAGCACCTCGGTGAGCTGGTGCACTGCCAGATGGGGCCAGCCCTGCCGGGAGGCGTGGCCGCCGCGGCCGCGCAGGGTCAGGCGCAGCCAGCAGGCCCGCTTCTCGGCGACGCCGACGGGGTGGAAGCGGCGGGCCGGATCCACGGTGAGGACCGCGCCGCCGTCCTCGCCGATGCAGTACGGGATGCCCTCGAAGAGTTCGGGGTGGTTGCTGGTGAGCCATCCTGCGCCGACGCGGCTGCCGTTCTCCTCGTCGGAGACGACGGCGAGCAGCACGTCTCCGGCCGGTGCCTGGCCGCGGGCCCGCAGGGTGAGCAGGGCGGAGATCATCATGGCCAGCCCGCCCTTCATGTCGATGGCGCCGCGGCCCCAGACCTCGCCGTCGATGAGGAGGGCCTCGAAGGGCGGATGGGTCCACTCCTGGCCGTCGGTGGGCACCACGTCGGAGTGTGCGTGGAGCAGCAGCGGCGGGGCTTCCCCGCGGCCCGGGATGCGGGCGACGAGGCTGGGCCGCTCGGGGTCGGGGCCCAGGAACTGCGAGGTGATCCCGGCCTCGGCGAGCAGCGCGGCGACGTACTCGGCGCAGGCCCGTTCCTCGCCGGGCGGGTTGACGCTGCGGAACCGGATGAGGTCGCGCAGGATCGGGATCGGGTCGACGGGCGCGGCGGCGGGGTCTGCGAGCGGCATGGCCGTCCTTTCGTACGAGGTCGGGGCGTGGGGCGGAGCAGGTCAGAGGAGCGTCGCGGCCCGGGCCCAGAGCTGGGCGGGGCTGCCCCACAGCAGGGCGTCGAGTGCCGCGCGCCGGAAGTAGAGCTGGCTGTCGGCGTCCTCGGTCATGCCGTGGGCGCCGTGCAGGTGCAGGCACTGGGCGGCGGCGTCGCGGACCAGTTCCGCGGCGAGCGCCAGGCTCTGGAGCACCGCCAGGTCGCAGCCGGGGCCGTGCGGGCCGCGGTCCAGGCCGCGGGCGGTCTCCTCCACGAGGGCGCGGACGGCGGTGATCCGGGCGGAGAGCGCGGCCAGCGTGAAGGCCACACTCTGGTGCCTGGCCAGCGGCTGGTCGAACTGGACGCGGCTCTTGGCCCGTTCGACGCCCAGCGCGAGGGCGCCCTGCGCCTGGCCGACGAGAGTGGCGGCGTGGCGTACCCGCAGGACGGCGAGTGCCCGGCGCCAGGCCGCCGCGGCCGGCGCGCCGGTGCCGACCGGCCGGCCCCCGTACAGCGGCACCCGGTGGAGGTCGACGGCGTGCAGGTCGCCGCGGCTGATGTCGTCGTGGCGGCGCAGGGTGACACCGGGATCGTCGGCCCGTACGAGGGCGAGCACCGTGCCCGGGTCGCCGTCGGCGGTGGCCGTGGTTTCCGTGCCGACGAGCAGGATCCAGTCGACGCCGTCCGCGAAGGCCACGAACCGCCGGCTGCCCGACACCCACGGCCCGTCCGGCCCGTGGCCGGTCGTCAGCGGCGACGGGTCGGACGGGTCGTCGGTGCCCTCGGCGCGGGTGGCGAGGGCGACGGTGCCGGCGCCGTCCGCGACCGCGTCGAGCAGGTCGGCGAAGGCGCTGTCGGTGTGCGCGTCCAGGGCGGTGATCAGCTCGGCGGCGGCGGCGGTGTCCGGGTACGGGCCCCGGTAGAGGGCCCGGCCCATCGCTTCGCCGAGCAGTACGAGGTCCCCCGGGGCCTGGGTGCCGTCCACGACCGCGTCGAACACGCCCGCCTCGGCAAGGGTCTCCCAAACGGCGGCGCGGGCCCGGGCCTGCTCCTCGTCGACCGGGCCGCCGCCGAGCGGGCGTTCGCCCATCCGGCGTACGGTCGGCGCGAGTTCACCGTCGAAGAGTTCCGCGAGCGCGGCCGGCAGGGCGGCTACGGAGGTCATGTGGAGGGTCCTCTCGGTGCTGGGGGTCGTCCGTCGCGGGAGGTCGTTCACGCGAGGAGGCTGTTCGTCGCGGGAGGCCGGTCACGCGAGGAGGTCGTTCCTCGCGAGAGGCAGTTCCTCGCGAGAGGCAGTTCACGAGGAGAGGTGGAGTCCGCTCGCGGCGATGATCTGGAGCATCACCTCGGAGGTTCCCGAGGCCAGCGTGTGCGCGGGGCTCTGCCGGTAGACCGCCTCCAGCCGTCCGAGATCCGGGGCCTCGCCGTCCCAGGTGCTCAACAGACCGTTCAGGCCGAGTACTTCGGCGCCGAGCCGGACCACCTCGTCGGAACACTGGGTGACGAACCACTTGGCGGCGGCCGAGGCGACCGGGTCGGGTTCCCCCGCCACCTGGGCCAGCACCATGCTCCAGGCGAGCGCACGGCCCGCCTTGAGCTGCGCGTCGAGTTCCACCAGCCGCTGCGCGTAGGCCGGTTCGGTGAACCGCCCGGTGCGCCGGGCGTCTTCGGCCACCGCGTCGAACCAGCGTCGCAGCTTGGCCTGGAAGTCCATGCCGGTGCGCTCCAGCAGCAGCATGTCGTTGATGGGCTGCCAGCCCTCGTCGACCTGGCCGACGATGTACTCGGCGGTCAGCCGCACGTCCTCGATGACGATCTCGTTGAAGCGTTCGTCGCCCATGCTCCACACCGGGCTGATCACCACCCCGGGTGAGCGCAGCGGCAGCAGGAAGAGGGTGATCCCGTGGTACTTGACGGGGCCGTCGTCGGTGCGGGCGGCGCACAGGGCCCACTCGGCGAACTGCGACTTCTGGTTGAAGATCTTCCGTCCCGACAGCCGCCAGCCGTCGCCGTCCCGGACGGCCCGGGTGCGCAGGGACGCCAGGTCGGAGCCGCTGTGCGGTTCGGTGAACAGGACGGTGGCGATCTCCTCGCCCGCCGCCAGCCGCGGCAGGTGCCTGGCGCGCTGTTCGGGCGTACCGGTTTCGAGCAGGAACTGGCCGACGGTGTCGATGCTCAGCACCCGCTGGTCCTCGGGCAGCCCGTGCAGGACCATCTCTTCCAGTACGATGCCGGCCTCGACGGGCGAGAGTCCCCGGCCGCCGTACTCCTTCGGCCAGGCGGGCGCGAGCCAGCCGCGTTCGCCCAGCATCCGGTACACGTCGATCAGGCCGCTCTCCTCGCGCGGGGCGTGGTCCTGGAGTGCGTCCACGGACTTGCGGACCTCGTCGGTGGCGAAGAACTCCCGTACGCCGCGGCGGAATGCCCGTTGCTCGTCGGAGAACCAGGTGTCGGCGAGGTCCGCACCGCTCAGGTCCGCCCGGTCCGGCGCCGGACCGCTCAGGACGGTGCCGCTCATGCCGTGGCTCCCCGGTGGGCCGCGGTGGCCCGGTCGAGGATCTCCTGCAGCACGTCAGCCACGGTGCCCACGTGCGGCGCGGCCACCACCTCGTAGTGGTCGCCCGGCACCTGCCTGTGGGTGAACCCGCCGGTGGTGCGCGACTCCCAGAAGCGGGCCCGGTCGGCGGCGCCTGGCGCCTCGGAAGTGAGGTGCGCCAGCGGTACGTCGATGGTCCCGGGCCGCCAGACGGCGCCGGCCCGGACGGTGGCGACGAAGGTCCGCATGCGCTCGGCGAGCTGCTCCGCGCTGCCCTCGGGGGCCAGCTCGGAGGTGGCGAGGGTACGTACGGCCACGGCGATCTGCTCCTCGTAGTCAAGGGTGTCGATGTCCAGGGCGGGCGCGGCGGCGGGGTCGGCCCCCCGCAGTCCGACCAGGTCCGCCACGTACAGGGCGATGGTCTGCGCGGTGCTCGGCGGCTCGGTCAGACCGGGCGGAACGTCGGTGTCCAGCAGGGCGACCAGGGCGACCTCGGCCCCTTGGAGCCGCAGTCGGCGGGCCGTCTCGAAGGCGACCGCGCCGCCGGTGGACCAGCCGCCGATGAGGTAGGGGCCCTGCGGGCGCGCGGCCCGGATCGTCGCGGCGTGCGCGTCGGCGAGGGCGGCCACCGGGTCCTCGGTGGCTCCGAGTTCGGGGGCCTGAAGGGCGTACAGCGGCTGGTCGGGGTGGAGCGAGGCGGCGAGCGGCACGTAGGGGGCGACGGAGCCGCCGCTGGGGTGGATGCAGAAGAGCGGGGTACGGTCCCCGCCGGCGGTGAGCAGGACGGGCTCGGCGGCGTCGGCATCGGTCGCGGTCGCGGCTGCGGGTTCACTCCCGGCCCCGGTCGCGGCTGCGGCTGCGGGTTCACTCCCGGCCCCGGTCACGGTCCCGGTCGCGGCTGCGGTTTCGCTCCCGGCCCCGGTCACGGTCCCGGCGGCGGCTGCGGTTGCGCTCCCGGTCACGGTCCCGGCGGCGGGCCCGCGCCCGGCGTCGACCAGTGCGGCCAGCTGCTCGACCGTGGCGTGGGTGAAGAGCTGCCGGAGCTGGACCTCGGCGCCGAGCACTTCGTGGATCTTGGCCAGCAGCTGGGTGGCCTGGAGCGAGTTGCCGCCGGCCATGAAGAAGTTGTCGTCGCGGGCGAAGTCGGAGCCCGGCAGCAGCCCGGCCCAGATCTCTGCGACGGCCCGCTCTGTCCCGGTGGCCGGGGCCTGCCGGTTCTTGCCGGCCCGCTGCTCCGGTTCGGGCAGCCGGGCCCGGTCGAGCTTGCCGTTGGGCGTCAGCGGCAGGGCGTCCAGCAGGACGAAGGAGCCGGGCAGCATGTACGGGGGCAGGTCGTCGGCCAGGTGCCCGCGCAGCGCGGCCGGTTCGGGCCGGGTGCCGGACTCGGGCACCACGTACGCCACCAGCTGGGGCCCGCCGGGCAGCGAGGTCAGCACGACCACCGCGGCCTGCCTGACCCCGGGGTGGCGGACCAGCACCTGCTCGATCTCGCTGGGCTCGATGCGCAGTCCCCGGATCTTCACCTGGGTGTCGGCGCGGCCGAAGAACTCCAGGTTGCCGTCCGAGCGGCGCAGCGCCAGGTCGCCGGTGCGGTACATGCGGCGGCCGCCGCCGGCGAACGGGTCGGGCAGGAAGCGGTCGGCGGTGGCGCCGGGCGAGCCCGCGTAACCACGGCTGAGGCCGAGTCCGCCGATCCACAGTTCGCCTGCCACGCCGAGCGGGACCGGCTCGCCGGAGGGGTCGAGGACGTAGGCGTACTGGTTGGGGAGCGGCCGGCCGATCGGCGGGCTCGCCGTGCCGTTCTGCGGGCCGCACAGGTGGTCCACGGAGGCGACGGTGGTCTCGGTGGGCCCGTAGCCGTTGTGGAAGGCGCGTCGGCCGCCGTCGCGCCAGCGGTCGACGAGGTCGCCGGGGAAGGACTCCAGGCCCACGAACATCTTGCGGAAGTCCGGGAGTCCGGCGGGGTCCAGGACGCCGAGGACCGAGGGCGGGATGTCGGCCGTGGTGACGCCCTCCTCACGCATCAGGGCGGTGAGGGCGGCCGGGTCGAGCAGGGTGCCGCGCGGGGCGCTCACCAGGGTGGCTCCGGACGCGAAGGCGCTGAAGATCTCGAAGACACTGACGTCGAAGGCCGGGTTGGCGAACTGGAGCATCCGGTCGTCGGGGCCGAGGCCGAACATCTCCACCGCAGCGGCGGTGAAGTTGACGGCGCTGCGGTGCTCGACGAGGACGCCCTTCGGCTTGCCCGTCGACCCCGAGGTGAAGATCACGTACGCGAGGGAACGCGGGTGCACGGCCACCTCGGGCCGGGTCTGCGGCCGGGCCGCGACGGCGTCCAGGAACTGCGGGTCGCGCCAGTCGAGCCGGGTCACCGTTTCGGGCAGAACGTCGCCCAGCGCGCCCTCGGTGACGACGATCGCGGCGCCCGCCCGCTCCAGCATGTACGCGAGCCTGTTGGTGGGGTGGACCGGATCGAGCGGCACGTACGCGCCGCCCGCCTTGAGGACGGCGAGCTGGGTGACCGCGAGGTCCGGGCCGCGCTCCAGCAGGATCCCGACCCGGGACTCCGGGCCGACGCCCAGGGCGCGCAGGTGGTGGGCCAGCTGGTTGGCGCGGCGGTCGAGTTCCCGGTAGCCGATGCCGCCGCCGCGGAAGCGGACGGCCGGCTGCTCGGGGAAGCGGTCGGCGCTGCGCTCGAAGAGCTGGTGCAGGGCGAGTCCGGAGCTCTCGTAGGCGGTGTCGGTGCGGTTCTCGCCGATGACCAGCCGCTCGCGCTCGGCCGGGTCCAGCAGCGGGATGTGGCCGAGGCGGACGCCCGGGTCGGCGACGACCGCTTCGAGGAGGCGGCCGTAGTGGCTGATCAGGCGGTCGATGCGGTCGCTGTCGAAGAGCTCGGTGGAGTACTCGATCCACACGTGGTAGCCCTCACCGGGTACCTCGGTGAGCTGGAAGGCCAGGTCGAAGCGGGCGGTGCCGACGATCAGCGGGACCTGCTCGATGCGCAGGCCGCCCAGGTCGTCCCCGTCGGCGCTCGCGTTCTGGAGGGTGAAGGAGATCTGGAAGAGCGGATTGCGGCCGGCCTCGCGCTCGGGCTGGAGCGCGTCCACCAGCTTCCCGAAGGGCACGTCCTGGTGCATCAGGCCGCCGACGACCGTCTCGTTCGTACGGGCGAGCAGCTCGCGGAAGGTGGGGTTGCCCGAGGTGTCGGTGCGCAGGACCAGTGTGTTGGCGAAGAAGCCGACGAGCGGCTCGATCTCCGGCTGGGTGCGGCCGTTGACCACGGAGCCGACGACGATGTCGTCCTGCCCGGTGTACCGGGCGAGCAGCGTCTGGAAGGCGGCGAGGGTCACGGTGAGCACGGTGACGCGCTCGGAACGGGCCAGCTCCACCAGCGCCTTCTGGAGGTGCGCGGGCAGTCGGCTCTCGCGTACCGAACCGGCGCCGGTGGGCTGCCTGGGCCGCGGCCGGTCGGTCGGGAAGTCGAGCACGGGCAGGTCGGCCAGGCGCCCGGTCCAGTAGTCGAGGCGGTCGCCGAAGGCGGCGTCCGCGAGCCTGCCGCGCTGCCACACCGCGTAGTCGGCGAACTGGACGGGCAGCGCAGGAAGCGGGTCGGGCAGCCCGCCGGCCTCGGCTGCGTACCGGACCATCACTTCGCGGGTGACGATCGCGGTGGACCAGCCGTCGGTGGCGATGTGGTGGATGTTGAGGAGGAGGACGTGCTCCTCGTCGGCGAGCCGGAACAGCTCGGCCCGCAGCACCGGTCCCGTGGCCAGGTCGAAGGGGCGGCCCGCGCTCTCCGCTATCAGCTCGGTGACGTGCTTCTCGCGTTCATCGTCGGGGAGTTCCCGCAGGTCGGTGGCGACGACGGCGACCGGCTGCGGTTCCTGGACGATCTGGTGGGGAAGGCCGTCCGCGCTCCCGTACCGGGTGCGCAGGATCTCGTGCCGCTCGACGACCCCGCTGAGCGCGCGGCCCAGCACCTCGGGGTCGAGCGGCCCGGTCAGCCGCAGGGCGAGCGGTGCGTTGTACGCGGCCGAGCCGGGGCTCCACTGGTCGAGGAACCAGAGCCGCTGCTGGGCGGCGGCCAATGGCAGGCTGCGGTCGCGGTCGGCCCGCTCGATGCGCTGCTCGGTCCTGCGGCTTTCCTGCAGCCGCTGCAGCGCCTGGCGGGCCCCACCGGTGCCGGGAGCGGACCCGGGGACCCGGGCTGCCCGCCGGGGCACCCGCTTGAGGTCACTCATGGTCCGCTCCCCCTGTTCCGGATCCGGCTTCGCTCTCTGCCGCGAGGACGACGGTCGTGGACAGGCCGGTGAGGGCCCGCCGTACCGGGTTCTCGGCACGGCCGTCCGCGATCAGCACGTCGCGGACCCCGCCGGCCAGCGCCTCACGGGCGGCGATGAGCTTGACGACCATGCCGCCGCCGACCCCGGGCGGGGTCCCCTCGGCGGGCAGTTCGTACCGGTCGAGTCGGCTGGTCTCGTCGTGCGGGTCGGCGAGCACGCCGGGGGCCGCTGTCAGGAAGACCAGCCGGTCGGCGCCCAGGGCGACCGCGAGGGCGGTGGCCGCCCGGTCGGCGTTGACATTGACCGGACGGCCGTCCTCGGCGAGGGCGGGCGGTGAGACCACCGGGGTGATCCCGGCGTCGAGGAGCACCTTGAGGGCGGCGGGATCGACCTCGTCGATCCGGCCGCTGTGGTCGTCGCGCACCAGCACGGTACGTCCGTCCACCCGGGCCCGGATGGCGTTCTTGCGGCGGGCCCGCAGCAGGCCGGCGTCGATGCCGGTCAGCCCGACCGCCGCGATGCCGTGCCCGGCCAGCTCGACCAGCAGGGCCGGCTTGACCTGGCCCGCCAGCGTCAGGGTCAGGACTTCGAGCGTCGCGTCGTCGGTGTAGCGCGAGGTGACACCGCTGCGCGAGGTGATGCTGCGCTGCGGCACACCGAGCCGCCCGGCGAGTTGTTCCAGTTCGGCCGAGCCGCCGTGCACCAGCACGACCCGCCCGCCCGCCTTGACCAGCGCGGCGACATCGGCGCAGACCCGGGCCGGATCCACGCCGGCGGCGCCGCCACACTTCACGACGGTCAGTCCGTCGGACCCTGCTGACACAGCTGTTCCCTTCTCTCGATGCTCCACAGGCCGCTCTTAGACCGGGTGCAGGCCGGTGAACCCGAGACCGAGGGTCTCCGGACGGCCGAAGCGGATGTTCATGCTCTGCACGGCGTTGCCGGCGCCGCCCTTGACGAGGTTGTCCAGCGCCGCGATGAGCACCGCGGTGCCGTCCTCGGGGTCGGTGGCGAAACCGATGTCGCAGAAGTTGGAGCCGTTGAGGATCTTCGGTTCGGGCAGCCGGTACAGGCCGCGCTTCTGCGCGACGATCCGGACGAAGGGCTCGTCGCCGTAGTAGCCGCGGTAGAGCTTGCGCAGCTCCCGCTCGCCGAGCGAGACCCCGGCGGCGGCCTCCACGCGGATCAGCACCTGGACGCCGCGCACCGCCTCCACCCCGGTGGCGCTCATTCGCGCGGTCAGCCCGGTCCCCTGGGCGACCTCGGCCTCGTGGCGGTGCCGCTGCGGCTTGAACACCCGCATGGCACCGCTGCGTTCGGCGTGCAGGTTCATGGCATCGGCGGTGATGCCGGAGCCGGACGAGCCGACCCGGCCGTCGATGGTCACGTCCTGCTGGATGAGCCCCTCGGCGGCCAGCGGGTACAGGGCCAGGGTGGCGGCGTTGGCCATGCAGCCGGGCATGGAGATGCGGTCGGCGCTCTGCAGTTCCTTGCGGTAGCGCTCGGGCCAGCCCGTGACGAAGGTGTCGAGCAGGTCGGGCCGGGTGTGCTCGCCGTAGTAGCGGGCGTACACCTCGGGGTCGCGGAGCCGGTAGCCGCCGCTGAGGTCGATGACGACCTGAGCCTTTTCGGTGAGTTCCGGTACGAGCTCCATCGCCACGGAGGGCGAGACGGCCGTGAAGAGCACGTCGAGTTCGGCGGTGTCCTCGGGTGCGCAGAAGAGCAGGTCGGTGCTGCCGCGCAGGTTGGGGTGGGCGGTGTCCACCCGTCGGCCCGCGAGCCTGCTCGACACCGCGCTGACGATGTCCACTTCGGGGTGGCCGAGCAGCAGCCGGAGCAGCTCCCCGCCGATGTAACCGGACGCGCCGTAGACGCCGGCACGGATCACAAGGGCCTCCAGGTCTGAATGACGGATGGATTCGGTCGAACGGTGGGAGCACGCCTGACCCCGGACGGATGTCCGGGGCGCCGCCGTACGGGTCCTACTCGCCCCAGTCCTCCTCGACCTCGGGGGCCAGCGCGAGCAGCAGGGGCTCGGCCGTGATCACTTCGAGCTCGCTCAGACAGCCGCCGCATTCGACGATCTCGCTCTGGCGAACAGCGTCGGGAACGGTGACGGTGCCTTCGCACTCCGGGCAGGTGGCAACCGCGGTGGCGGTGGTCATCCCAGTCCTCCTCGTGTCGACGGGCCGGGTCTTCTCTCCGGCTCCGGCACAAGCGTCGGTGGGGGACGGGGCACCGGGACAGTCGGGGGAATCCCCTACACCACCTGCGGCGAAGGACACCGGCCGGCGTAGGGGTACCTCCCGACTGTCGGCGGACGGGCCCCGCTGCGAGCCTCGGTAACGGGCTCGATCCGACGCCCCGCAACCCCATGCAACCGGAGGGCGAACCCGCCATGACTGACGCCGAATTCGACGAAGAGGTCTTTCTGTTCCCCGCGTCGTTCGGGCAGGAGCGGCTGTGGTTGCTGGATTGCCTGGGGGCGGGGTCGGCGTACCACGTGGCGGGCGGCCTGCGGGTCTCGGGTGTGCTGGACGTGGGGGTGCTGCAGGCGGCGGTGGCGGGTGTGGTGGCCCGGCACGAGTCGCTGCGGACGCGGTTCGCGTGGGTGGGGGGCGCGTTGCAGCAGGTGGTGGCGGAGCCGTCGGCCGTGGTGGTGGGGGTGCCCGTGGTGGAGGTGGCGGGGTCGTTGGACGAGTGGTTCGGGGCGGTGGTGGAGGAGCCGTTCGATCTCGCGGCGGGTCCGCTGGTGCGGGTGGTGGTGGGCCGGCTGGGTGAGGGTGAGTGGGCGGTGGGCCTGGTGGCGCATCACATGATCGTGGACGGGTGGTCGATGGGGGTGCTCCTGCGGGAGCTGGGTGTGCTGTACGGGGTGGCGGCGTCGGGCGGGGACGTCGCGGAGGTGTGGCCGGAGCTCGAGGTGCAGTACGGGGATTTCGCGGTGTGGCAGCGAGAAGAGCTGTCGGGTGAGGTGCTGGAGGAGGGGCTGGGGTTCTGGAAGGAGGCGCTGGCGGGGGCCTCGGGGCTGGAACTGCCGGCGGAGCGGCCCCGGACGGGCGGGGCTTCGTCGTACGCGGCGGGGCAGGTTGCTGTGGTGGTTCCCGCGGTGCTTGCGGGCCGGCTGAAGGCGGTCGCGGAGGCGGGCAGGGCGACGGTGTTCCAGGGGCTTCTCGCGTCGTTCGCGTCGGTGGTCGGCCGGTGGGCCGGGCAGCCGGACGTGGTGGTGGCGACGCCGGTGGCGGGGCGTTCGCGGGCGGAGCTGGAGGGGGTGGTGGGGTTCTTCGTGAACACGCTGGCCTTGCGGGTGGATACGTCCGGGGGATGTTCGTTCACCGAGCTGCTGGGGCGGGCGCGGGAGGTGACGCTGGGTGCACTGGCGCACCAGGACGTGCCGTTCGAGAGGGTCGCGCAGGTCGCGGGCAGTGATCTGGTGCGGGTGATGCTCGCGCTGGACAACACTCCGCGCATGGGCGGGGAGTTGCCTGGAGCGGTGGTGACGGAGTTCCAGGCCGGCGGTGGGAAAGCGCAGTTCGAGGCGGCGCTGCATCTGCGGGAGCGGGCCGACGGGTCGCTGGAGGGACGGCTGGAGTACGCGGCGGACCTCTTCGACGCGGACGGCATGGAGCGGCTGGCGGGTGCCTGGCTGCGGGTGCTGGAGGCGGCCGTGGCCGCTCCGGAGATGCCGGTGGCTTCACATGCGTTGTCGGGCGGGGCCGAGCGGGAGCTGATCGCTTCGTTCTCCTGCCCGGACCCGGAGGCGGTGACGGGGCTGATGCACGAGGAGATCGCCCGGCAGGCCGCCGCGACTCCGGACGCGATGGCGGTGGCCGGTGAGGACGGCACGGGTCTGACCTATGCGGAACTGGACGCGGAGGCGAACCGGCTGGCGAACTTCCTGCGTGCGGCGGGTGTCGGCGTCGAGGACGTGGTGGGGGTCTGCCTGCACCGCTCGACCGATCTCGTCGTGGCCCTGGTCGGGGTGCTGAAGGCCGGCGCCGCGTACCTGCCGCTGGACCCAGACTACCCGGCCGGCCGGCTGCGGGCGATGGCCACCGGATCCCGGGTGCCTGTGGTCCTCACCCACGACGCGGCCCTGGACGCCACGACGGGCATCGGCCTGAGCGCCGGGGTGCGGATCGTGAACCTGGACGCGGACCGGGCAGCCGTCGAGGCCTTCCCGCGCACCGACCCGCGCGTCCCTCTCACTCCCGCCAACGCGGCGTATGTCCTCTACACGTCAGGCTCCACCGGCGCCCCGAAGGGCGCCGTGAACACCCACGCCGCATTCGTCAACCGGATCACCTGGACCCAGAACGCCTACCCCCTCACCCC
>NZ_JBHXRV010000093.1:0-15170 GCF_042716745.1 Streptomyces sp. NPDC058663
GACCCGCCCGCGGGGACGCCCGGGGCGACCTTACGGCCGCGCCCACGCGTGGGGCCCCTGCCGGATCACTCCGGCAGGGGCCCCTCGCGTGGGCGCGTGCGGTCAGGCCGCCTTCGCCTTCGTGGCGTACATGTCCACGTACTCCTGGCCCGACAGCTGCATGACCTCGGACATCACCGAGTCGGTCACCGCCCGCAGCACATAGCGGTCGCGGTCCATGCCCTCGTACCGGGAGAACTCCATCGGCTCACCGAACCGCACCGTCACCTTGCCGGGGCGCGGCAGGCCCGCACCGCCCGGCTGGATCTTGTCCGTGCCGATCATCGCGAACGGCACCACGGGCGCACCCGTCATCAGCGTCAGACGCGCGATGCCGGTGCGGCCCCGGTAGAGGCGGCCGTCGGGGGAGCGGGTGCCCTCGGGGTAGATGGAGAACATCTTGCCCTCCTCCAGCACGCGACGGCCCGTCATCAGCGCCGCGACGCCGCCGCGCCCGCCGTCCCGGTCGACCGGGATCATGCCGCAGCTGGTGAAGAACCAGGCCATCAGCCGGCCCTTGATCCCCTTGCCGGTGACGTACTCGTCCTTGCCGATGTAGTGCACCGGGCGGTCCAGGCAGATCGGCATGATCATGGAGTCGATGAACGTCAGGTGGTTACCGGCCAGGATGACCGGGCCCGTCCCCGGGATGTTCTCGGCGCCTTCCACCCGGGGGCGGAACATCAGGCGCAGGATCGGTCCGAGCACTGCCTTGATGAGCGCGAGACGGGACAACGGTTCCTCCGAAGTCGTGATTCTTGTGTGGTCCGGCGAGGTTTACAGGGTCGGTGCAGGTGAGGACGATACTCGCGGGTCGCCTCTGATCGCACATCGGGTTCACCAACTGGATACGCAGTGTTGACGTGCGTTTCCGCTGTGTCTTGTCCGAGTCCCCCAGTCTTTACGTCGTAGACCTCTCAGAGCCAAGGAGTTTTCATGACACAAGGTGCGCAGTCCGGCCCGGGCCGCCGGGCGCTGCTGGGTGCGGCGGTCATCGGGGCGGGCGGAGCGGCCCTCGGCCTCTCCGGTACGGCGGCGGCCGTCGGCCACGATGGTTCCGGACGCGGTGGTTCCGGCTACCGCGGGCTGCCCGTGCCGACCGTCGTGGGACACCGCGGCGCCAGCGGCTACCGGCCCGAGCACACCCTGGGCGCCTACCAGCTCGCCCTCGACATGGGCGCCCACGTCGTCGAGCAGGACGTCGTCCCCACCAAGGACGGGCACCTCGTCTGCCGGCACGAGAACGACATCACCGGCACCACCGACGTCGCCGCGCACCCCGAGTTCGCCTCCCGCAAGGCGACCAAGAGAGTCGACGGCGTCGAGATGACCGGCTGGTTCACCGAGGACTTCACCCTCGCCGAGCTCAGGACGCTGCGCGCCAAGGAGCGCATCCCCGCGCTTCGCCCGCGCAACACCCTCTACGACGGCCGCTGGCAGATACCCACCCTGGAGGAGGTGCTGAGCTGGGCGGAGAAGGAGGGCCGCCGGCGCGGCCGCCCGGTGTGGCTGCACATCGAGACCAAGCACCCCACCTACTTCCGGGGCCTGGGCCTCGGCACGGAGGAGCCGCTCGCCCGCCTCCTGCGCAAGTACGGGCGGCACAAGAAGCACTCCCCGACCTTCCTCCAGTCCTTCGAGCCGACCAGCATCCAGCGTCTGGCGAAGCTGGTGGACGCGCCGCGCGTCGTTCTGCTGGACAGCTCCTTGACGTCCCGCCCCTACGACTTCGTCACCTCCGGCGACCCGCGCACCGTCGGCGACCTGATCAAGCCCGCGGGCCTGAAGTGGATCGCAGGCTTCGCGCAGGGCCTGGGCCCGTCCCTCGACCTGATCATCCCGAAGGACGCCGCGGGCAAGCTGGGCAAGCCCACCACCCTGGTGCGGGACGCACACGCCAAGGGCCTGATCCTGCACCCGTACACGGCGCGCAACGAGAACAACTTCCTGCCCGCCGACTTCCGCCGCGGCACCGACCCGGCAGCCTACGGAGACGTCTTCGGCGCCCTGAAGGCGTACTTCGCGACCGGCATCGACGGCATCTTCTCCGACCACCCGGACACCGCACTGCTGGCCGCGGCCGACTTCCGCGCGTAGCGACGCGGCGGCCCCGCCCGCGGGCGGGACCGCCGATCCGTGCGCGGGCGCAGGTGCCTCGTACGGGTGAGACGCGGCCGGAGCGGCAACCGCAGCCGGCTCCGGCCGCGTCCCGCCGGGCATGGATCTACTGCTGCACGAGGTGCATGCCCTCACCCCGCTGCTCGCCGCCGAAGCCGCCGCCGAGGCGCCGGGCGCGGGAGTGGAGGCGGCCGACCTCGAACAGGCCGTCTGGGTACGGCTGCTGGAACACGACGGCGGCGTCCCCGCATCGCCCGCCGGGTGGCTGCGCAGCGCGGTACGGGCCGAGGCCCGGCTCGCCAGGCGCCGCACCCTGCACGAACAGCCCTACGCCGCCGAACCTCCGGAGGCGTACGACGCCGGGCCCGAACCGGCCGTACTGGCCGCCGAGCGCCGCCGGATGCTGCGGGCGGCGGTCCGCCGCCTCCCCGCCCGCTGCCGCCCCCTCCTCTCCCTCCTCCTGTCTCCCACCGACCCCACCTACCGGGAAATCGCAGGGGAGTTGGGAATGTCACAAGGGAGTTTGGGGCCCATGCGTTCCCGTTGCCTGGGATGCCTGCGCAGAATGCTCGCGGCGGAGGTTGCGCCCCCCGAACGCAGGGGAATGGAGCCGTAGACCGGCCGGTGGAGCGGGCGAGCAGGAGGCAGCACACATGGGCACGAGCGTGATCATCTCTGCGGCGGACGAACGGGACGCCGAGCAGATCCTCAAACTCCAGTACCTCTGCTACCAGAGCGAAGCGGAGCTCTACGACGACTACGGCATCGAGCCGCTGACCCAGACCCTGGCGGACCTGCAGGCCGAACTGGGCCAGGGGCACTGTCTGGTGGCCCGGCTCGGGAACGAGGTCGTCGCGTCGGTCAGGGCGACGACGGACCCGGACGGCACGGCCCGCATCGCCAAACTGATCGTGCATCCCAGGATGCGCAGGCACGGGCTCGGCGGGCGGCTGCTCACGGCGATCGAGGCGCGGGTGGCGGGGGCGACGGACGCCACGCGGTTCCGGCTGATCACGGGTCACCGCAGTGAGGCGAACCTGCGCCTCTACCGCAGCCGGGGGTACGCGCAGACGGCCTCCGCGGTGGAGACGCCGCGCCTGACCCTCCTCACCCTGGAGAAACCCTCCACCCCCTCCTACGCCCCCACCGCCTGACCCTGGTCGTCAACACCCCCACGCCCGCCGGGCCGCTCGACCCCTACCCCCCAGCCCCCTTGGGCGGCGGGGCCGCCCCCCGGGGGCGGGACGGGCGGGCAAGGGGGCGGCCCCCGGCGGAGCCGTGCACCTGGGCCCCGCCCCACCCCGGGTCCGCCAGTGAGGGTTCCGCTCCGTTCCGGAGTGGTCCGCTGCGCGGGGCTTCACCCCACCCCGCCCCTTCCCGACTGCGACACTTTGCGGCTCCGCCGCGCGGGTGGCTCCGCCCCGGACCCCGGGGTGGCAGCCCGGCCAGGGGTGGGTGGGGGTGAGCGGGTGGAGTGTGGCTGGCCGCGCAGTTCCCCGCGCCCCTAACGGGGCACGGAGTGGCAGGCCGCGCCCGCGCTGCGGAGCCGCACAGTGACACAGCCCGGCACCCCTGACGGGCGCACCCGCAGCAGGCCGCGCCCGCGCGGCGGAGCCGCACAGTGACACAGCCCCGCGCCCCTGACGGGCGCACCCGTACGGCGGGCTACCGGCGTGCGCGGAGCCACAACAGCCCCGTCACCGGCAGGATGACCGGAATCAGCAAGTAGCCCGCACCGTACTTCGACCACACCGTCGCGTCCGGGAACGCTCCCGGCGCGACCAGCGTCCAGGTGCCCACCACCAGCACCCCCACCAGCTCCACCGCACAGCACACCAGCGCCACCCGCCGCGCCGTCTCACCGCCCCGTACCAGCGTGTACGTGATGAACGCGTAGACCACCGCCGCCACCGCCGACAGCGAGTACGCCAGCGGCGCCCGGTCGAACTCCGTCGCGATCTGGTACGCCGACCGCGACACCGCGCCGACCGACATCACCCCGTACAGCCACACCAGCAGCAGCCCCGGCCCCTTGACCAGCCGCTTCCTGCCCTCGGGGGCAGCGGTCCCGGTCATGTCAGCCGCTCCAGATGTCGTAGAGCCGCACTTCGAGCACGGCGAGGACCACCGCACCCGCCGCCACCGTGATCGAACCCCACTTGGTCCGCTCCGCGAGCGACATGAAGCCGGCTGCGGGGACCGCCGCGAACGAGCCGATCAGGTACGACACGAAGATCACGTTGCCTTCGGCGGGCTTCTCGCCGCGGGCCAGCTGCACGATGCCGACGACCAGCTGGGCGAGCGCGAGGACCGTCACCAAGGCCATGCCGATGAAGTGCCAGTCCTTGGTGGGCTGGTCGCGGAAGGCGGCGTAACCGCACCAGGCGGCGAGGGCGAGCGCGGCCACGGAGAGGGCGACCGTGAGGGCATCAAGCATGAGAACGAGCGTATCGGGCAGTTCCGCAGGCCGGGCCCGGGCCCCCGGCCTGCCCAGCGCACCCTCCCCGCCCGCCCGGCGGTCGGGGAGGGCAGGCGTGGTGTTGGCCACACTGCCCAGGCCGGGGGCCCGGCGGACACCGGGCTCCGGCCGCCCACGCGTCCGCTGTACGGACCGCTGATGTCCGCTATTCGGACAGGATGGATCGGCTCGTACGGGCGTCTGGTTTACTCGTTCCCATGACCACGACGAGCAGCCGCACCCTTGCGACCGAGGCGATGATGACGCCCGGTGCTCGTTGTATGTGTCGAATGTGCGACTTCTGAGGGCCCCCGCCTGAGCCTCGCGCCCCGAAGCGAGGACCGGTCCGGCCGCGTACGTACGAAGGAAGCCTCCACGCCGTTCCCGTACCTTCCGCGCCCGCCCCGCGCGCCCCGGTTCCGTAGAGCCCCCCCGGCTTCACGCGCCGAGCTGTGCCGCGCCCCACCCCGGACGACCTGCCCCGTGCCGGCGGACACCACCACGCCGCCGCGCACTCGACGACAGTGATGGAAACCCCTGTGATCACCACTACTGGCCTGACCAAGGTCTACCAGTCACGCGGCCGTGAGGTCACCGCCCTCGACGGCGTCGACCTGCACGTCCGTGAGGGCGAGGTGTACGGCGTCATCGGCCAGAGCGGCGCCGGCAAGTCCTCGCTCATCCGCTGCGTCAACCTGCTGGAGCGCCCCACCACCGGCACCGTGACCGTCGACGGCGTCGACCTCACCGCACTCGCCGGCCGCTCCACCCGGGCCGGCAAGGAGCTGCGCGCCGCCCGCAGCCGGATCGGCATGGTCTTCCAGCACTTCAACCTGCTGTCCTCGCGCACCGTGCAGGGCAACATCGAGCTGCCGCTGGAAATCCTCGGCGTCTCCGGTCAGGAGCGCACCCGCAAGGCCCGGGAACTGCTCGACCTGGTGGGCCTCGCCGACAAGGCGAAGGCGTACCCCGGACAGCTCTCCGGCGGCCAGAAGCAGCGCGTCGGCATCGCCCGCGCCCTGGCCGGGGACCCCAAGGTGCTGCTCTCCGACGAGGCGACCAGCGCGCTCGACCCGGAGACCACCCGCTCCATCCTCCAGTTGCTGCGCGACCTCAACCAGCAGCTCGGCCTGACCGTCCTGCTCATCACGCACGAGATGGACGTCGTCAAGACCGTCTGCGACTCGGCCGCCCTGATGCGGCGCGGACGGATCGTCGAGTCGGGAACGGTGAGCAAACTGCTCGCCACCCCCGGCTCCGAACTGGCCCAGGAGCTGTTCCCGGTGACCGGACAGGCGACAGGCCCCGGCCGCACCGTGATCGACGTGACCTTCCACGGCGAGGCCGCCACCAGGCCCGTCATCTCGCAGCTCTCGCGCACGTACAACATCGACATCTCGATCCTGGGCGCCGCGATGGACACCGTCGCCGGCAAGCAGATCGGCCGGATGCGCATCGAGCTGCCCGGCCACTACGAGGAGAACGTCGTGCCCGTGGGCTTCCTGCGCGAGCAGGGCCGGCAGGTCGACGTCGTCGACGACGTGGAGGCGACGGACGCGCAGGAGACGGACGCGCAGCACCCGGCCGGGGTGCCCGTACAGGCCCCCGCCGCCGCGGCCAAGGGGTCCCAGCTGGTCAAGGAGAGTGGCAAGTGACCTGGTCAGAGATGCAGCCGCTGCTGTCGCAGGGCATCATCGACACCCTTTACATGGTGCTCTGGTCCACCCTCGTCTCGGTGGCCGTCGGCCTGCCGCTCGGCGTGCTCCTCGTCCTCACCGACAAGGGCGGCCTGCTGCAGAACGCGGTCGTCAACAAGATCGTCGGCGTCGTCGTGAACATCGGCCGTTCGCTGCCGTTCATCGTGCTGCTGATCGCCCTGATCCCCTTCACGACGCTCCTCGTCGGCACCTTCATCGGCCCCAGTGCCATGGTCGTGCCGCTGGCCGTCGGCGCCATTCCGTTCTTCGCACGGCTGGTGGAGACCGCGGTCCGCGAGGTCGACCACGGTCTGGTCGAGGCCGCCCAGGCGATGGGCGGTGGCGTGCCGACGATCGTCTTCAAGGTGCTGCTGCCGCAGGCCCTGCCCTCGCTGATCTCCTCCGTCACCACCACGTTCATCGTGCTCATCGGCTACTCCGCGATGGCCGGCGCGGTGGGCGGCGGCGGACTCGGCAGCGTCGCGGTCACCTACGGCTATCAGCGCTTCGAGACCGGGTTCATGCTCGCGACCGTGCTGATCCTGGTGGTCCTGGTGACCGTCGTCCAGCTCGTCGGTGACGGCGTCCTGCGCCTCCTGGCCCGCCGGGGCCGCACCTCCTGAGCCCCGGCTCCCCCCAGACTTCTCCTCCCCCCTGAGCCCGCACTCCTTGTCCGGGCGTACCACCCGCAAGATCAAGAAAGAGGCACTTTTCGTGCGTAAGAACATCAAGATCTCCCTCGCCGCCGCCACCGTCACCGCGCTCGCACTGGGCGCCACCGCCTGCGGCACCGCCTCCGACCCGGCCAAGAAGACCGAGGGCGGCAAGGTCGACGAGTCCAAGGCGCTCGTCGTCGCGGCGTCCCCGACCCCGCACGGCGACATCCTCAAGTACGTCGAGAAGGAGCTTGCGGCCAAGGCCGGACTCAAGCTGACGGTGAAGGAGTTCTCGGACTACGTCCTGCCGAACACCGCCACCCAGTCCGGCGAGGTCGACGCCAACTTCTTCCAGCACAAGCCCTACCTCGACGACTTCAACAAGAAGCAGAAGACCGACATCGTCCCGGTCGTCAACGTCGAGCTGGAGCCGCTCGCCCTCTACTCCAAGAACATCAAGAGCCTCAAGGACCTCAAGCCCGGCCAGACGGTCGCCGTCCCCAACGACACCACCAACGAGGGCCGCGCGCTGCACCTGCTCGCCGACAACGGCGTGATCGTCCTCAAGGACGGCGTGGGCACCGACGCCAAGCTCTCCGACATCAAGGACAAGAAGGGCCTGGAGTTCAAGGAGCTGGAGGCGCCGTCCGTGCCGCGCGCCCTGGACAGCGTCGACGCCGCCGTCATCAACGGCAACTTCGCCATCCAGGCCAAGCTGAACCCGGCCAAGGACTCGCTGGCGATCGAGAAGGCGGACGGCAACCCGTACGCCAACTTCCTCGCCGTCAAGAAGGGCAACGAGAAGGACCCCCGCGTCGAGAAGCTCGCCAAGCTGCTCAACTCGGACGAGGTGAAGAAGTTCATCGAGGGCAAGTACAACGGCGCGGTCGTCCCGTCCTTCGGCGCGGTCAAGTAACCGCCCGGCCCGCACCACGCCCGCCAAGTAGGTGATTTCGTACCATACTTGGCATCGAAGCCCTGTACTCCCGCACGGAGTACGGGGCTTCGGCCGCCCCGCCCCGCGCCGCACGCACCGCGGACCCGGTCATGCGTGGCGGGCGCAGCATGCTGCATGCTGTGCGTTCACGCCCGAACCACGGACCAGGGCGACGGCCTTCGGTATTTCGGTATGGAGCTGCGCATGACTACCACCTTCCCGGACGTCTCCATCAGCACGGACCGGCTGGTGCTGCGCCCCTACGAGGAGGCGGACGTCCCCGCGCACATCGAGATGATGAACGACGAGGCCGTCACCGCCTGGACGGACGCCCCGCACCCCTACACCGGGCTGGACGCCGAACGGTGGGTGCGCCGCATCGCCCCCACCGAGCGCACCCAGGGGCGAGGAATCGTCTTTGCAGTCACCGAGTTCCTCACCCAGCGCCTCGTCGGCCTCGTCCATCTCTCCCGTACCGACTGGCGCATCCGGGCCGCGGAGATTGGCTATGTGACCGCCCCGTGGGCCCGTGGCGAGGGGTACGCCACCGAAGCCGTGCTCGCAGTCGCCCAGTGGCTCTTCCGCGACCAGCGGTTCGAACGCATCGAGCTGCGCACCCCGGCCGACAACACCGCCGCCCAGCAGGTCGCGCAGAAGATCGGCTGCATCAGCGAAGGGGTGCTGCGCAACGCCTGGATAGCGCGCACCCGTACCGAGAACGGCACCGACGGGGGCTGGACCGAGATCCGCACCGACCTCATCGTGTGGAGCCTGCTCCCCGAGGACCTGGAAGGCGTCGGCGACCGGCTGGCGGACGCGGGCGGTTACGCCTCCTCGTACACCGACTGGAACTGAGCCGGGCTCCACCGCCCGGAACCGCGTCCGGGGCCACGACCGGCAGTGGTCCGGTCCGGGTACGCTCAGCCTGCTTCACCGCCCCGTCAGCCCGTTCCAGCTTCAGGAGACCCGCCACGATGGCCGACCGTGTCACGGTGATCGGCTGGGACGGCTCGCCCCTCACGGCGACGGCCAGGTCCGCCCTCTCCGCCGCGACCCTGGTGGCCGGCGCCGCCCACCACCTGGAGCTGGCCGCCGTGCCGCCCGGCGCCGAGCGCATCCGCCTGGGCAGCGTCGAACTCGCCGCCCGCCGGATCGCCGGACACCGGGGCACCGCCGTCGTGATGGCGGACGGGGACCCCGGCTTCTTCGGCGTCGTACGGACCCTGCGCGCACCCGCGTACGGCCTGGAGGTCGAGGTCGTACCCGCCGTCTCCGCCGTGGCCACCGCCTTCGCCAGGGCCGGGATGGCCTGGGACGACGCCCAGGTGGTCGTCGCCCAGCGCCGTACGCTGCGCCGCGCGGTCAACGTCGTCCGGGCGCACACCAAGGTCGCCGTCCTCACCTCGCCGGGCGCCGGCCCCGCCGAACTCGCCCTGCTCCTCGAAGGCGTGCACCGCACCTTCGTCATCTGCGAGGAACTCGGCACGGAGCGCGAGCGGATCACCGTCCTCACCTCCGACAAGGCCGCCGACCACGCCTGGCGCGACCCCAACGTGGTCATCGCCATCGGCGGCACCCAGCCGCCCGCCGAGGTCAGCGGCTGGGTGGCGGGCCGCGAACCCGGCTACCCGCGGGAGCTGCGCGGCTGGGCACTGACGTCGGGCGAGTACGGCGAGGACCTGATCACGGGCGACGCCCCCGGTCTGCGCGCCGCCCAGCTGGCCAGGCTCGGGCCCCGCACCGGTGACCTGGTGTGGGACATCGGCACGGGGCCGGGGGCGTTCGCCGTGGAGGCGGCCCGGTTCGGCGCGGCGGTGATCGCCGTGGACGAGAGCGCGGACGCGTGCGTGCGGAGTGCGGCCGCCGCACGCCGGTTCGGGGTCCAGCTCCAGGTGGTGCAGGGCCGGGCGCCGCACGTCCTGGAGGACCTGCCGGAACCGGACGTCGTACGCGTCGGGGGCGGCGGGGCGTCCGTCGTCGAGGCGTGCGTGGACCGGCGGCCCGAACGGATCGTCACCCACGCGCACACCCGCGACGAGGCCGAGGTCATCGGCCGGGTGCTCGCCGAGGGCGGTTACGCCGTGGAGTGCGCGCTCTTCCAGACGGTCGACCTGGACACCGCGGGGGACTGGGCGGAACGGACCCGGTCGGTGGTCTTCCTGGTGACCGGGCGCCGCAGGGCGGAGCGGGCGACCCGGGACGCGCGCGGCTGACCCGCTCGTATAACCCATCCGGATCCATCGGCGGGGCGGTTCGGGACCCTCGTACCCGATCCAGCGGGACCATCTCCCCTTCTTCGCGCGGATGTTCTACTGATCGCTCCCCAGGGCGAGCATTGTCAGTGGCGCGGGGTAGGCTGGCCGATCGTTGTACCGCAGATGGGCGGTTGGTGGATCGTTCGCCAATGTCCTGAAAAGGAACCCCCTTTGGGGGTCCGGTGCGGTACGGCGGACCCGGGACGTGCGCGACGTGGCGCAGCCCACAGAGGGTCGTGGCAGTTCTTCCTGCCCCGGCCCCGAAGGGCCGCGACAATGCTTGGTGTCCGCGGAACCTTTCGTGCCGCGCGGCACCCCCGCTCGTTCCACCACAGACGGGCGCGGACGTGTCGAGCGGTCGTTCCGGGCGACGGGGCCCCGCATGCGAAAGGCGGCCGGGCCGAGGAAGCGCTGGCGCTACAGATGGGCGAGGGGTACGCATGACTGACACCGGCCAGGTCCCGGGCGAGGGTCTGCCGGAGGGCGCGGGCATGGTGGAGCAGCCGGGCGTACCCGCCCCAGGCGCCTACACCTACCTCGACCCCTCCGATCCGTCGGGGCACTCCGCGGAGCCCGGCATGGAGGACGACGACCTCCTGCTGATGCCCGCCTCGCAGGGCGCGTGGAGCGACCCGCAGGTGGTGCCCGCGCAGGCCCCGCCCGCGGCCGCCCCGGCTGCGCCCGCCCCGCAGTTCGTGGACCCCGGAGCCCGTGCCGCGGACTCCGCACCGCAGGAGGCCCCACCCGCCGCGCCCTTCGCCCGGCCCGCCGCGCAGACGGTCGAGACCGGTGCGCACGAGGCCGGTGGCCGGGACTCCGGTTCCGTCGACCTGTCGGGCGTACGGATGCCTCCCCAGGCCCCGTCCGCTCCGCTGCCCGCGGCCTCCGCCGCCCCGGCCCCGCCGCCGTCCCGCCGCCCGCTGCACATGGGCCCGCCCGTGCCGGACGCCTCCGGCGGTGTCGTACGCTCCCTGGCCGACCGGGGACCGGCAGCGCAGAGCTCCGTACCGGCGCAGGGTGCTGCTGGGGCCGCTGGTGTGCCCAGTGCGCCGGGTGCTCCGGGTGCTCCGGGCGTTTCCGGAGCCGCGTCGGGTGCCGCTCCCGGCCGCTTCGCCGCGCCGGCGGAGACACCGACGCGCAATCCGGGGCCGCCGACGACGGGTCCCGAGTACCTCGACATTCCGCGGGACGACTCCGCGATCCTGCCGGGCCCTCAGTTGGGCGAGATCCCTTCCCAGGGACCGACGCCGTGGAGCCCGCACCCGCAGGCCGGGGCGATGTACGCGGCCGCGCCGGTGGCAGCGCCCGGGCGGGCCAGGTCAGGGCAGAGCGTGCAGGCCGTGCAGGCCGTGCAGGATCCTGCTGAGCAGGCCCAGTCCGTACAGACGCAGGTGTCGCAGGCGCAGGTAGCCGCGGCACCGGTATCGGTGCCCGCGCAGGGACAGCCACAGGTGCAGGTCCAGGCCGACGCACAGGTCCGGACCGAGGACGTCCCGGCGCAGGCCGCAGGTGAGTCGCCGGCCGAGGGACACGTGTCCCCCCCTCCTGCTCCGGGAGAGGCCCCGGAGCAGACCGGGGCGGAGACGCGCGAGCCGGCCCCGGTTGACCCGGCGCCGACCCCGGTCCCGGTCCCGGAGGCCGGGATGGTGCCGACGCAGTCCCAGCCGACCCAGGAGCTCCAGCAGCCTCAGGGTGGTGCAGAAGAAGAGAACGGTGCAGCAGAAACGGTCGTTCCGGAGCCTGTCGCTCCGGATGCCGTCGCTTCGGAAGCAGACGCTCGGGAAACCGTTGCCGAAGCTGTTGCGGACGGTGTCGCTCCGGAAGGGCCCGGCGAGCCGGAGGGTGCTCCGGCGGAAGCCCTGTCCGACGGCGCCGGAACAGAGGAAGTCGTACAAGAAGGTGCTGTGGTGACCGTCCCCGCCCCCGAGAGCGCGCCCGGCGCCGTTCAGGGATCCGTAACCCCCGCCGCCGCGGAAGCGGCTGCGGTTGCCGCTTCGCCGCAGGTGACCCCGCAGGGCCCCGCCGGGGCCGTGACGCCGCCGCAGGGACAGGCTGTACAGGTGGACGGCCCGGTTCCGGACGGCTCGCAGCCGGTTCCGGCGTCGGTGCAGCCCGTGGCGGTCGTGCCTGCCCCGGCACAGGAGCCGCCCGCCCCGGCCGGAACCGCGCAGGCTCCGGCTGACGCCCCCGCCCCGGCAGCGGCAGTGCATCAGGCAGCCGGGCAGCCCGCGCCCCACGCCCAGGCCACGACGGCCGAATCGCAGGTCCCCGAGCAGGAGACGGCCGTCGCACAGCCGGAGCCCGGGGTGGTCGCGGAGCCCGCGTCTGCGCCCGGTACGGCCCAGCCGGCCGTCCCCCACGTGCCGCAGGAGCCGGTGCAGGCCGTGTCGGCCGAGGTTGCTCCGGACGAGACCCCTTCGGGGGGAGCCGGGCAGGTGCCCGCTGCTACGGCCGGACCGGCCGTCGAGGAAGGGCCCGTCACGGTACCCGCACCGCGTGACGGCGGACCGGCTGTTCAGCAGGCCGACCCGACGGAGCAGTCGGCGGAGGACGCCGACTCGGCCGAGATCATCGAGACCGAGGAGGAGCCCGAGGCGGCCGCCCGGCCGGAGCCCGCTGCTGCCGGTGTCGCGCCGGGGGGTGTCGTACCGGGAGGTGCCGTGCCGGAAGGCGGCATTCCGGCGGGCGACATGGTGGGAGGTGCCGTGCCGGAAGGTGCTGTGCTGGTGGGTGGCGCTCCGGATGCCGTACCGGAGGGCCGCGCTCCTGGAAGTGCTGCGCCGGACGGCGTCGCACGGGAAGGCACTACGGCGACCGAGGGCACGCCGGGGGGTGCCGTGCCGCGCGGTGTCGCGCCGGAGGGTGCCGCGCCGGGAAGTGCCGCCCCCGAAGGCGTCGTACCGGAAGGTGGCGTGCCGGGCAGTGCCCCGGCTGGGCAAGCCGTGCCCGAAGGGATCGCCCCGGAAGGTGCCGCGCCCGAGGGCTTCGGTGCCGAGGTCCTCGGTGCCGACGGCTCCGTACCGGTTGGCGGCGCCGTCGGCGGGGGAGCGGTTCCCGGGCCTGTCGTCGACGAGGCCCCGGTGCGGCCCGCCGCCCCCGGCTACGACGACGCCGAGCGCGAAGCGGTCCTGCGCGTGATGCGCGAGCGTCGCGACATCCGCAACGGCTTCCGCAGCGACCCCATCCCGCACGAGGTACTGCTCCGTGTCCTGGAGGCCGCGCACACCGCGCCCAGCGTCGGCCACTCCCAGCCCTGGGACTTCGTGGTCATCCGCTCGGCCGAGACCCGCCGTGCGATGCACGAACTGGCCTCCCGCCAGCGCGACGCCTACGCCCAGTCGCTGCCCAAGGCCCGCGCCAAGCAGTTCAAGGAACTGAAGATCGAGGCCATCCTCGACACCCCGGTCAACATCGTCGTCACCGCCGACCCGACGCGCGGTGGCCGCCACACCCTCGGCCGCCACACCCAGCCGCAGATGGCCCCGTACTCCTCGGCGCTCGCCGTCGAGAACCTCTGGCTCGCGGCCCGCGCCGAAGGCCTGGGCGTCGGCTGGGTCAGCTTCTTCGACGAGCGCGAGATGGTCCGTGCGCTGGGCCTGCCCGAGCACCTCGAAGTCGTCGCGTACCTGTGTGTGGGTTACGTCGACGAGTTCCCCGAGGAGCCCGAACTGCTCCAGGCCGGCTGGTCGAAGCGCCGTCCGCTGTCCTGGGTCGTCCACGAGGAGACGTACGGTCGCCGGGCCCTGCCCGGCGAGGAGCCGCACGACCTGCTTCAGGACACCATCTCCAACATCCGCCCGCTGGATGCCAAGGCGCTCGGCGAGGCGTGGGAGCGGCAGAAGCGGATGACCAAGCCCGCGGGCGCGCTCGGCATGCTGGAGATCATCTCCGCGCAGCTCAGCGGCCTCTCCCGGACGTGCCCGCCGCCGATCCCCGAGCCCGCGGCCGTCGCGATCTTCGCGGGCGACCACGGTGTCCACGCCCAGGGCGTCACCGCCTGGCCGCAGGAGGTCACCTCGCAGATGGTGGCGAACTTCCTCGGCGGGGGAGCGGTCTGCAACGCGTTCGCCAACCAGGTCGGTGCCGAGGTCTGCGTCGTCGATGTCGGTGTCGCGGGCGAACTCCCGGCCACCCCGGGCCTGTTGCCGCGCAAGGTGCGGCCCGGCACGGCCGACTTCACGACCGGCCCCGCGCTTTCCCGCGAAGAGGTCCTGGCCGCGATCGAGGTGGGCATCGAGACCGCCCGCGACCTCGTCGCCGCCGGTAACAAGGCTCTCCTCACGGGGGAGATGGGCATCGCCAACACCACCGTCTCCGCCGCCCTGATCTGCGTCTACACCGGTCAGGACCCGGCGGAGGTCACCGGCCGCGGCACCGGCATCAACGACGAGATGCACGCCCGCAAGGTCGACGTCGTCCGCCGTGCCCTGGCCCTGCACAAGCCGGACCCGGCCGACCCGATCGGGGTGCTGTCCGCGGTCGGCGGTCTCGAGCACGCGGCACTGGTCGGCTTCCTGCTCGGCGGGGCGTCGCTGCGTACGCCGGTGATCCTGGACGGGGTCAGTGCAGGAGCGGCGGCACTGGTCGCCCGCGCGGTCGCCCCCGAGGCCCTGGCGGCCTGCATCGCGGGCCACCGCAGTGCCGAGCCGGGGCACGTCGCGGCCCTCAACAAGCTGGGACTGCGCCCGCTGGTCGACCTGGACCTTCGCCTGGGGGAGGGGACGGGGGCGCTGCTGGCGCTGCCGGTGGTGCAGAGTGCGGCGCGGGCCATGCACGAGGTGGCCACCTTCGACTCCGCCGGCGTCACCGAAAAGTAACGCCTCCCGGGGCCCCACGCCCAGCGCGCTTGGGCGGACCCCTGTCCCCGGGCGGCGGGGCCGCCGCACGCCTCTACCCCCGCCGCCTTGGGCGGCGGGGGCCGCCCCCCCCCCCCAACCCCCCCCCCCCCACGGCGGCCGCCCGGCCCCCCCCCCCCCCCCCAACCCCCCCACACCCCCGGGCGCCCGGCGG
>NZ_JBHXRV010000094.1:0-13736 GCF_042716745.1 Streptomyces sp. NPDC058663
CTCGGAGATGTGTATAAGAGACAGCCTCGCGTGGGCGCGGCCGTACGGTCGCCCGGGGCGTCCGCGCGGGCGGGTCAGTGCTCGATGCTCTCTTCCAGCTTCTGTCCGCGCAGCATGAACCACGCCGCGACCGCCGTCGCGAACAGCACCAGCGCGCCGGCCAGGGCCGCCGTCTGGAAGCCGTCGGTGAAGGAGTGCTTGGCGGAGTCGAGGAGCGTCGTGCGCAGGTCGGGCGGCAGCTTCGACGTGGACTCGACGGCTCCGCCGAGCGAGTCGTGGGCGGCCTCCGAGACGTCGGCGGGGACCCCGGCCGGGACCGGGAAGCCGCGGTAGATGCCGGTCACGATCGAGCCGAGCAGCGCGATACCGAGGGCCGCGCCGAGTTCGTAGGCCGTCTCGGACACGGCGGAGGCGGCGCCCGCCTGTTCCTTCGGGACGCTGGAGAGGATGACGTCTGCGGTGACCGTGAACGCCAGGCCGGCGCCGAGTCCGCCGAGGAAGAGGGCGCTGCCGAGCGCGATCTCGCCGGTGTCGGCGGTGAAGACCGTGCAGGCGGCGAGGGCCAGGCCGACCGCGACGAGACCGCCGGAGACGGCGGCGCGCACGGACACCCGGCGGGCGAAGAAGCCGGCGGCGAGACCCGCGATCACGGCGCCGACCGCGGCGGGGAGTTCGATGAGTCCGGCGTTCAGCGGGGTGCGGCCCTGGACCAACTGGAGGAACTGGGACAGGAAGAAGACCAGCCCGGCGAGGCCCAGGATGGTCAGCAGGTCGGCGAGCACCGCGCCGGAGAAGCCGCGGTGCTCGAAGAGCCGCATGTCCAGCAGCGGGGACTCCAGCGTGCGCTGGCGCCGTACGAACCAGTACAGCGCGGCGACGCCGACGGCCGCCGCGGCGGCGATGTCCCAGCGGAAGCCGTGGACGGCCGCTTCCTTGATGGCGTACACGACGGCGACCATGCCGACCAGGGACAGGGCCACGCTGAGCAGGTCCCACGGTCCGGGATGAGGGTCCTTGGACTCGGGAAGCAGCTTGATGCCGACGACGACCAGGACGGCCATCACGGGCAGGTTGATGAGGAAGACCGAGCCCCACCAGAAGTGTTCGAGCAGGAATCCGCCGACGACCGGGCCGACGGCGGCGCCCGCCGAGGCGGCGGCGCCCCAGATGCCGACGGCGAGGCTGCGTTCCCTGGGGTCGTGGAAGATGTTGCGGATGAGCGCCAGGGTGGACGGCATGAGCGTGGCACCGGCGACGCCGAGCAGCGCGCGGGCCAGGATCATCATCTCCGGGCTGCTCGCGTAGGCGTTCAGCACGGACACCGCGCCGAAGGCGACGGCACCCGTGAGCAGCAGTTTCTTGCGGCCGATCCGGTCGCCGAGGCTGCCCATGGAGACCAGCAGGCCCGCGATGACGAACGAATAGACGTCACCGATCCACAGCAGCTGGGTGCCGGACGGTTTGAGGTCCTCGCTCAGGAAGGGGGTCGCGAGGCCGAGCACGGTCGCGTCGACGGCGACCAGGAGCACGGCGAGGACGAGGACGGCGAGGGCCAGCCAGCGGCCGAAGCGGGAGGTCGCGTCCGGCTCCGCCCCGTGCGCGCGCCGGTCGGTGCTTGTCATTTCTCCACGCTCCGCCGTGCGCCGCCGAGCAGCAACTCGACGATCATGTGCGGGAAGTCCTTCGCGGCGCTCCGGCCGTCCTGGACGGACCAGGCCGCCGCCGAGACGAGCCCGTAGAGCGCGTCGGTCAGCCAGGCCGGGCTGAGGTCGATGCGGAACTCGCCGTTCTCCTGGCCGCGCCGGAAGAGGGCGCCCAGTCGGGCGTCGACACGGTCCCAGCCGGGGTTCTGGCCGGCTTCGAAGAGCTGGTTCTCGGTGATCAGGAAGGCGAACAGACCGGCGACCGGTTCGACCTCGCGGACCAGGCGGCGCACGGCGTCGGCGGCCGGGCCCTCGTCGAGGGCGGCGGCGTCCAGCGCGGCGTCCAGCTCTGTCAGGCCGAACTCCTCCAGTGCCTTGATGAGGGCGTCGCGGCCGGCGAAGTGCCGGTGCAGGGTGGCGCGTCCGATGCCCGCGGCCTTGGCGACCTCGTCCATGGTGGAGGTCGCCTTGCGGGTGAGGAGGGCGGCGGCGGAGCGCAGAACGCGCTCGCGGTCGACTGTCATGAGACAAGCATAGCCCGCGTGAGACGTTGATGTCTCACGCAGGCTGCTGTCCGCGAGCGGCTACTTCTTGGCGCTCACCCAGGCCTGCTGCGTCTTCTTGGCGCCCGCCCAGTCCTGCTGCGTCGCCAGGTCCGCCTTCAGCTCGGCGAGCTGGACGGCAACCGCCGAGGGCGCGGTGCCGCCCCTGCCGCTGCGGGAGGCCAGCGCGCCGGGGACGTTGAGGACCGTGCGCACCTCGGGGGTCAGGTGCTCGGAGATCTTGGCGAACTGCTCGTCCGTCAGCTCGTCCAGCTCGATCCCCTGCGCCTCGCACACCTTCACGCACTCCCCCGCGACCTCGTGCGCGACCCGGAACGGCACTCCCTGCTTGACCAGCCACTCCGCGATGTCGGTGGCCAGCGAAAAGCCCGCCGGGGCCAGCTCCTGCATCCGCTCGCGGTTCACCGTGAGGGTGGCCATCATCCCGGTGAAGGCCGGCAGCAGCACCTCCAGCGTGTCGCAGGAGTCGAAGACGGGCTCCTTGTCCTCCTGGAGGTCGCGGTTGTACGCGAGCGGCAGGGCCTTGAGGGTGGCCAGGAGGCCGGTGAGGTTGCCGATCAGCCGGCCGGACTTGCCGCGCGCCAGCTCCGCGATGTCCGGGTTCTTCTTCTGCGGCATGATCGAGGAGCCGGTGGAGAAGGCGTCGTGCAGCGTGACGAAGGAGAACTCCTTCGTGTTCCAGATGATGATCTCCTCCGCGATGCGCGAGAGGTTGATCCCGATCATCGCGGTGATGAAGGCGAATTCGGCGACGAAGTCCCGGGACGCCGTGCCGTCGATGGAGTTGCCGACCGAGCCGTGCTCGAAGCCGAGGTCGGCGGCGACCGCCTCCGGGTCGAGGCCGAGCGAGGAACCCGCCAGTGCGCCCGAGCCGTAGGGCGAGACGGCCGTGCGCGCGTCCCACTGGCGCAGCCGCTCGGCGTCCCTCGTCAGCGGCTGCACGTGCGCCAGGACGTGGTGCGCGAAGAGCACGGGCTGTGCGTGCTGGAGGTGGGTACGGCCGGGCATCGCCACGTCGGGGTGGGCCTCGGCGAGACCGATCAGCGCCTCCTGGAGGTCGGCGATCAGGCCGCCGATGATCCGGGCGTGGTCGCGGAGGTACATCCGGAAGAGGGTGGCGACCTGGTCGTTGCGGGAGCGTCCGGCCCGCAGTTTGCCGCCGAGGTCGGCGCCGAGCCGTTCGATGAGTCCCCGCTCCAGCGCGGAGTGCACGTCCTCGTCGGCGACCGTACCGGTGAAGTCGCCGGACGCGACGTCCGCTTCGAGCCGGTCGAGCCCGGCCAGCATGGCGGTCAGCTCGTCGGCGGTGAGCAGTCCGGCCTTGTTCAGGACGCGGGCGTGGGCGCGGGACCCGGCGATGTCGTACGGCGCCAGGACCCAGTCGAAGTGGACGGACGCGGACAGCTTGGCCAGGGCCTCGGCGGGGCCGTCTGCGAACCGGCCGCCCCAGAGCCTGCCTTCACCGGTGTTGCTGCTCACAGCTGGAACTCCTCAGGGATGTCGATGTGCCGTGGCCTCCTCACGTGGAGGAACGGAAGAGCCACGCGTCCTACCGGTTAACGAGCACGGGGTGCGCGGTGTGGTTTCATGCGGCGATTGGCATAATTATGCGGAGCGCCGCATGGATTGTCAAAGCCGTCCGCGGAGCCCGTCGTCCCTTCTCTCCCCGCCCCGTCCGCCCCTCCGGTGGGCCACTCGGGAGGCGAGCCCGCGAGTCAGCCGTAATGCTGGGAGAGATCCCGGGCAGGCGCGGTCATGAGTGATCGGCGGCCGAACGACGGACCCGGCGGTCACGGGCACGGACCTGCGGACGTCGTACAGAGGCGGAGGAACGGTGGACAGCATGACGCGACCGAGGATCGTGGTGGTCGGCGCAGGCTTCGTCGGCATCGAGTGCCTGCATCGGCTGGAACGCAAGCTCTCCCCGCGCGACGCCGAACTGATCCTCATCTCCCCCCAGGACTACCAGCTCTACCTCCCCCTCCTGCCCCATGTGGCGGCGGGTGTCCTCACCCCGCAGTCGGTCGCCGTCTCGCTGCGCCGCAGGCTGCGCCGTACGAAGATCGTGCCCGGTGCGTGCATCGGCATCGACGCCGAGGCCAAGGTGTGCATCGTCCGCAGGACGACGGGCGAGATCACCGCGAAGCCGTACGACCACCTGGTGATCGCCGCCGGGTCCACCACCCGCACCTTCGACATCCCGGGCCTCACCGACCACGCGCTCGGCGTGAAGACGCTCGGGCAAGGCGCCTACATCCGCGACCATGTGATCGAACAGCTCGATCTGGCGGCGGCAGCCGTCGACGAGGAGGAGCGGCGGGCCCGCCTCCAGTTCGTGGTGGTCGGCGGCGGCTACGCGGGCGTGGAAACCGCCGCCTGCCTGCAGCGCCTGACGACGAACGCACTCAAGCGCTACCCGCGCCTGGACCCCTCCCTCGTCCGCTGGCACCTGGTGGACGTCGCCCCGCGGCTGCTCCCGGAGCTGGGCGAGAAGCTCGGCATCAGGGCGATGGCCATGCTGCGCAAGCGCGGCATCGAGTTCTCGCTGGGCACCTCGGTGGCCTCCGTCGACGAGACCACCGTCAAGCTCACCGACGGCCGCACCCTGCCGTCGCGCACCCTGATCTGGACGGCGGGCGTCGCGGCGAGCCCCCTGGTCACGACGCTCGGCGCACCCACCCTGCGCGGCCGGATCATCACCACCAACCAGCTGACCGTCCCGGGTTACACGGGTCTGTACGCGGCCGGTGACGTGGCGGCGGTCCCGGACGTGGCCAAGGGCGGCGACGCGATCTGCCCGCCGACCGCCCAGCACGCCCAGCGCCAGGGCAAGGTGCTCGCCGACAACATCGTGGCGAACCTGACCGGCACCCCCCTGAAGCCGTACATCCACAAGGACCTGGGTCTGGTCGTCGACCTGGGCGGGGCGGACGCCGTCTCCAAGCCGCTGGGCATCGAACTGCACGGCCTGCCCGCGCAGGTGGTGGCCCGCGGGTACCACGTGATGGCCCTGCCGACCCTGACGGCCCGCGCCCGCGTGCTGGTCAACTGGGGCCTCAACGCGGTGGCGGGCGACGACTTCGTCCGCACCGGCTTCCAGGACAACAAGCCCAAGACCCTCCAGGACTTCGAGCGGACCAAGGCGTATCTGACGCCGGACGAGGTGCGGGAGCACAGCGCGCCGGTGCGGTCGCCGAACTAGCCAGGGCCACCGTCCCTCCGCCCGGGGAGCTGCCCACCTGGTGAAACTCCGCCCCCGGCGGTGCTCCTGAGGCGCAGAATGGCGCCCATGGGAAAGTCATACACAGAGATATCCGGCCGGCTGCGCTCGTTCATCGAGGCGCAGCCGGTCTTTTTCACCGCCACCGCGCCGCTGGCCGCCGACGGGACCGTCAATCTCTCCCCGAAGGGCCTGCGGGGCTCCTTCGCCGTCCTCGACGAACTCACCGTCGCCTACCTGGACTTCGCGGGCAGCAACGCCGAAACCGTCGCGCACCTGCGGGAGAACGGGCGGATCACGCTCATGTGGTGCGCCTTCGAAGGGCCGCCGAACATCGTGCGGGTGCACGGCAGGGGCGAGCCGGTCTTCCGGGACGACCCCCGCTTCGAGCCGCTGCTGGCCCGGTTCGAGGGCATCGACACCACTCCGCACGGACTGCGGGCGATCGTGGTGGTGACGGCGGAGCGGATCCGTGACACCTGCGGGTACAACGTGCCGTTCATGAGTTACGAGGAGGACCGCACGCTGCATGCCCAGCGGTTCGGGCGCGAGAGCGACGAGTCGCTGTCCGCGTACTTCGCCAAGAAGGACGACATCGCGACGAGCATCGACGGCCTGCCGGGACTGCCGCTGCCGCTTCCTCCTCGTACCGTCTGAGGATGATCCTGCCGCGCGCCGCCGCCCTGGCCCTCGCCTCGCTCCTCCTGGCCGTTCCCGCCGTCCCGGCCGTCCCCGCGGGGGATGCGCCGCTGCCCGCACGGATGGCGGACACCGGCGGGGGCAGTCAGCTGATCACCGCCGTGGCGGAGGCGGCCACGGCCACCACGGGCACCGTGACCTGGTGGGACCGGCGGCCCGGCGGGGAGTGGGTGGCCACGGGGTCGGCGGCGGCGCGGTTCGGTGCGAACGGGCTGGCGGAGGGCGCCACCCGCAGGCAGGGCACCAGCACCACCCCGACCGGGCTGTACGGCCTGCCGTACGCCTTCGGGCTGGCGGCCCCGCCGCCCGGCACCCGGATGGCGTACCGGCGGATCGGCCCGCGCTCGTGGTGGTGCCAGGACAACGCCTCGCACGCCTACAACCGGTGGGTGGAGGGGCTCCCCCGCGACTGCCGGCCCAGCGAGGCCGAGAAACTGGACACGTACGCCACGCAGTACGCCCACGCCCTGCTCGTCGACTTCAACTACCACGAGCCGGTGCGCGGCCGCGGTGCGGGCATCTTCCTGCACGTCAACGGGCGTGCGGCGACGGCGGGCTGTGTGTCCGTCCCCGCGGAGGCGATGCGGCGGATCCTGGCCTGGGCCGATCCGGCGCGGTGGCCGCACCTCGCGGTGGGGACCCGTTCGGGCGTCACCGGCATCACCCGTTACTAGCCGCCGGGTCCCGGCCTAGCGTTCCTTCTGGGCCAGCCGCAGCAGGTGCTCGGCCAGTGCCTGGCCGCCCGCCGGGTCGCGGCTGATCAGCATCAGGGTGTCGTCGCCCGCGATGGTGCCGAGGATCGCCTGCAGCTCGGCCTGGTCGATGGCCGAGGCCAGGAACTGGGCGGCCCCGGGCGGGGTGCGCAGGACCACCAGATTGGCCGAGGCCTCCGCGGAGATCAGCAGTTCCGCGGAGAGCCGGCGCATCCGCTCCTCCTTGGCGGACTCGCCGAGCGGTGCCTGCGGGGTGCGGAAACCGCCCTCGCTGGGCACCGCGTAGATCAGCTCGCCGCCGGTGTTGCGGATCTTCACCGCGCCGAGCTCGTCGAGGTCACGGCTGAGCGTCGCCTGGGTGACGCTCAGCCCGTCGTCGCTGAGCAGTTTGGCGAGCTGGCTCTGCGAGCGCACCGGCTGCCGGTTGAGGATGTCCACGATCCGGCGGTGCCGTGCGGTCCGGGTCTGCGGGACCGCGGGCCCGCCGTTTCCGTGCTCGTTCTCCCGCGCCTGCGCCTCGGTCATCGTCGTCATTCTCCGGATCGTTGGTCCCCGTGTACTGCGGCGTTCGCCTCGTCGAGGATGCCGGGCAGAGCCTGGAGGAACGCGTCCACCACCTCGTCGCCGATGGTCAGAGCGGGCATGAGCCGTACGACATCGGGGGCGGGCGCGTTCACCAGGAAGCCGGCGTCCTGAGCCGCCTGCTGCACCTGGGGAGCGAGGGACTCGGTCAAGACGATACCCAGGAGCAGGCCCTCACCCCGGACGTGGGAGACCAGCGGGTGCCCCAGTGACTGGATTCCTTCGCGCAGTGTGCCGCCGGTGCGCTTGGTCCGGTCGAGGAGCCCGTCGGTCTCGATGGTGTCCAGTACGGCGAGTCCGGCGGCGCAGCAGACCGGGTTGCCGCCGAACGTGGAGCCGTGGTGTCCGGGGCCGAGGAGGTCGGCTGCTGCTCCGTAGGCGATGGTCGCGCCGAGCGGGAGGCCGCCGCCGAGGCCCTTGGCGAGGGTGACGATGTCCGGGTCGATGCCTTCCTCGGCCTGGTGGGCGAGCCAGTGTCCGGTGCGGCCGATGCCGGTCTGCACCTCGTCGAGCACCAGGAGGGTGCCGGTGGCACGGGTGATCTCGCGGGCCGCCGCGAGATAGCCGGCGGGTGGTACGACGACCCCGAGCTCGCCCTGGATCGGCTCGATGACCAGCAGTGCCGTGTCGTCGGTGACTGCTTCCCTGAGCGCTTCCACGTCGCCGTACGGGACGTGCGTGACGTCGCCGGGCAGCGGCAGGAACGGTTCGCGCTTGCCCTGCTGTCCGGTGAGGGCGAGGGCGCCCATGGTGCGGCCGTGGAAGCCGCCGACGGTGGCGACCATGTGGCCGCGGCCGGTGAGCCGGCCGATCTTGAAGGCCGCTTCGACGGCCTCGGCACCGGAGTTGCAGAAGTAGACGCGGCCCGGCCGGCCCGAGATCTCGATCAGCCGTTCGGCGAGTGCGACGGGCGGCTCGGCGGCGTAGAGGTTGGAGACGTGGCCGAGGGAGGCGATCTGTGCGGAGACCGCCCGGACGACGGCGGGGTGGGCGTGGCCGAGGGCGTTGACGGCGATGCCGCCGACGAAGTCGGCGTATTCCTTGCCGTCGGCGTCCTGGAGGCGGGAGCCTTCGCCGCGGACCAGGGCCAGGCCGGGGGTGCCGTAGTTGTCGGACAGGGCGCCCCGCCAGCGTCCGAGGAGTTCGGCGTTGCTCATGATTCCCCCTGTGCGTGCGGCGTGCCGGCCGCGTTCTCGTCGGGCACGACCATGGTGCCGATGCCCTCGTCGGTGAAGATCTCCAGCAGGATCGAGTGCGGGACCCGGCCGTCGATGACGCGCGCGGTGTGCACCCCGTTGCGAACGGCGTGCAGGCAGCCGCGCATCTTGGGGACCATGCCGCTGGCCAGCTCGGGCAGGAGTTTCTCCAGCTCGGTGGCGGTGAGGCGGCTGATCACGTCGTCGCTGTGCGGCCAGTCCTCGTAGAGGCCCTCGACGTCGGTGAGGACCATCAGGGTTTCGGCGTCCAGCGCCGCAGCGAGTGCCGCAGCCGCCGTATCAGCATTGATGTTGTAGACATGTCCGTCGTCCTGTGAGCGGGCGATCGAGGAGACGACCGGGATGCGGCCGTCGGCGAGGAGCGCCTCGATCACACCTGTGTCGAGCGCGGTGATCTCTCCGACCCGGCCGATGTCCACGCTCTCGCCGTCGATCTGCGGGAAGTGCTGGGTGGCGGTGATGGTGTGCGCGTCCTCGCCGGTGAGGCCGACGGCGAGCGCACCGTGGTGGTTGAGGAGACCGACCAGTTCGCGCTGCACCTGGCCCGCGAGGACCATCCGTACGACGTCCATCGCCTCGGGCGTGGTGACCCTGAGGCCGGCCTTGAACTCGCTGACGATGCCGGCGGCGTCGAGCTGCCTGCTGATCTGCGGTCCGCCGCCGTGCACGACGACCGGCTTGAGCCCGGCGTGGTGCAGGAAGACGACGTCCTGGGCGAAGGCGGCCTTCAGTTCCTCGTCGACCATGGCGTTGCCGCCGAACTTGATGACGACGGTCTTGCCCTGGTGCCGGGTGAGCCAGGGCAGCGCCTCGATGAGGATCTGCGCCTTGGGGAGGGCGGTGTGCTTGCGGGCGGTGGCCTTGGCGGGGGTGCCGGATCCGGATTCGCAGCTCGTGTCCCTGCTCATGAGGAGTACGCGCTGTTCTCGTGGACGTAGTCGGCGGTGAGGTCGTTGGCCCAGATGACGGCGGACTCGGTGCCCTCGGCGAGGTCGGCGGTGATCCTGATCTCCCGGTAGCGCATGTCGACGAGGTCGCGGTCGTCGCCGACGGAGCCGTTCTTGCAGACCCAGACGCCGTTGATGGCGACGTTGAGCGCGTCCGGGTCGAAGGCCGCCTTGGTGGTGCCGATGGCGGAGAGCACCCGCCCCCAGTTGGGGTCCTCGCCGTGCAGGGCGCACTTGAGGAGGTTGTTGCGGGCGATGGACCGGCCGACCTCGACGGCGTCGTCCTCGCTGGCCGCGTTGATCACCTCGATCCGGATCACCTTGCTGGCGCCCTCGGCGTCACCGATCAGCTGGCGTGCGAGGTCGTCGCAGACGGTACGTACGGCCGCAGCGAACTCGTCGTACTCCGGTACCGCCCCGGAGGCTCCGGAGGCGAGCAGCAGCACGGTGTCGTTGGTCGACATGCAGCCGTCGGAGTCGACCCGGTCGAAGGTCAGGCGGGTGGCGTCGCGCAGCGCCCGGTCGAGCACCGGGGCTTCGAGGTCGGCGTCGGTGGTGAGGACGACCAGCATGGTGGCCAGGCCGGGGGCGAGCATGCCGGCCCCCTTGGCCATGCCGCCGACGGTCCAGCCGTCGCCCTCGGCCACCGCGGTCTTGTGGACGGAGTCCGTGGTCTTGATGGCGATGGCCGCCTTCTCGCCGCCGTGTGCGGAGAGCGCGGCCGCCGCCGTGGCGATGCCGGGGAGCAGCTTGTCCATGGGAAGCAGGACACCGATCAGACCGGTCGACGCGACGGCGACCTCGCCCGCTCCGATGCCCAGCACGTCCGCGGCCTTCTCGGCGGTCGCGTGGGTGTCCTGGAAGCCCCGGGGTCCGGTGCAGGCGTTTGCTCCGCCGGAGTTGAGGACGACCGCGGTGACCTCGCCGCCCTTGAGGACCTGCTCGGACCACAGGACCGGGGCAGCCTTGACGCGGTTGGAGGTGAAGACGCCCGCGGCGGCCCGGCGCGGTCCGGTGTTGACCACGAGGGCCAGGTCCGGGTTGCCGTTCGCCTTGATTCCGGCGGCGATGCCCGCTGCCGTGAATCCCTGTGCTGCCGTGACGCTCACGGTGCGACTCCGATCGTGTGGAGGCCGGTGGACTCGTCGAGTCCGAGGGCGATGTTCATGCTCTGCACGGCGCCGCCCGCGGTGCCCTTGGCGAGGTTGTCGAGGGCGCTGACGACGACGATGCGGTGTGCGGCGGCGTCGTACGCCACCTGGATCTGGACGGCGTTGGAGCCGTGTACGGTGCCGGTGGCGGGCCATTGCCCCTCGGGCAGGAGGCGTACGAACGGCTCGTCCGCGTACGCCTTCTCGTACGCGGCCCGTACGTCGGGCGCGCCGACTCCGGGCTTCGCCTTCGCGCTGCTGGTGGCGAGGATGCCGCGGGGCATCGGGGCGAGCGTCGGGGTGAAGGAGACGGTGACCCGCTCCCCCGCCACGGCGCTCAGGTTCTGGATCATCTCGGGGGTGTGCCGGTGGCCGCCGCCGACTCCGTACGGGGACATGCTGCCCATCACCTCGGAGCCGAGCAGGTGCGGCTTGGCCGTCTTGCCCGCGCCGGAGGTGCCGGACGCTGCGACGATCACCGCCTCCGGTTCGGCGAGGCCCGCCGCGTACGCCGGGAAGAGGCCCAGCGAGACGGCCGTCGGGTAGCAGCCGGGCACCGCGATGCGCCGGGTCCCGGTGAGCGCGGCACGGGCGCCGGGAAGTTCGGGCAGGCCGTAGGGCCAGGTCCCGGCGTGCGGGGAGCCGTAGAACCGCTCCCAGTCGGCGGCGTCCGTCAGCCGGAAGTCGGCCCCGAGGTCGACCACGAGCACCTCGTCGCCGAGCTGCTCGGCGACCGCGGCGGACTGGCCGTGCGGCAGCGCGAGGAAGACCACGTCGTGCCCGGCGAGGACCTCGGCGGTGGTCGGCTCCAGGACGCGGCCGGAGAGCGGTGCGAGGTGGGGCTGGACGCTGCCGAGCGTCTGACCTGCCTGGGAGTGGCCCGTCAGGGCGCCGATCTCCACGTCGGGGTGGACGAGGAGGAAGCGCAGCAGTTCCCCGCCCGCGTACCCGCTCGCTCCCGCCACTGCTGCCCTGACCGCCATCGGACCCTCCTTGTCGATGGCATGACTATACGTACGAACGCAGTTCTATGCAAAGGGCGCATGCAGCCGCAGCAGTGTCTGCGGCACACCGCTGAGCGCACTCGTCAGGCCCCGGGCGCCGGCCTCCGCCACACCCAGGCCATCGCGCCGCCCGGACAGAGGCAGGCGAGAAAGGCGAGCAGACGGGCGTGGCCCGACGCCTCCAGGCCAAGTGCGGTCGGCAGCGCCAGCAGCAGCCCGAGCAGGAGTATGCCGAGCGCGGGGAGGTGGCGGGCGGGAGAGAACCGCCGCGCCCGCGCCGACAGATCCTCGGTGAGGTAGTGGTGCAGCGGCACCGGCGCCATGACGCCCAGCACCGCGGACGCGTACAGAGCGATCAGGCTGCCCAGCGCTCCCAGCCGGGGGCGCCGACCGTCCTCGCTCACCGGCGAGTCGGGGCGGGGGTCGCCGGGCGCGAAGTACACCCCGATCGTCATGCCTGCCGTGGGCGGCTCGAACCGGGTGAACATCGCGGGCAGCGTCACCTCGCGCGGGCCGCTGTCGAAGGGGACCCGCAGGACGAGGTCGGTCCGATAGAACACGTCCTCGTCGGATGCGTGGTGACCGCGGACCGGCTCACCCGCCAGCCGCACCACGGCCACGGAGTACTCCCCCAGCCCGGCGGCCTCCAGCCGTGCGGTCTCCCGGGCGTAGTCCGGCGGAACCAGTAGTCCGAGGAACACGCAGGCAAGGGTGGCCAGCGGCGCCAGGATGGTGAGCAGCCACACCAGTGCGCGCCTGCTGCGCACCGGACGGGGGGAACTGATCGCAGGCCCGCTCCTGCGCCAGTACGAGCCGCGTCCGGGGGCGCGGACGGAGGAGAGGATCCAGGCGGCCGCGAAGAGCACGGCCAGCGCGGCGAGGCCCAGCTCCACGTACAGCGGCGGATGAGAACCCACGCCCGCCAGCAGACAGCCGGCCGAGCCGAGGGCACTCAGCAGCATGCCCCACCCGGTGAACGTGGTCCATATGCTGCGTTCGTGCCGGTACTTGGGTCCGGTCGCCACTGTGTCCCCTCGCTCCATACTGTTCCCCCACGTCTGCGACGGCGTTCGCGAGCGGAAGAGCAGAGCACGCGTGCGGGACGCGGCCGGCACGCTCTCTTCCGGTGGGGCGACGAGCGCCCGGTCGACCCTCCCACGCCCTCGCGCCTGCCGCGGCGGCCGCCCAACGATACGTAGGCAAAGCGGCGTTGACGGGATTGCGCCTGTTGCGCACGAGGCGTGTGAGGTTAGATGGCGGCTGCCTGAAAACCCGGGGGAAGTGAGGTCGGCCGTGGAATACGTCGTGCTGGCGTGCCGCGTACTGGTGGGGGTCGTGTTCGTGGCCTCCGCGGCGAGCAAGCTGCTCTCGGCGGCGTCGTTCCGGTCGTTCGTGACCGCGACCCGTGACATGGCGGTGCCCGCCGCGCTCGCTCCCGCCGTCGCGGTGGGCGTGGTCGGCGGAGAGGCCGCCTCGGTGGTGCTGCTGGCGGCGTGGCCGGGCGGGGTGGCGGGCCTCGTCGTGGCGGGGGTGCTCCTGGTGGGGTTCACCGCCGGGATCGCGGGCGTGCTCCTGCGGGGCAAGGACCAGTCCTGCAACTGCTTCGGGTCCACCACCGCGCCGATCGGCCCCCGCCACGTGGTGCGCAACGCGGCGCTGCTGGCCGTGGTCGCTGCCGGACTGCTGTGCCAGAGCGCCGGGCAGGGCCAGACGCACTGGGCGGGAGTACTGGCGGCGGTCGTCGCCGGGCTGATCGGGGCGGTGCTGGTGCTTTCCACCGACGACCTGGCCGAACGCTTCGCCCCCGGGGACGCCGGGCAGCGGCCCGCACCGCAGAGCGGCCCCACCGCCGGGGCGAACGGCGCACAGAGCTGAGAGCCCCGGCCCGGACGCGGGGGGAGGCCCGGCCGGGGGAGTTACGGCCCGGGCTGGACGAGATGCGCCTGGCAGAGAGAGAGGCGATTGAGCAAGCCCACCCCGTCTGGGCCCTCCAGCGC
>NZ_JBHXRV010000095.1:0-12326 GCF_042716745.1 Streptomyces sp. NPDC058663
CCCCCCAGGTCATCCGATCGACAGAGGGGACACAGTCATACCGGGCCCGGAGGCCAGCGGCCCCATTGCAGGACCGCGAAAAACATAACGGGGGGGCGGCCCCGCCGCCCAAGCGGGCTGGGGGCAGGGGTCGGGCGGCCCCGCCGCCCCAGGGGGCTGGGGGTGGGGTTAGGCGGTGCCGGAGGCCAGGGCTTGGCTGCGGTCTCGGGCGGCTTCGAGGGCGGCGATGAGGGCGGCTCGTACGCCGTGCTTTTCGAGTTCGACGATCGCGTTGATCGTGGTGCCGGCCGGGGAGGTGACGGCCTCGCGCAGCTTGACGGGGTGCTCGCCGCTGTCGCGGAGCATGACCGCGGCACCGATGGCGGCCTGGACGATCAGGTCGTGGGCCTGGTTGCGGGGCAGGCCGAGGAGGATGCCGGCGTCGGTCATGGCTTCGACGAGGAAGTAGAAGTACGCGGGGCCCGAGCCAGAGAGGGCGGTGGCGGCGTCCTGCTGCGACTCCGGGACGCGGAGGGTCTTGCCGACCCCCGAGAAGATCTCCTCGGCGTGCGCAAGGTGGGTCGCGTTGGCGTGGCTGCCCGCCGAGATGACGGACATGGCCTCGTCGACGAGGGCCGGGGTGTTCGTCATGACGCGGACCACAGGGGTGCCGGAGGCCAGGCGTTCCTCGAAGAACGAGGTCGGGATGCCTGCGGCGCCGCTGATGACCAGGCGGTCGGCCGGCAGGTGCGGGGCGAGCTCTTCGAGGAGTTTGCCCATGTCCTGCGGCTTGACCGTGAGGATCAGAGTGTCGGCGCGCTTGGCCGCCTCCGCATTGCTGACGGGTTCGACGCCGTACCGGGTGCGGAGTTCCTCGGCGCGTTCGCTGCGGCGGGCGGTGACCAGGAGGTCGGCCGGGCGGCGGCCGCCTCGGATCATGCCGCTGAGGAGGGCTTCGCCGATCTTGCCGGTGCCGAGGACCGCGACCGTGGTGGGCTTGGGGGTGGCGTGGTGGTGGTCCTGTGCGGCTGTGTCGCTCATGCGGGTTGCCCTCCGTACCGGTGGAACTGGAACTGGTGTCCTGGAATTCGTCCTGTGCTGCTTGCGGCCGGGGTAGGTGGGGGGCCGGCTGCTGGGGTGTGGTGCACGGTCATCTTCGCACCGGGGGTTCGGGGCGGTCGGAGTCCATGGATCCAGTGCATTCAGTGGAGTCAGTGGAATCCGTGGAGTCAGTGGATTTCGATGGTGTCGCCCAGGTGCAGTTGTTGGAAGAGCCACTTCGCGTCGGCCTGCGGCATGCCGACCGAGCCGTCGGTCGCGTCGACGCGTCCGAAGAATTCCTTGGACTTGTCCGTCCCCTCGGAGGTGTGGGGGAATGCCAGGGCGTACGTCGTATAGCCGTCGGGGGCGCGGAGTTCGACCACCCAGGAGGCCCGGTAGTCGTAGTCGTCGACCAGGCCGATGAGCTTGCCGGAGAGGGTGCGGGTCGCGTCGAGGGCCGTCACGGTCAGGCGGCCGGTGCGGGTCGGGGTGGCCTTGCGGCCGGCGGTGATCGGTACGGTGCGGGCGTTGCGGGTGTCACTCGGGCGCACCGTCAGCTGTCGTGCGGCCAGGTCGACCGTGGCTACCGGGGGCGGCGGCTGGACCGGGCTCGCGGCCGGCGGGGGTGGGACGGCCGGCTCGTCGGAGGACAGGAACGGGGTGCCGAGCAGCAGGGCGAGGCTTGCGGCCACGGTGGTGACAGCGCCTGTGGTGACGGCCCGGCGGCGGCGCCGACGGCGTTCGGCGAGGTGGCGTACGTGGGCGCCGCCGGCGCGGGGGGCGGTGGTTCCGGCGGTGTCGGCCAGGTCCCGCAGGGCGGTGGTGAGCGGATCGGGGTGCTCGGTGCCGAGCGGGTCGGGGCGCTCGGTGCCGAACGGGCCCGGGTGCTCGGAGGGGAGCGGGTCGGGATGAGCGGTACGGAGCGGGTCGGGGTGCGCGGGCGGGGTGGGGTGTGACGGGGTGCCCGCGAGTGGGCCCTGAGGGGTGCCGGGCGGGGTGGGGTGTGACGGGGTGCCTGCGGGCGGGCCCTGAGGGGTGCCGGGCGCGGTGGGGTGCGAGGGGGGGCCGTGGGGGGTGGGGGCCGCGTCGAGGGGGTTGGAGTCAGGCACGGGCGTCCTCCTTCGCTTCGGGGGCCAAGTGGCGGGCCAGGGCTGCTCGGCCGCGGGAGAGGCGGGCCTTGATCGTGCCGGCGGGCGTGCCGGTCTCGGCGGCTATCTGGTCCACGCTCAGGTCGCAGAGGTGGTGCAGGACGATGGCCTGGCGCTGGGGTTCGGGGAGGGTGCGCAGGGCTGCCACCAGGACTGTGTGTTCCGGGCTGGGGCCGGCGACCCGGTCCTGCGGAGGGTTGCGGCGGACCAGGTCCAGCCACTTGCGGGTGCGGCGCCAGCGGCTCACGGCGAGGCGCATCGCGACGGTCCGGATCCAGGCCTCGGGTGCTCCGTCGGCCAGGAAGGAGGCGCGGCGGTCCCAGGCCCGTACGAACGCCTCCTGTACGACGTCCTGGGCCTCGCCGTGGTCGCCCGTCAACGCGTACAGCTGCCCCACCAGGCGGGGGAAGGAGGCCGCGTAGAAGGCGTCGAACTCCTCCTCCGTCATGGCCAGGGAATTTACCCGAACCCGTGTGCAACCCGGCGGGCCCCCGGTGCGTACAGGAAGCACGGTGCCGCTGTGACGGGCCGCGCGGTGCTGCCGGGGGCGGTGCCGCACAGGTGCAGGTGTACGGATCTGGGGGATTTCCATGACGCGTCGCGATCGCACGGGTCGGGCGGGCGCACTCGCGCTGCTTCTCGCTCTGGCGCTGGGGGCGGCCGGGTGTTCCGGTGGCGGGGCCGCGGTTCCCGGGGCGCCGGGGGCCGGGATGGGCGGGGCGGGGGCCGGTGGCGGGGCCGCGGCGTCGTCCGCCGCTCCGGGGGCGGCTTCGGGGAAGCCGGTCGTGCCGGTGCCGGCGGGGCTGAGGGCCGGGGCGTTCCGGGTGAACATCGTCGAGGGGATGACGGCGGGGGTGGGGCTTCCCGTGTCGGTGACGTTCAAGAAGCCGGTGCCGGCAGGTGAGCGGGCTGCCGTGGAGCGGCGGTTGAAGGTGTCGGCGAACCCCGGGGTGGAAGGGTCCTGGAGCTGGGTCAAGGACCGCAACCTGCATGCGGGGCAGCGGGTCGACTTCCGGCCCCGTAGCTACTGGAAGCCAGGAACCCGGGTCACCGTGGACGTGGGTCCCGAGCTGACCCGGCACTTCACGATCGGGCGGTCGCTGGTGGCGACCGTCGACGTGAAGACCCACCGGATGACGGTCGTCAAGGACGGGCGGACCCGGCGGATTCCGATAACCGCCGGGGCGCCGGGCAAGGACACCTGGAACGGAACGATGGTCGTCTCCGACAAGCAGCGGCGGGTCTTCATGGACAGCCGGACCGTGGGCTACGGGACGACGTACTCGGACTGGTACTACTACGCGGTTCATCTGACGACGTCCGGTACGTATCTGCACCAGAATCCGGCGGCGAATGGGGTCGTCGGGCGGCGGAACATCACGCACGGCTGCGTGGGGCTTGCCTCGGACGGGACCGCGGCGGACTTCTACCGGGACGTCATGGTCGGTGACGTCGTCAAGGTGGTGAATTCCAAGGAGACGGTCGCGGCGGGTAATGGGTACGGGGGTTGGAACGTGGGGTGGGGGGAGTGGAAGGCGGGGAGTGCGGTGAGGTGAGGGGTGGGGTGGGGTGGGCGTGAGGGGGGCGGGGGTGCCGCGGGGGGCGGGGGTGCGTTGTTCGGCTCCGCCGGGGGCCGCCCCCTTGCCCACCCGTTCCGCCCCCGGGGGGCGGCCCCGGTGCCCAAGGGAGCTAACGGGGGGAGGGGTGTGGGGCGGCCCCGGTGCCCAAGGAGCTGGGGGGAGGGGTGTGGGGCGGCCCCGGTGCCCGAGGAGCTGGGGGGAGGGGTGTGGGGGCTCCGGTGCCCGAGGGGCTGGAGGGAGGGGCGAGGGGTTATTTGCGTTTGGGGGGCTTTTTCTTGCGGGCGGCGGGGTTGCCCGTGCGGGTGCCTCGGCGGCGGTTGTACTGAGTGAGGGCCGTTTCGTACTCCTCGCGGTGCAGCTTTTCGCCCGGGGCCTCGGTGAAGGAGCGGAAGAAGTAGGCGAGGAGTGCGCCGACGAAGCCGATCGTCTTCAGGCTGCGCAGGGACTGTTCGCGCGCCGGGTCCGTGGGGCGCGCGCCGAAGCCCTCCCAGGTCTTGCGGAACGCGATCGCGCTGCACACTGCGAACATCACGATGACGAGGGTCCCGACGATGCCGCCCACGTCCGCGATCTGCAGGCCCTCGTAGGCGAAGCGGAGCAGGAAGCAGCCCGCGACCGCCGCGGCGAGCGAGCCGACCGCCACGCCCGCGCGGCGCATCCCGTAGCCGTCGGTGTGGTTCAGCCAGCTGGTGCCGAAGAAGCGCAGGGGTTCGGGCTGCGGGCCGGCCGGGGTGCCGGGGGTGGCCGGGGTGGGGGCGTCGGAGTTCTCGGGGTTCTCGCTCACGGGGCCGATTATCCCCGGCGGCGGGGGGCGGCTCGGGCGCCTGGGGTGTGGCTCGGGTGGGGGGCGCTGGGGTGGGGTGGGTGGTGCTGGGTGGGGGGTGGATCCCGTTGATTAGTCTGTGGGCTCAACGGTACTCATGGGGGACGGAGTTGGGCCGTGACGTTGTTCGCGGGGGACCCCCGGTCGATCGGTGGCCATCGGATCGTGGACCGGCTCGGTACCGGCGGCATGGGCACCGTGTTCCTCGGCAGGTCGCCCTCGGGACGTCAGGTCGCCGTCAAGCTGGTGCACGAGCAGTACGCCGCCGATCCGGTCTTCCGCATCCGTTTCCGGCAGGAGGTGGCGGCTGCCCGGCGGGTGAGCGGAGCGTTCACCGCTCCCGTGGTGGATGCCGATCCGGAGGCGCCGCGTCCCTGGATGGCCACCCAGTTCGTCCCCGGGCCGACCCTCGCGGAGCAGCTCCACCGGCACGGGCCGCTGTCCGGGGCGGAGCTGCGGAAGCTGGCGCTCGGTCTTGTCGAGGCGTTGCGGGACATCCACAGGGCCGGGGTCGTGCACCGGGATCTCAAGCCCGCCAACGTCCTCATGGCTTCCGACGGACCCCGGGTGATCGACTTCGGGATCTCGCGGGCCGCCGACCACCAGACGCTGACGGCCACCGGGCACGTGATGGGCACCCCGCCCTTCATGTCGCCGGAGCAGCTCAGCAACCCGCGCACCATCGGGCCGCCGTCGGACATCTTCTCGCTGGCGGCGCTGCTGGTGTTCGCCGCGGTGGGGCGCGGTCCCTTTGATGCGGACAGCCCCTATATGACGGCGTACCAGGTGGTCCACGCCTCCCCCGAGCTGGGCGAGGTCCCGGAGCCGCTGCGGGACATCCTCGAACAGTGCCTGGCGAAGGCTCCGGAGGAGCGGCCTGGGCTGGACGCGCTGGAGCAGCTGTTTCTGGGGATGCCGGAGGGGAACGGGGAGGCCCAGGGGCCGAGGAGGCCGGAGTGGCCGGAGGCGGTGCCGGATCCTTCTGCGGAGCTTCCGGCGAGCTCTTTCCCGGCTGCGGGGCACGACGAGCCGGAGGGCCGGGCGGAGGGCGTGGCGGAGGGCGGGACGGAGGGCGGGGCTCAGGCCCGGGCGGCGGGCGGCCCCGAGGACGACGTGTTCGGGACCCGGGCCGGTGTCCAGGCCGGTGCCGTGGCCGGTGCCGTGGCCGGTGCCCGGGCCGGGACTCCCGCTGGGAGCGGCTCCGGCACCGGTTCCGGCCTCGGGACCGCTCGTCCCCGGCGCCGCGTGGTCGTCGCGGTGGCTTCCGTGGTGGCGCTCGGGCTCGGTGCCGGCGGTCTCGCGTACTACCTCGACGGTCCGGCCGGGGAGGGGAGTTCCCGCTCCTCCGACAAGGATTCCGGGGGGTCGGATTCCGGCCGGACGGTTACTCCCGAGCCGCTGCCCGCCGGCTGGCGTCCGTGGCAGGCCGAGCTGCCCGTCGAGTCCCCCTCGTCCACCGCGAGCCCCTCAGGCCCCTCGGGCCCCAGCAACGTCCGCTGCCTGACGGCCGGGCCCGCCACCTTCTGCGGCGGCTACGACCTGCGTGCGGTACGGCTCGACCAGGCCACCGGCCGCCTCCTCTGGAAGGCGAAGGCCCGGCGGAACGGCCGGACCGACGGCACCGTCAACAACTCCGAACCCCTCGGCGCCACCACCGACGCCGTCCTGGTCAGCGAGGTGGACAGCGACGGCACCGCCCGGCTGGTGTCCCTCTCCGGCGCAGACGGCCGCCGCCTCTGGGAGAGGCCGGCCGCTCCCGAGACGTACCGGAGCGGGGCGGTCGTCGGCAGCCTCGCCGTGGGCCCCGACCTGAAGGGCAACGCCCTGGTGGCACAGGACCTCGTCACCGGTGCGGCGCGCTGGACCTCCGCCGACCCGCCGGGCCTGCGGTGCAATCCGCGCACGGTCCAGGGCAGGCTCTACGGCCTGTGCGGGGACGACCGCGGCGACGACCCGGACCGCGTCACCTATGTGCGGTACGACCCGGCCACCGGGAAGCAGTCCCGGATCGTCACCTACGGCAAGGGGTACGACCTGGTCGGGGAGGCCGGCGGCCGGCTGGTGTTCGCGAAGTGGCGGCGGACCGACGCCGGGGCGACCGAGCGGCACGCCAACCTGGCGGGCGAATTCGCTGCCCTTGAGCTGAGGGATCCGACCGGGGCCCGGCCCGTGGAGAGCGTGCGGCTGGGTACGCATCCGGCCGGGGCGCCCCGCCTTTTCGGCGGCACGCTCGTCTTCGTGGCCCCGGCGGGGGCCGTCACCGCCGTTTCCGCAGCGGACGGCACGGAGCTGTGGCGCACCCGTACCGGAGTTGCGGGCCTGGGGCTGCCGCAGCCGGATCGCGAAGGGCAGCTGCTGTACGTGCCCGCCGCGGACGGGCGGGTGCTGGCGCTGGACCTGCGTACCGGCAAGGAACTGTGGAGGTCCGCCGCCCGCGGCGGTACACCGGTCGAGGGCTCCGAGCCGGTCATGGCGGTACGGGCCGGAGCCGCCCTCGTGGTGACGCGTACGGACAGGACCGTGTTCGCTGTCGCACCGGAGGTGCCGGGGCGGGAGTAGGGGCTGGGGCCCGGCTGCCCGCACTCCCGGCAAGGGGCCGAGGCCCCCTGGCAAGGGGCCGAGGTCCCCTCCCCCGTCAGCCCAGCTTCGAGATGTCGCGGACCGCGCCCTTGTCCGCGCTGGTCGCCATCGCCGCGTACGCGCGCAGGGCCTGGGAGACCTTGCGCTCGCGGTTCTTCGGGGCGTAGACGCCGCCGAGGGCCTCGCTGCGTTCGGCCAGCTCCTGGTCGCTGACGAGGAGTTCGATCGAGCGGTTCGGGATGTCGATGCGGATGCGGTCGCCGTTCTCGACGAGCGCGATGGTGCCGCCGGACGCCGCTTCGGGGGACGCGTGGCCGATCGACAGGCCCGACGTTCCGCCGGAGAAACGGCCGTCGGTAATCAGCGCGCAGGATTTCCCGAGGCCGGTGCCCTTGAGGTACGAGGTCGGGTAGAGCATCTCCTGCATGCCGGGGCCGCCCTTGGGGCCCTCGTAGCGGATGACGACGACGTCGCCCGCCTTGACCTCCTTGAGCAGGATCTTCTCGACGGCCTGCTCCTGCGACTCGCAGACGACGGCGGGGCCCTCGAAGGTCCAGATCGACTCGTCGACGCCGGCGGTCTTCACGACGCAGCCGTCGATGGCCAGGTTGCCGCGCAGAACGGCCAGGCCGCCGTCCTTGGAGTAGGCGTGTTCGACCGAGCGGATGCAGCCCTCGGCGGCGTCGGTGTCGAGGGTGTCCCAGCGCTCGGACTGCGAGAAGGCGGTGGCGGAGCGGACGCAGCCGGGGGCCGCGTGCCAGAGCTCGACGGCCTCGGGCGACGGGGAGCCGCCGCGCACGTCCCAGGTCTTGATCCAGTCGGCGAGGGACGGGGAGTGGACGGAGTGGACGTCCTCGTTGAGGAGTCCGCCGCGGTAGAGCTCGCCCAGGATGGCGGGGATGCCGCCCGCGCGGTGGACGTCCTCCATGTAATACGTACGGTCCTTGCCGACGTTCGGCGCGACCTTCGCCAGGCAGGGGACGCGGCGGGAGATCTCGTCCATCTCCGGGAGCCCGAAGTCGAGCTCGGCCTCCTGGGCGGCGGCCAGCAGGTGCAGGATCGTATTGGTGGAGCCGCCCATGGCGATGTCGAGGGCCATGGCGTTCTCGAAGGCGGCGCGGCTCGCGATGGCGCGGGGCAGGACGGTGGCGTCGTCCTGCTCGTAGTGGCGCTTGGTGATCTCGACGATGGTGCGGCCCGCGTTCTCGTACAGGGCGCGGCGGGCCGTGTGGGTGGCGAGGGTCGAGCCGTTGCCCGGCAGAGCCAGGCCGATGGCCTCGGCGAGGCAGTTCATCGAGTTGGCGGTGAACATGCCGGAACAGGAGCCGCAGGTGGGACAGGCGTTCTCCTCGATGCGGAGCATGTCCTCGTCGGAGATCTTGTCGTTGACCGCGTCGGACATCGCGTCGACCAGGTCGAGCGTGCGGACGGTGCCGTCGACGAGGGTGGCCCGGCCGGACTCCATCGGGCCGCCGGAGACGAAGATCGTGGGGATGTTGAGGCGGAGTGCCGCCATCAGCATGCCGGGGGTGATCTTGTCGCAGTTGGAGATGCAGATCAGGGCGTCGGCGCAGTGGGCCTCGACCATGTACTCGACGCTGTCCGCGATGAGGTCACGGGAGGGCAGGGAGTAGAGCATTCCGCCGTGGCCCATGGCGATGCCGTCGTCGACGGCGATGGTGTTGAACTCGCGGGGGACGGCGCCGGCCGCGTGGATCGCCTCGGAGACGATGCGGCCGACGGGGGCGAGGTGGGTGTGGCCGGGCACGAACTCGGTGAAGGAGTTGGCGACCGCGATGATCGGCTTGCCGATGTCCTCGCTCGCTACACCGGAGGCGCGCATGAGCGCGCGGGCGCCTGCCATGTTGCGGCCGTGGGTGACGGTGCGGGACCTCAGGTCGGGCATCGGGTTCACTTCCCTGTGAGTACGAGTACGGCTGCTTTCGAGCGTACGCCTCGGGTCCAGGGTTTGGACAGGTTGTCCGGGGGGTGGGACAGACCTCCGGGCACCTTCGCGCAGGGACCTGAGACGGGCCCTCCGGACACCTTCGAGCGGGTACCGGGGGTCAGGTGCCCGGTACCCGCGCGCGGCTCGGTGCCGTCCCCGGTGCGGGGGCCGAGGCGAGGTGCAGGCGGGTGAAGGCGAGGGCCTCCGCCAGGTCGGCCTCGCGTTCGGCGGACGACATGGCGCGGCGGGTGTTGACCTCGACGACGATGTGGCCGTCGAAGCCGGTGGCGGCCAGGCGTTCCAGGAGCTGGGCGCAGGGCTGGGTGCCGCGGCCGGGGACGAGGTGTTCGTCCTTGGCCGAGCCGTTGCCGTCCGCGAGGTGGACGTGGCCGAGGCGGTCGCCCATGCGGTCGATCATGGCCATGGCGTCCGTGCGGGCGGTCGCGGTGTGCGAGAGGTCGACGGTGAAGTGCCGGTAGTCGTCCTTGGTGACGTCCCATTCGGGGGCGTACGCCAGTATCTCGCGGTCCTTGTACCGCCAGGGGTACATGTTCTCGACGGCGAAGCGGACGTCGGTCTCCTCTGCCATCCGCCAGATTCCGGTCACGAAGTCACGGGCGTAACCGCGCTGCCAGCGGAACGGCGGGTGGACCACCACCGTCGACGCGCCCAGCTTCTCCGCGGCTGCCCTCGCCCGCTTGAGCTTGACCCACGGGTCGGTCGACCAGACCCGCTGGGTGATCAGCAGGCACGGGGCGTGCACCGCGAGGACCGGGACGCCGTGGTGGTCGGAGAGTCTGCGCAGCGCTTCGACGTCCTGGCTGACGGGGTCCGTCCACACCATGACCTCGACGCCGTCGTAGCCGAGGCGCGCGGCGATCTCGAAGGCCGTCGCCGTCGACTCCGGATAGACGGAGGCCGTGGACAGCGCGACCTTCGCATCCGGGATGCGTACCGCTGGTTTCGCCACTTCTGCCACGAGGGACAGCGTACGGTCCCCCTCCGCCGTGCGAGGAGGCGAGGGGGGCGCCGGCCGGACGGAGGTGGCGCCGGTCGGGGCCGCTCGGGGCGCGCACCGGCTCCTGCCGGAGGCGGGGAGCACGAGCCGGGTCCGCTCGGGCGCGCACCGGCCCTGCCGGAGGCAGGAGCACGAGCCGGGGAGTGGGCGCCGGCAGGGGGCGCGTACCGGTTCCGTCGAAGGCGACGGGCGACGGGAGCGCGCCCCGGTCCGGTCACGACGGGGGCAGGTGGTCCAGCCTTCGCAGGATGACGCCCTCGCGCAGGGCCCACGGGCAGATCTCCAGCGTCTGCACCTCGAAGAGGTCCATCGCCGCCTCGGCGACCAGCGCCCCCGCGACGAGCTGCGGCGCGCGGTCGAGCGAGACGCCCGGCAGGGCGGCGCGCTGTTCGGAGGTCATCGCGGCGAGTTTCGGCACCCACTCCTCCAGCGAGCTGCGGCTCAGCTCACGCTGCACGTAGAGGCCGTCGGCCGAGCGGGCGGCGCCACCGATCCTGGCCAGCTGACGGAACGTCTTGGACGTGGCCACCACGTGGTCGGGCTTGCCGAACCGGGCGATCTCCCCCACCGTGCGGGCGATCTGCGCACGCACATGGCGGCGGAGCGCCCGTACGTCCTGGGGGTCGGGCGGGTCGCCCGGCAACCGGCCCGCGGTCAGCCGGCCCGCACCGAGCGGCAGGCTGACGGCCGCGTCGGGGTCCTCGTCGATGCCGTACGCGATCTCCAGCGAGCCGCCGCCGATGTCGAGCAGCAGCAGCTTGCCGGACGACCAGCCGAACCAGCGGCGGGCCGCCAGAAAGGTCAGCCTCGCCTCGTCCTCGCCGGACAGCACCTGGAGGTCGGCGCCCGTCTCCTCCCGTACCCGGGTCAGTACGAGATCCGCGTTGCTGGCCTCCCGCACGGCGGAGGTGGCGAACGGCAGTACGTCCTCGCAGCCCTTGTCCTCGGCTGCCTGCATCGCCTCTCCCACCGTGCTGACCAGCCGGTCTATCCCCTCGGGGCTGATCGCGCCCTCCTCGTCGAGCAGCTCCGCGAGGCGGAGTTCCGCCTTGTAGGAGTGCGCGGGAAGCGGGCGGGCGCCGCGATGGGCGTCCACCACCAGCAGGTGCACCGTGTTCGAACCGACGTCGAGGACTCCGAGTCTCATGGGCGGAACGCTACTGCGGAGCACCAAGCCCGCCGCTGCGCCTACCCTTGCCCCGTGCCAAAGACCAAAAAGGCGAAGCCGGAAAAAGCCGCCAAGCAGCTGAAGTCGGACGTGGCGGGGATCGACCCTCGGGTGGACGACCCTCGGGTGGACAACGGGCGGGCGGACGACGGGCGGGTGGACGACGAGCAGGGTCTCGACTTCGCCAGGGCCTGGGTGGAGTTCCCCGACCCGGAGGACGCGGAACAGGTCTTCCGGTGCGACCTGACCTGGCTGACCTCGAAGTGGACGTGCATCTTCGGCAGCGGCTGCCAGGGCATCAAGCTGGGGCGCGCGGACGACGGCTGCTGCACGCTGGGGGCGCACTTCTCCGACGAGGACGACGAGAAGCGGGTCGCCGGGCATGTGGCGCGGCTGACGCCGGACATCTGGCAGTTCCACGACGTGGCGCGGACCTCGAAGGCCGTGAAGGGGCCGAACGGCGGCTGGGTGCAGGCCGACGACGACGGCGAACGCCAGACGCGCCGCTGGGAGGGCTCCTGCATCTTCCAGAACCGCCCCGGTTTCGCGGGCGGCGCCGGGTGCTCGCTGCACATCCTCGCGCTGCGCGAGGGCAAGGAACCCCTCGAAACCAAGCCCGACGTGTGCTGGCAGCTGCCGGTGCGGCGGACGTACGACTGGATCGAGCGGCCGGACGACACGAAGATCCTCCAGGTCACGATCGGCGAGTACGACCGGCGCGGCTGGGGGCCCGGCGGCCACGACCTGCACTGGTGGTGCACCTCCGCGACCTCCGCGCACGGCGCGGGTGAGCCGGTGTACGTCTCCTACCGGCCCGAGCTCACCGAGCTGATGGGCGCGGGGGGTTATGCCCGGCTGGCCGAGCTCTGCGAAGCCCGGCTGGCCTCGCCACTGCCGCTGGTGGCCCCTCACCCGGCGGACCCGACGGGTCCGGTGGACCTGCCGGGACCGGCGTTCCCCAAGCGGCCTGCGGACCCGACAGCTCCGGCGGGCTGAGACCCCCGGCGACCCCGCCGCCCGCGCAAGTCCCCGGCCTACGCG
>NZ_JBHXRV010000096.1:0-11747 GCF_042716745.1 Streptomyces sp. NPDC058663
GGGCGCGGGGCGCGGGGCGCGGGGCGCGGGGCGCGGGGCGCGGGGCGCGACCGGCCGCCCGGCTTTCGGGCGTCCCGGTGCAGCCCCGCCCCCAAAGCCTGCCCCGCCCCTGGCACCCGGGCCCCGGCCGGGCGGGCCACCCGGGTCTGCCCCAGCGCCCGGACGGGACGGGCCGGCCGAGTCAGCCCCGGCCCCCAGCCCCAGCGCCCGGATCAGCCCCGGCCCTCAGTACCCGAGCCAGGACGGGACGGGCCGCCCGCGTCCGCCCCGGCCCCCAGCACCCGCGCCGGAACGGGACGTCCGAGTCCGCCCGGGCCACCGGCGTCCCGCCGCGGCCTCAGCGCCCGGTCCGGTCCGCGGCCTCAGGACCCGGTCCGGTCCGCGGCCGGGCGGGACGCGCGGGTTCTGCCCCCTGCTCCTACGGCTCGCCCAGTTCCTCCAGCATGGCCGCCCGCAGCCGCAGCGTGCCCACGAGCCGCTGGAACGCCTCCGACCAGTACCCCGCTGCCCCCGGGGTTGCCCCTTCCGTCTCTTCCGGGGTCGTGGTCAACACCTCCAGCCGATCCGCCTCGCCCGGGTCCAGGCACCGCTCCGCCAGTCCCATCACCCCGCTGAAGCTCCACGGATAGCTGCCCGCGTCGCGCGCGATGTCGAGCGCGTCGACCACGGCCCTCCCCAGCACCCCCGACCACGGGACCACGCACACCCCCAGCAGCTGGAACGCCTCGGACAGTCCGTGGGCCGAGACGAACTCGGCCACCCATTCGGCCCGTTCCGCGTCGGGCAGTGTCGCCAGCAGCTTCGCCCGCTCGGCGAGTGAGGCCGTCCCGGGGCCGGCGTCCGGCGGGAGGGACGCGGCCCCGAGCAACGCCCTGGCCCATGCGGCGTCGCCCTGGCGGATCGCTGCCCGGCACCAGGCCGCGTGCAGCTCCTCGCCCCAGCCGTCGGAGACGGGCAGGGCGACGATCTCCCGCGCCGTGCGCCCGCCTAGGCGCTGCGGCCAAGCCCCGAGCGGCGTGGACTCCACCAACTGGCCGAACCACCAGGACCGTTCGCCCCGGCCTGCCGGCGGCTTGGCGACGATCCCGTCCTGCTGCATCGCGGCGTCGCACTCATGCGGGGCCTCCACCGCGATGCCGCTGCCGTCGCCGGTACGGTCCAGGCCCACGCAGGAGGTGGCGCGGTCCGCCATCCGTGCGGCGAACGCCGACGCCGGCAGGGCGGAGAGGAGTTCCGCCGCCACGGTCCTGACGTTGCGGCTCCGGTCCGACAGGGCGGCCTCCAGGAACTCCTCGTCCGCGGGGCCGAGCCCGTCCCGCAGCGAGTCCAGGAACATCAGCCGGTCCTCGGCCCGCTCCTGGTTCCAGGTGGAGGCCAGCAGGGCGCGCGCGGCCGGCGGGCAGTCCGCCCGTACGGCACCCAGCAGGCCGACCCGCTCGGCGAACAGCCCCTCCTCCCACAGGGCCCGCACGGCGTCGGCGTCCCGTACGTCGGGAAGCGCCGCTCCGCCCGGAGTGCCCCGCAGGGCGAACTTCCACTCCGGGTTGAGCCGGGCCAGCCACAGCCCGCGCGACCCCGCGAACTCCAGCGCCTGGGGCCGCAGATCGGTCCGGGCCCTGGCCGCGTCGAGCAGGGCGGGCAGGAGCGCCGACGGCGCCTGGAAGCGGCGCTGATTGGCGGCGGCGAGCCACTGCGGCAGCAGCTCGGTCAGATCGGGCGCGCTGCCACGCCGCCCGCCGGACTGGGCGGGGCCCGAGCGGTCCGCCAGCAGGAGAGCCAGCCGGTGGTGCGCGGCGGCCGGCAGCGGGGGACGGTCGTCCGCGGGCGCCGCCGCCACCGGCGCGCCCGCGACGGCCGGGGTCAGGGCGGCGCGTCGGCGCACGGTGTGCACCGCGGCTGAGTCCAGGAGGGTGCGGGGCGCACCCCTGGGGCCGGTGGCGGCGGGCGGGCGGCGGTCGGTGCCGAGCAGGGCGGAGGTCAGCAGGTCCTCCCAGGCGAGGGCAACGGTGTCGGTGGCGTGGGTCATCGGTATCCCTCCAGGTGGCGCGGGCGTCCGGTCAGACGAGGGGGACGGGAGCGGGGGAGTCGGCGGACCACGTGGTCAGCGGGTGGAAGCCCCGGTGGCCGACCTCACCGAAGAGGGTGACGGGCGCACCGCCCGACACCGCGGCTAGTTTCCACAGGCCGGGTCTGCCGAGGGCGGCAGACGCGACGGGGAGGGCGAAGGTGCCCTCGGCGTCGGTGAGCTGCCAGCCGTCCGCACCCGGCACCGGTATCACCCCGGCCAGCACGACCGGCCAGGCCTCCAGCCACGGGTCGTCCCGCAGCGCACGCCCGTAGGCCTCGACCGCCTCGGTGACGCTGCCGCCCGGCGGCGGGCCCGGCACCGCTTCCGGCGGCCCTAACTGTGTCCCGAGGCCGGCGCGCAACTGCCCCGCCCCGCCGTGCGGCAGCAACTCGGCACGCACACCGAGCCCCACCGGAAGACTCGTCTCCGGAGCACGTCCTGCCGCCCCGAACGACAGCACCAGCGCAATGCGCTCCGACTCCTCCCCGTAGAGCCAGATCCGGCGCGTGGTGATCTTGCTGTCCGCCTGGTCGTACTGGGCGAGCACCAGCCACCGGTCGCGGACCGCCGGGCCCTCGGGCGAGGACGGCAGACCGACCCTCGTCCGGACCGTCGCGGCCAGTGCTTCCGGCAGCCGCTCGCGGCCCAGCCAGGCCTCGTCCAGCAGGTGCAGCAGCGCGCACTCCTCCAGGAGCCGTACCGGCCAGTGCGGCCCGGACGCCGGCACGGACCCCAACTCGCGTGCCCGTGCCGCCAGTCCGGGCGCCTGGGCGTCGACCATGCGGGCCGCGGTCTCCTCCCACAGGGCCGCCCCCGTCCGCTCAGTGGCGGCCAGGCCGCCGCGCAGCAGGTCCGCGAGGCGCTGTTCCAGCTCCGTGGCCCCCGCGGTGATCCTGGCCTCCCGCCGCTCGGCACGCCGTCTGGCCGCCGCCGGATCAGCCGTCCCCGCCCCCTGTGCCGGGCCCTCCCCGCCCTCTTCTCCCTTCGCCTTCGCCCCGGCCCCGGCGGCCCGCTCCCGACGGCCCCGGATCCACTCGGCCGCCCAGTCCGGCGGTTCCGCCGCCCCGGCCACCGCGGTGTCCTCCGCCGCCCAGAGCAGCAGCAGCCCCAGTGCGTGCTTGCAGGGGAACTTCCGGCTCGGGCAGCTGCATTGGGAGGCCGCCGCTCCCTCCGCCAGATCGACGGCCGTCCGGTACGGCTTGCTGCCGCTGCCCTTGCACTGCCCCCACAGCACACCTCCGCCGTCGCACCCCGCGTCCGACCACGGCCCGGCGATGCCGAGCCTGCTTCCCGCTTTGCGTGAGGCGGCGTCAGGAGCCAGTGCCAGCACCTGATCCGCCGTCCAGCGCACCCCCAGCTGATTCATGTCTCCGACCGTAGACGCCGCCACTGACAATCGCTCTGACCTGCAGTCAGACCGGGATCCGTGACGTTCGAGAGCCCGTGCGGGGCGTGCAGTCGGGCCGGGATCCGGTCCGTTCCGGGGCCCGTGCGGGGCCCGTGCGGGGCGTGGAGATGTGTTTTGACTTTACCTTCTCTTTGCGATTGGCTGCGAGTTCTCACACTTCTCGAAACCGGGGGCTCCTTCCCATGATCCGCACTGTCCGCACCACCGTCTGCGCCGCCGCCGTCACCGCTCTGCTGTTCTCCCTGGGTGCCTGCGCCCAGGCCGAGAAGGCCGTCAAGGACGGCGCCTCCGAGGCCGCGGACGTCTCCAACAAGGAGCTCGACAAGATCGACGAGGTCGACAAGGCGCTCAAGGCGACCTTCGAGGTGACCTACGAAGTCAGCGGCAAGGACGTCGCCTCCATCGAGTTCGCCGGAGGCGGGGGCACCGCGACGGCGCCCAAGAACGAGACCGTCAAGAAGCCGGCCCTGCCCTGGAAGAAGACGGTCACGCTGAAGGGCCTCATGCCGCCGGCCGTCATCCCGACCACCGACAAGGTCGTCGCCGCCCCCGACATCAGCTGCAAGATCATCCACAAGGGCAAGGTCCTGAAGGAAGCCTCCGGCGAGAAGGCGATGGCCGGAGGCTGCATCACCGCGGCGCCGATCGGGAAGTAGCCCCCAGGCGGCTTCCCGGCCCCCCGCGAGCGAGCCCCGTCCACTCGCCCACCCGTCCGCCCACCCGGCAGCCGCGGACGGCTGCCGGCCCTGCGGGCGGCCCTCGCGAACCGGCCCGGAGGCCGCTGGCCGGCCCCGAGGGCGGCTCTCGTGAAGTACCCCTGCACACCGCCCCATTGGGGTCTGACCTGCGGCGACGCTTGATTGTCAGTGGCATGGTGCACCGTGGAGACCACATCCGGGAAATCTGGAGGGGGATTCCATGACCACGCCTGCAATCGACACGAACGGCCCGTCGCACACCGGCACTCCGGACGCCGGGGAGGCGAACGGGACCGAGGCCCTGCGGCCGCATGCCGAGGACGCCTTCGCGGGGGAACTGAAGGCGCTGGCCGCGGCCGACGACCGGCCGCGGCCGGCCAGGTGGCTGCTCTCCCCGTGGGCCGTGGCCACCTATCTGCTCGGCGGCACGCTGGCCGACGGCACGCTGATCACACCCAAGTACGTGGGCCCGCGGCGCATCGTCGAAGTCGCCGTCACCACCCTGGCCACGGACCGCGCCCTGCTGCTCCTCGGCGTCCCCGGCACCGCCAAGACCTGGGTCTCCGAGCACCTGGCCGCAGCTGTCAGCGGCGACTCGACCCTGCTCGTCCAGGGCACAGCGGGCACCCCGGAAGAGGCCATCCGGTACGGGTGGAACTACGCCCAGCTCCTCGCCCACGGACCCAGCCGCGAGGCGCTGGTGCCCAGCCCCGTCATGCGGGCGATGTCCGAGGGCATGACCGCCCGCGTCGAAGAACTCACCCGCATCCCGGCGGACGTGCAGGACACGCTGATCACGATCCTGTCCGAGAAGACCCTGCCCATCCCCGAGTTGGGCCAGGAGTGCCAGGCCGTCGGCGGGTTCAACCTCATCGCCACCGCCAACGACCGTGACCGCGGCGTCAACGATCTCTCCAGCGCCCTGCGCCGCCGGTTCAACACGGTGGTCCTGCCGCTGCCCGCGACCCCGGAGGCCGAGGTCGACATCGTGTCCCGGCGGGTCGACCAACTGGGCCGCTCCCTCGACCTGCCGGGCGGCGCGGACGCGGTCGACGAGATCCGCCGGGTCGTCACCGTCTTCCGCGAACTGCGCTCCGGAGTCACCGAGGACGGACGCACCAAGCTCAAGTCGCCCTCCGGGACGCTGTCCACGGCCGAGGCGATCTCCGTCGTCACCGGCGGGCTCGCCCTGGCCGCCCACTTCGGCGACGGCGTGCTCCGCTCCGCGGACGTCGCCGCCGGAATCCTCGGCGCGGTCGTCCGCGACCCGGCTGCGGACCGGGTCGTCTGGCAGGAATACCTGGAGACGGTTGTCCGCGAGCGCGACGGCTGGAAGGACTTCTACCGCGCCTGCCGCGAGGTGGCCGCATGACCACGACCGCCGTCTCCGTACCGCAGGGCCCCTGGCTGCTGGGCGTACGCCACCACGGGCCGGGTTCCGCCCGGGCGGTGCGCGACGTGCTCGACGCCGCGCGGCCCCGCGTCGTACTGGTCGAGGGACCGCCGGAGGGCGACGCGCTGCTGCCGCTCGCCGCCGACCCGCGGATGCGGCCGCCGGTCGCCCTGCTCGCCCATGTGCTGGACGACCCCGGGCGGGCGTCGTTCTGGCCGCTGGCCGAGTTCTCTCCCGAGTGGGTCGCGATCCGCTGGGCGCTGGCACACGACGTACCGGTGCGTTTCATCGACCTGCCCGCGGCGCACTCACTGGCACTGCGCGACGAGGAGGAGCGGGACGGCGAAGGGCCGGAGACCGGGGAAGAGGGCCAACAGCCGCAAGGGGCGGCGGAGCTCGACGTGCTGGCCGTCGACCCGCTCGCCGTGCTCGCCGAGTCCGCCGGGTACGACGATCCGGAGCGCTGGTGGGAGGACGTGGTCGAGCACCGGGACGGCGGGGGCGGCAACCCGTTCACCCCCTTCGCGGCGGTCGCCGACGCCATGGCCGCACTGCGCCAGGAGTACGGGGACGGGGGTCACCGCCGCGACCCGGTGCGCGAGGCCCACATGCGCCTCCAGCTCCGGGCGGCGAAGAAGGAGTTCGGGGACTCGGTCGCCGTGGTCTGCGGGGCATGGCACGTGCCCGCGCTCACCCGCAAGCCGCCGTCCCTCACCGCCGACCGCGCCCTCCTCAAGGGCCTGCCCAAGGTCCGGGCCGAGCTGACCTGGGTGCCCTGGACCCACCGCAGGCTCGCCCGCCGCAGCGGGTACGGGGCCGGCATCGACTCGCCGGGCTGGTACGGCCATCTCTTCGGGGCGCGGGACCGGCCCGTGGTGCGCTGGATGACCAAGGTCGCGGGACTGCTGCGGGAGGAGGACCGCCCCGTCTCCTCCGCGCACGTGATCGAGGCCGTCCGGCTCGCCGAAACGCTGGCCGTGATGCGCGGCCGGCCGCTCGCCGGGCTCACCGAGACGACCGACGCGGTGCGGGCCGTGATGTGCGACGGGTCCGACCTGCCGCTCTCGCTCGTGCACGACCGGCTGGTCGTCGGCGACGTACTCGGCGAGGTCCCCGACAGCGCCCCCGTCGTCCCGTTGCAGCGCGACCTCACCCGGCAGCAGCGCACCCTGCGGCTCAAGCCGGAGGCGCAGGACCGGGAGCTGGACCTCGATCTGCGCAAGGACACCGATGCCGCCCGCAGCCGCCTGCTGCACCGGCTGCGGCTCCTCGGCATCGACTGGGGGGAGAGCGCCCAGGTCCGGGGCAGCCTGGGGACGTTCCGCGAGGGGTGGCGGCTGCGCTGGGAGCCCGAGCTGTCCGTGCGGGTGGCGGAGGCGGGCATGTGGGGCACCACTGTGGCCGCAGCCGCCACCGCGAAGGCGCAGTCGCAGGCGGTGTCGGCGACCGCGCTCGCCGACATCACCGCGCTGGCCGAGCGGTGTCTGCTGGCCGGCCTGGCGGACGCACTCCCGGTGGTGATGCGGGCCCTGGCCGACCGGGCGGCGCTGGACAGCGATGTCGGACACCTCGCCCACGCATTGCCCGCCCTGGCCCGCACCCTGCGGTACGGGGACGTGCGGGGCACCGGCACCGAGGCGCTCGGGGAAGTGGCGGCCGGCCTCGCCGAGCGGATCTGTGTGGGGCTCCCGCCCGCCTGCGTGGGGCTGGACGCGGACGGTGCCGCCGAGATGCGCGGGCACGTGGATGCGGTCCACTCAGCGATCGGCCTCCTCGACGCGGTGGGCGGGGCCGACGGCCCCGGGGAGGCGGCCGGCGATGCAGGGGAGACGGCCGACAGCCCACGGGAGGCAGCCGACGCACCCGGCCTGCGGGAGCGCTGGGCCGGGGTGCTGCACCGGCTGGCCGGGCGTGAGGCGGTGGCCGGGGTCGTACGGGGGCGGGCGGCGCGACTGCTGCTCGACGACGGCCGGCTGGCGGCGGACGAGGCCGCACGGCTGATGGGGCTCGCTCTTTCGGCGGGTACCGCGCCCGCCGACGCGGCGGCGTGGATCGAGGGCTTCGTCGGCGGGGCGTCCGGCTCGGGCATGCTCCTGATGCACGACGAGCGACTCGTCGGCCTGGTCGACGGCTGGCTCGCCGGAGTGCCGCAGGATGCCTTCACGGACGTACTGCCGCTGCTGCGAAGGACGTTCTCGGCGTACGAGCCGGGCGTGCGCCGCACCCTCGGCGAACTGGTCCGGCGGGGCCCCGCCGCCCCGGGCGCCACCGCCGCGGGGAGCGAAGCGCCGGCCCCCGGCTTCGGCACCGCTCTGGACACGGAGCGCGCCGACGCCGTACTGCCGGTCCTGCACCTGCTGCTCGGCATCGGCCCGCAGCCCGCCCCGGCAAAGACGGCTCGCCCCGAAACCGGGGCCGCCACGCCCGCCACGCCCCCGCGACACGGCACGCCCCGCGTGCCCCGCAAAAACGACGATCGACAGCACCACGACCAGGGGGTGGCAGCGCGATGACCGGACTCACGACAGCGGACACACACGACGGGACAGGCGTGGGAAACGGGGCCGGCGGGACAAGCACTACAAGCCGGCCGGGCGCTGCGGACGCGGCCGGGCAGGCCGTCGACGAGCGGTTGCGGCGGTGGCGGCTGGTGCTGGGCGGCGACTCCGCCGACGGCACAGGCTGCGCGCTCAGCGGCAGGGACGCCGCGATGGACGGCGCGCTCAACGCCCTCTACGGCGGCGACGGGGCCGGGCGCGGCGGACGTACCGGCACCAGGGGAGGCGACCGCTCCGCCGGGCTCGGTGCCTCCGCACCCTCCGTCGCACGGTGGCTCGGGGACATCCGGACGTACTTCCCCAGCTCCGTCGTCCAGGTCATGCAGCGCGACGCCATCGAGCGGCTCGGGCTCTCCGCGCTGCTCCTGGAGCCGGAGATGCTGGACGCGGTGGAGGCCGACGTCCATCTCGTCGGCACCCTGCTCTCGCTCAACAAGGTGATGCCCGAGACCACCAAGGAGACCGCCAGGGCGGTGGTGCGCAAGGTCGTCGAGGACCTGGAGAAGCGGCTCGCCACCCGCACCAGGGCCACCCTCACCGGCGCCCTGGACCGCAGCGCCCGGATCAGCCGCCCCCGGCACCGTGACATCGACTGGGACCGCACGATCCGCGCCAACCTGAAGAACTACCTGGAGATTCCGGGGCAGGAAGGCGCCGGGACGGTCGTGCCCGAGCGGCTCATCGGGTACGGGCGGGCTTCCCAGTCCGTCAAGAAGGAGGTCGTGCTCTGCATCGATCAGTCGGGCTCGATGGCCGCGTCCGTCGTCTACGCGTCCGTCTTCGGAGCGGTGCTGGCCTCCCTGCGCGCGATCGAGACGCGGCTCGTCGTCTTCGACACGGCCGTCGTCGACCTCACCGAGCAGCTGCACGACCCGGTCGACGTGCTCTTCGGCACCCAGCTCGGCGGCGGCACCGACATCAACCGGGCACTGGCCTACTGCCAGTCGCGGATCACCCGGCCGGCCGACACCGTCGTCGTACTGATCAGCGACCTGTACGAGGGAGGGATCCGTGACGAGATGCTCAAGCGGGTTGCCGCGATGAAGGCGTCAGGTGTGCAGTTCGTCGCACTGCTGGCCCTTTCCGACGAAGGCGCCCCGGCCTACGACAGGGAGCACGCGGCCGCGCTCGCCGCCCTCGGAGCCCCCGCCTTCGCCTGCACCCCCGACCTGTTTCCCGAGGTCATGGCGGCGGCGATCGAGAAAAGGCCGATACCCGTGCCGGACACTGCGTGACACCAACCAGGGCGGCGAGTGGCACTCTGTGACAGGTATCACCGCTCCGGTGTGACCTGCGATTTAGGGACCCACGTCCCTCGGGGATAACCTGCGAGACGGACATGCCGCGTACCGACACCGTGTACGCCTCCCTCTGTGACAGCGCCGTCACGTTGCCTTCGCGGCACGCCCATCGCATTGAACGCAACGCGATCACCAGAACCCGCGATCAGAAAAGGGACGGACGCGCGTGGACCTGTTCGAGTACCAGGCGAGGGACCTCTTCGCCAAGCACGGTGTACCGGTGCTGGCCGGTGAAGTCATTGACACGCCTGAGGCGGCGCGCGAAGCCACCGAGCGCATGGGCGGCAAGTCGGTCGTCAAGGCGCAGGTGAAGGTCGGCGGCCGTGGCAAGGCCGGTGGCGTGAAGCTCGCCGCCGACGCCGACGAGGCAGTGGCCCGGGCCACCGACATCCTCGGCATGGACATCAAGGGCCACACGGTCCACAAGGTGATGATCGCCGAGCTGTCCCCGGAGATCGAGGCCGAGTACTACGTCTCGTACCTCCTCGACCGCACCAACCGCACCTTCCTGGCCATGGCCTCGGTGCAGGGCGGCATGGACATCGAGGAGGTCGCGGAGAAGACCCCCGAGGCGCTCGCGAAGGTCCCGGTCAACGCCGTCGACGGTGTGGACATCGCCAAGGCCCGCGAGATCGTGGCCCAGGCGAAGTTCCCGGCCGACGTGGCCGAGGGTGTCGCCGAAGCCATGGTGACCCTGTGGGACACCTTCGTCGCCGAGGACGCGCTCCTCGTCGAGGTCAACCCGCTGGTGAAGACCAAGGACGGCCGCATCCTGGCCCTGGACGGAAAGGTCTCTCTCGACGAGAACGCCGACTTCCGCCAGCCCGGTCACGAGGCGCTCGAGGACAAGGCCGCAGCCAACCCGCTCGAGGCTGCCGCCAAGGCCAAGAACCTCAACTACGTGAAGCTGGACGGCGAGGTCGGCATCATCGGCAACGGCGCCGGCCTGGTCATGTCGACCCTGGACGTCGTCGCGTACGCCGGTGAGAACCACGGCAACGTGAAGCCCGCCAACTTCCTCGACATCGGTGGCGGTGCCTCCGCCGAGGTCATGGCGAACGGCCTGGAGATCATCCTCGGCGACCCGGACGTCAAGTCCGTGTTCGTCAACGTCTTCGGCGGCATCACCGCCTGTGACGAGGTCGCCAACGGCATCGTCCAGGCCCTGGAGCTGCTCAAGTCGAAGGGCGAGGAAGTCACCAAGCCCCTCGTTGTGCGTCTCGACGGCAACAACGCGGAGCTGGGTCGCAAGATCCTCTCCGACGCCAACCACCCGCTCGTGCAGCGCGTGGACACCATGGACGGCGCGGCCGACAAGGCCGCCGAGCTCGCCGCAGCTGCGAAGTAAGGAAGAGGGACTCCAAACACCATGGCTATCTTCCTCACCAAGGACAGCAAGGTCATCGTCCAGGGCATGACCGGTGCCACGGGCATGAAGCACACCAAGCTCATGCTGGCCGACGGCACCAACATCGTCGGTGGCGTGAACCCGCGCAAGGCCGGCACGTCCGTCGACTTCGACGGCACCGAGGTCCCGGTCTTCGGCTCCGTCGCCGAGGCCATGGAGAAGACGGGCGCGGACGTCTCCGTCCTCTTCGTGCCGCCGGCCTTCGCGAAGGCCGCCGTCGTCGAGGCGATCGACGCCGAGATCCCCCTCGCCGTCGTCATCACCGAGGGCATCGCTGTCCACGACTCGGCCGCCTTCTGGGCGTACGCGTCGGCCAAGGGCAACAAGACCCGCATCATCGGCCCGAACTGCCCCGGTCTCATCACCCCGGGCCAGTCCAACGCCGGCATCATCCCGGGCGACATCACCAAGCCGGGCAAGATCGGCCTGGTCTCGAAGTCCGGCACGCTGACGTACCAGATGATGTACGAGCTCCGTGACATCGGCTTCACCTCCGCCGTCGGCATCGGTGGCGACCCGGTCATCGGCACCACGCACATCGACGCCCTCGCGGCGTTCGAGGCGGACCCGGAGACCGAGCTCATCGTCATGATCGGCGAGATCGGCGGCGACGCCGAGGAGCGTGCGGCCGACTACATCGCGAAGAACGTGACCAAGCCGGTCGTCGGCTACGTCGCGGGCTTCACCGCCCCCGAGGGCAAGACGATGGGCCACGCCGGCGCGATCGTCTCCGGTTCGTCGGGCACCGCCCAGGCGAAGAAGGAGGCCCTTGAGGCCGCCGGCGTCAAGGTCGGCAAGACGCCGACCGAGACGGCGAAGCTGGCGCGCGCGATCCTCGAGGGCTGACCCCCTCCCCGGCGGCGCCCGCGCGTGCCCGCTGATCGCACCACGCGGAAGGCCCGCACCCCAGAAA
>NZ_JBHXRV010000097.1:0-11256 GCF_042716745.1 Streptomyces sp. NPDC058663
CCCACACCCCTTACCCCCCGCCCCCTTGGGCGGCGGGGCCGCCCCCCGGGGGCGGAACGGGCGGGCAAGGGGGCGGCCCCCCCCGGCGGAGCCGAACCCTCGGTCCCGCCCAGCCGCAGCCCCGCCCCCCCGGGTTTCGCCCGCCCGACCCCCGCCCCCCGGGGCCCGACCGACCCCCGACCGACCCCCGGCCCGGCCCGCCGCACCCCCTCAGCGATACGACCGGATCAGCCGCGCCAGATGCCTCCCCACCGCATCCAACGGCTCCGTGCTCCGCCCCACCTGCGCCGCCATCTCCGCCCCCTCCAGCGCACTGATGACCGTCCAGGCGAGCTCCCGCGCGTCCCGCTCCTCGAAGCCCGCACGCAGCAGTGCCTCGGCCATCAGCGTCCGCCAGTGCGCGAACGCCTCCGCGGCCGCTTCCTGGATGCCGGGGGAGTCCACCGCCGTGCCGACGACCGTCGAGGTCACCGGACACCCGTCCAGCCAGTCCGACTCCGCCAGGCCCTCACCGAGCATCTTCGTCAGGACGAGAATGGCCGTCGCCGGATCGTCCTCTGCGGCGAGCATCTTCTCCAGGATGTCCGCGAATTCCGCGTCCCCCTGCCGTACCGCGACCGTGCCCAACTCCTGCTTCCCGCCCGGGAAGAAGTGGTAAACGGAGCCGAGCGTGGCCTGCGCCTCGCGGGCGATCTGCTTGATGCCCGTGCCCTGATAGCCCTGGCGCTGCATCAGCCGTGACGTCGTCCGGACGATGCGCTCCCGGGTGCCGAGGGTGTCGGACTGCTGGGGTTCTGGGCTCTTCTTCACCCGTCGATCGTACCGAGTAGAGCGTTCTTTTCAGCCTGGATAGAGCGATCGTTCCAAACTCGCTCGGCAACTAGGTAGAGCGTTCGTTCTAGGTCATGCTACGTTCTGCTCAGCCCACCAGATAGAGCGTTCGTTCTAGCGAGCGAATGCGCCCGAAAGGACACCCCTATGAACACGCAGAAGTCCGTCACCGTCATCGGCCTGGGCCCCATGGGCCGCGCCATGGCCTCCGCCTACCTCGACGCCGGCTACCGCGTCACCGTCTTCAACCGCACCCCCGCCCGCGCCGACGCCCTCGTCGCCCGCGGCGCCACCCGCGCCGACAGCGTCGAACAGGCCCTCGCAGCCAATGAGCTGACCGTTCTCAGCCTCACCGACTACGACGCCATGTACGCCCTCCTGGAGCCCGCCACCGCCGCCCTCCCCGGCCGCGTTCTGGTCAACCTCAGCTCCGACACCCCCGACCGCGCCCGCGAGGCCGCCGCGTGGGCCGCCTCGCACGGCGCCCAGCACCTGACCGGCGGTGTGGGCTCCCCGCCCTCGGGGATCGGCGACCCCGAGATGTACACGTACTACAGCGGCCCGAAGGCCGCCTTCGAGGAACACCGGCAGACCCTCGAAGTCCTCACCCGTGCCGACTACAAGGGGGAGGACCCGGGGCTGGGCGCGCTGTACTACCAGCTCCAGATGGACATGTTCTGGACCGGCCTGACCAGCTGGCTGCACGCTCTCGCCGTCGCCCGGGCCAACGGCATCACCGCCGAGGACCTCCTGCCGTACGCCACCGACGTCATGGGCACCATGCCGGACTTCTTCGCCTTCTACACGCCCCGCATCGACGCGGGCGAGATCGTCGGCGATGTCGAGCGGGTCTCCATGGGCGTCGCCAGCATCGACCACGTCGTGCACACCGCCCGAGCCGCGGGCGTCGACACGGCGCTTCCCGCCGCGGTCCTGGAGCTCTTCCGCCGCGGCGCGGCGGCGGGCCACTCCGACGACAGCCTCACCAGCCTGGTCGACGTCCTCGCCAAGGGCGCCTGACCGCGCCCCCGCCCGCACCACGGCCACACGCAAGGGCGGGGTGCACCCGCACCCCGCCCACCCGCACCCCGCCCACCCGCACCCCGCCCATACCCGTCACCCGCGTCCTCCAGCCAGCCAACCGCGTCCTACAGCCAGCTCGCGAACTCCAGCAGCATCTCGCCGTCCTGCCGCCTCCCCGCCGCCATCGCCCGCACCCCCGACTCCACCGCACGGAACAGGGTCCAGCCGTGCAGCCGCTCCCGGTCCACGTCCAGCGAGTCGGCCAGGCGGTTGATCCGGCGGCGGGTCGCCGGTGCGCCCGCGGCGGTGGCGATCTGGTCGTCGATCCGGTCGCGGACCAGCCGCGCCAGGTCGTAGGCCCGCTCGCCGGCCAGCGGGTCGGGGCCGACCGCCAGCCACTGGGTACGGTCGCCCGCGAGCACCTTGCCCTGACGGAAGTTGCCGTGCAGCAGCAGGAGTTCGGGGGTTCCCGCGATCAGTTCGGCGCGGGCGGCGAGGGCAGCGCCGACCAGCGCGGAGTACTCCCCGGGGGCCTCGCGCATCGGCTCCGCCTGCCGGGCGGTGCGCTCCTCGACCGTCTCGAAGGGGTGCTCCGGCGGGGGCTCCACCCACAGCTTGCGGACGACTCCGGACGCCTCCAGCAGCGCCTTCGCCTCGGGGAGCGAGCGCAGCGACACCTCGCAGTGCAGCCGCTCCAGGAGCAGTACCCCGTCGCCCGGCGCGTCCACTGCGCGGCCCCCGGGGGACCCCGGACCGTCCGCCGCGCGCTCCTCCGGCGCCCCGGCGCCGGTTGCCGTGTCCGCCAGCTGGACCGCACCCCACCCGTTCCAGTGCGCGAGGGCCGCCCGCTCCCGCTCGGGACGCGCCGCCCCGGGGGCCAGCTTCAGTGCCCGCTGGCCGCCGTCGGCGCACCGTACGAGCACCACCAGCGAGCTCCGGCCACCCGGAGCCTGCACGCGCTCGCAGGTCAACTCCCGCGCGGCGAGCGCCTCCTGGGTCAGCTGCGGCAGTCGCCCGAGCCAGTCGGCGGCGGTCTGTTCCCCGTACGCCTCGCCCAGCGCCCGTACGAGGCGCTGCGGCGGTTCGAAAGCCATCGGTGGGGGGTACTCCTTCGATTCGTAGGGCTCACACGCCTTCGCGTTCCGAAGTGGTCAGTTCGGCGAGCCCAGGAAAGGCTACGCTGCTGCCCCGCCAGCGAACCGCCCGCACCGCCGCCTCGCCCAGCGCCCCGGCCGCCTCGCGGCGCAGCGGACCGTCCGCGGCGCGCACCAGGTCCGCGTACGCCCCGGCGATCCGGTCCTCCAGCACGGCGGCGAGCTTCACCGCGGCGGCGGCGTCGGGCACCGCGAACGGCAGCGCGTACGCCGCCTCCGCGACCACCGGTTTCCCGCCCAGGTCGTGCACCGTCCTGGCCAGCGCGTCCCGCCGCGCGCGGTGCGCGTCGTAGGCCTGCTCGGCCTCGGCCCTGCGCTGTGCGCCGACCCGGCCGCCCACCACTCCGTACCCGTAGACGGCGGCGTGTTCGGCGGCGAGCGCCCGCTGTACGGCTTCCAGGTTCACTTGCGCGTCCCCTCGTCGAGCAGGAACACGTGACCGGCACCCGCGGCGGCCACCGAGGCCAGCAGCCGGGCCAGTTCGGGGGTGGCCCCCGGCAGAGCGGCCAGATGGGCGTCGGAGGCCCGCCGCTCGGCGGCGGCCAGCTCCCCCAGCGCGGCCGCGGGATCGGCGGCGACGGTCACCGGCGCGTTGCCCGCGACCGCCCGGCCCTTGCCCCGCAGCACCTTCGCCTGCCGGGCCACCTCGCCGCGCAGCGGCTTCAGCCGGTCCGCCTGGCCGGGGTGCTTCTTCAGCAGGGCGTCGTAGTGGGCGAGCAGATCCAGGCTCGTGCGCGTGGCGTTCTCGCGCAGCCGCAGGGCTGCCCGCCGGGCGGCGTCGTTCGTCTGCGTACCGGCGGAACCGGAGGCACCGGAACCGTCCGAGCAGCCGGCCAGCAGGCCCGCGGCGGCGGCCCCGCTCCAGGCCAGCGCACGTCTGCGAGTGGTGGGCGTGCGCAACTGTCCGTCTCCCTCGGTCCCCGGTTGATCACCGCAGGCGAGCGTACCCGCGGCAACGGGCGGACGGACGGCAACACCCCCCGGGACCGGATACCCTTTGACCTGACACGCGACGAAACAGACAACAGCACACGCGGCCGAGGAGTCACCCGGATGAGCACCACCCAGAGCGACAGGCTGCGCGAACTGCTGGAACCGCTGGTCGCCGCCAAGGACCTGGACCTCGAGGAGATCGAGATCTCCAAGGCAGGCAGGCGCCGCATGCTGAGGATCGTCGTGGACTCCGAGGACGGCGTGGAGCTCGACGCGTGCGCCGAGATCAGCCGCCTCGTCTCCGACAAGCTCGACGAGAGCGACGCGATGGGTGACGAGGAGTACGTCCTCGAAGTCAGCTCCCCGGGCGCGGACCGCCCGCTCACCGAGCACCGCCACTACGTACGGGCCACCGGCCGCCTCGCGAAGCTCACGCTGACCGACGGCGCCGAATTGATCGCCCGCATCCTCGTCGTGGACGAGGACGGGCTCGACCTCGAAGTACCGGGCGTGAAGGGGCGCAAGCCCACCGCTCGCCGGGTGGAGTTCGCGGACATCGCGAAGGCCCGCGTCGAGGTCGAGTTCAACCGCAGGAACGAAGACACGAACGACACGAACGACGAGAAGGAAGAGGAGGCGTAGCCGTGGATATCGACATGAGCGCCCTGCGGGGTCTGGTACGGGAGAAGGAGATCTCCTTCGACCTGCTGGTCGAGGCGATCGAGCAGGCCCTCCTCATCGCCTACCACCGCACCGAAGGCAGCTTCCGCCGTGCCCGTGTGAAGCTCGACCGCGAGAGCGGCTCGATCACGGTGTGGGCGAAGGAGGACCCGGCGGACCTCGAAGAGGGCCAGGAGCCCAAGGAGTTCGACGACACTCCCTCGGACTTCGGCCGGATCGCCGCCAGCACCGCCAAGCAGGTCATCCTGCAACGGCTGCGCGACGCCGAGGACGACCAGACCTTCGGCGAGTACGCAGGCATCGAGGGCGACGTCGTGGTCGGAGTGGTCCAGCAGGGCAAGGACCCGAAGAACGTACTGGTCGACATCGGCAAGCTGGAGGCCATCCTGCCGGTGCAGGAGCAGGTCCCCGGCGAGGAGTACACGCACGGTCTGCGCCTGCGCACCTTCGTCGTCCGGGTCGCCAAGGGCGTCCGCGGCCCGTCGGTGACGCTCTCGCGCACCCACCCGAACCTGGTCAGGAAGCTCTTCGCGCTGGAGGTCCCGGAGATCGCCGACGGTTCGGTGGTCATCGAGGCCATCGCCCGCGAGGCCGGTCACCGCACCAAGATCGCGGTCCGCTCGACCCGCTCCGGCATCAACCCCAAGGGCGCCTGCATCGGCCCGATGGGCAGCCGTGTGCGCAATGTCATGGCGGAGCTGCACGGCGAGAAGATCGACATCGTCGACTGGTCCGACGACCCGGCCGAGATGGTCGCCAACGCGCTCTCCCCGGCCCGGGTCTCCAAGGTCGAGGTCGTCGACATGTCGACGCGCTCCGCCCGGGTGACCGTGCCGGACTACCAGCTCTCGCTCGCCATCGGCAAGGAGGGGCAGAACGCCCGCCTGGCCGCCCGCCTCACGGGCTGGCGCATCGACATCCGCCCCGACACCGAGGTGATCGTCGAGGGCGAGGAGCGCGGCGAGTACCGGCGTGACGACCGGGACGCGCGGGGCGACCGCGGCTGAGTGAGCCGCGTGCGGTGAAGTGAGCCCGGCTGAGAGCCGGGCCACATCACTTTTTGGACCAACAGGTTTTCGATTCTTGCCCCAAAGGGGTGAGGTCGGTGCGGGGAGGTAGACTTAGTCGTGTCTGGCCAAACGCATACCGGCGCATGCCCTGAGCGAACCTGTGTGGGTTGCCGGGGGCGAGCGGCCAAGAGCGAACTGCTGCGCATCGTGATGATCGAGGGTGAGTGTGTCCCCGATCCTCGCGGTACGCTGCCCGGCCGGGGTGCATACGTGCACCCCGCCTCTGCCTGTTACGACCTGGCGGTCCGCCGCCGGGCGTTCCCCCGGGCCTTTCGGGGCCAGGGACCGCTCGATACGGCGCCACTGGAGAAATACGTGGCGCGGTACGTCGAGCAGGCGACACCGTAAGACGCACCACACGAACGGCACGGGTCCCCGTGCGGTCAGGTACCTCGCGAGTTGGAAGTAGGTCGAGATTGCGATGAGCACTCGATGAGTACGCGATGAGTACGCCCATGAAGTAGCGACGGTCCGGCGTTCAACCCGGACCTAAAAGGAGCGAAGTGGCTAAGGTCCGGGTATACGAACTCGCCAAGGAGTTCGGTGTTGAGAGCAAGGTCGTCATGGCCAAGCTCCAAGAACTTGGTGAATTCGTCCGTTCGGCGTCCTCGACGATCGAGGCGCCGGTTGTACGCAAGTTGACTGACGCACTGCAAGGCCCCGGCGGCAACGCCGGCAAGTCCGCAGCGAAGCCCGGCGCGCCCCGCAAGGCGACGCCTGCCAAGCCCGCGGCACCGTCCGCGGCCACCCCCGCGACGTCGGCGGCTCCCCGCCCCGGCGCCCCCAAGCCCGGCGCACCGGCCCCCAAGCCGGCCGCCGCCGAGGCCCCCAAGAGCGAGCCCACGGCCCCCGCCGCGACCCCGGCTGCCGCCGGCCCGCGTCCGGGTCCCAAGCCCGCGGCGGCCAAGCCGGCCCCGGTCACCCCGGTGCCGCAGGCCGAGTTCTCCGCACCCGAGCCGGCTCAGAACGCACCGGCCCAGAGCGCTGCCCCGGCAGCGCCGCAGGCCCCGCGTCCCGCCGGTGCCACGCCCGGCCCGCGTCCGGCTCGTCCGGCCCCGGCCCAGCGTGACGGCGGCCCGCAGGGCGGCCAGCGCGACAACCGCGGTGGCGAGCGTGGCGGCGACCGCCCCGCGCGTCCGGCCGGCCAGGGCGCCCCGCGTCCCGGCGGTGCCCGTCCCTCGGGTCCCCGCCCCGGCAACAACCCCTTCACCTCCGGCGGTACCACCGGCATGGCGCGCCCGCAGGCGCCCCGTCCGGGTGGCGCCCCGCGTCCCGGCGGTGCCGGTGCCCCCGGAGGCGCCCCGCGCCCGCAGGGCGGCCCCGGCGGCGCTCCGCGTCCGCAGGGCGGCCAGGGCGGCGCAGGCCGTCCGAGCCCCGGTGGCATGCCCCGCCCGCAGGGCGGCGCCCCGCGTCCGGGTGGTGCTCCCTCCGGTAACCGCCCGAACCCGGGCATGATGCCGCAGCGTCCGGCTGCCGGTCCCCGTCCTGGTGGCGGTCCCGGCGGCGGCGGTCGCGGTCCCGGCACGGGCGGCGCAGGCCGTCCCGGTGGCGGCGGCGGTCGTCCCGGTGGTGGCGGCGGCGGCTTCGCCGGTCGTCCCGGTGGCGGCGGTGGCGGCTTCGCAGGCCGTCCGGCCGGTCCCGGTGGCGGTGGCGGCGGTTTCGCAGGCCGTCCCGGCGGCGGTGGCCGTCCCGGCTTCGCAGGTCGCCCCGGTGGTCCCAACGCACGTGGTGGCACGCAGGGCGCCTTCGGCCGCCCCGGCGGTCCCGCGCGCCGCGGTCGCAAGTCGAAGCGTCAGAGGCGCCAGGAGTACGAGGCCATGCAGGCCCCGTCCGTGGGCGGCGTGATGCTGCCTCGCGGCAACGGACAGACCGTCCGCCTGTCGCGCGGTGCCTCGCTCACCGACTTCGCCGAGAAGATCAACGCCAACCCGGCGTCGCTCGTCGGCGTGATGATGAACCTCGGCGAGATGGTCACTGCCACGCAGTCCGTTTCCGACGAGACGCTCAAGCTGCTCGCGGACGAGATGAACTTCATCCTCGAGATCGTCAGCCCGGAGGAGGAGGACCGCGAGCTTCTCGAGTCCTTCGACATCGAGTTCGGCGAGGACGAGGGCGGCGAGGACATGCTCGTCTCCCGTCCGCCGGTCGTGACCGTCATGGGTCACGTCGACCACGGCAAGACCCGCCTGCTGGACGCGATCCGCAAGACGAACGTCGTTGCGGGCGAGGCCGGTGGCATCACGCAGCACATCGGTGCGTACCAGGTCGCCACCGAGGTCAACGGTGAAGAGCGCGCCATCACCTTCATCGACACCCCCGGTCACGAGGCGTTCACCGCCATGCGTGCCCGTGGTGCGAAGTCCACCGACATCGCGATCCTCGTGGTCGCGGCCAACGACGGTGTGATGCCGCAGACGATCGAGGCGCTGAACCACGCCAAGGCGGCCGACGTGCCGATCGTGGTCGCGGTCAACAAGATCGACGTCGAGGGCGCCGACCCGACCAAGGTGCGCGGTCAGCTCACCGAGTTCGGTCTGGTGGCCGAGGAGTACGGCGGCGACACGATGTTCGTCGACATCTCCGCCAAGCAGGAGCTCAACATCGACGCCCTGCTGGAGGCCGTGGTCCTGACCGCGGACGCGTCGCTCGACCTCCGGGCGAACGCGGAGATGGACGCACAGGGCATCGCGATCGAGGCCCACCTCGACAAGGGCCGCGGCGCCGTCGCCACCGTCCTCGTCCAGCGCGGTACCCTCCGCGTCGGCGACACGATGGTCGCTGGTGACGCGTACGGCCGGGTCCGGGCCATGCTCGACGACCACGGCAACAACGTGCAGGAAGCGGGTCCCTCGACCCCCGTCCTGGTGCTGGGTCTCACCAACGTCCCCGGCGCCGGCGACAACTTCCTCGTCGTCGACGAGGACCGCACGGCCCGTCAGATCGCCGAGAAGCGTGCCGCTCGTGAGCGGAACGCGGCGTTCGCCCGCCGTGGCGTCCGGTTCTCCCTGGAGAACCTGGACGAGGCCCTCAAGGCCGGGCTGGTGCAGGACCTCAACATCATCATCAAGGGTGACGCGTCCGGTTCGGTGGAGGCTCTCGAGTCCTCGCTGCTCCAGCTCGACGTCTCCGACGAGGTCGACATCCGCGTCCTGCACCGTGGTGTGGGTGCGGTCACCGAGTCCGACATCGACCTGGCGACGGGTTCCGACGCCATCGTCATCGGATTCAACGTCCGTGCGGCCGGCCGTGCTCAGCAGATGGCCGAGCGCGAGGGCGTCGACGTCCGCTACTACTCGGTGATCTACCAGGCCATCGAGGAGATCGAAGCAGCGCTCAAGGGCATGCTCAAGCCGGAGTACGAGGAGGTCGAGCTCGGTACCGCGGAGATCCGCGAGATCTTCCGCTCGTCCAAGCTCGGCAACATCGCCGGTGTCCTCATCCGCTCGGGCGAGGTCAAGCGCAACACCAAGGCGCGCCTCGTCCGCGACGGCAAGGTCATCGCCGAGGACCTCAACATCCAGGGTCTGCGCCGCTTCAAGGACGACGTCACCGAGATCCGCGAAGGGTTCGAGGGCGGTATCAACCTCGGCAACTTCAACGACATCAAGATCGACGACGTCATCGCGACGTACGAGATGCGGGAGAAGCCGCGCGGCTAGGAGCTGCGTAGCGACACCGTGCACCCGGGGCACAGCCCCTGATGCCGGCAGTGGTCGGGGCCGCTCGGCGGAGATTATTTCCGTCGAGCGGCCCCGGCCGTTGCGTGTACGGTTCTGGTGTCCCTGCCAAGCAGTGGCAGCGGCACATGAACCCGAACCGGCGGGACATCCGGACACACATGTATGTGGGGACTCTGTCCTTCGACCTCCTGCTCGGCGACGTACGGTCGCTGAAGGAGAAACGCTCCGTCGTCCGGCCGATCGTCGCCGAGCTGCACCGCAAGTTCGCGGTCAGCGTCGCGGAGGTGGGAGACCAGGACCTCCATCGCCGGGCCGAGATCGGCGTCGCGGTGGTGGCGGGCGACACGGGGCACCTCGCAGAGGTACTGGACCGGTGCGAGCGCATGGTCGCCGCCCGGCCCGAGGTGGAGTTGCTGTCGGTACGACGGCGGCTGCACAGTGACGAAGACTGAAACAAGCGGAAAAACGTAATACACAAGGAGAAGGACCAGTGGCCGACAACGCTCGGGCGAAGAAGCTGGCGGACCTCATTCAGGAGGTGGTCGCCCAGAAGCTGCTGCGCGGTATCAAGGACCCGCGCCTGGGAACGCACGTGACCATCACGGACACCCGCGTCACCGGCGACCTGCGGGAGGCCACGGTCTTCTACACGGTGTACGGCGACGACGAGGACCGGGCCAGCGCGGCAGCCGGACTGCAGAGTGCCAAGGGCATCCTGCGTTCCGCGGTCGGGGCGGCGGCGGGCACCAAGTTCACGCCGACCCTGACGTTCGTCGCGGACGCGCTCCCGGAGAACGCCAAGACGATCGAGGACCTGCTGAACAGGGCACGGGCCTCCGACGCCTCGGTGCGCGAGGTGTCCTCGGGCGCCACGTTCGCCGGCGACGCCGACCCGTACAAGAAGCCCGGTGACGACGACGAGGACGACGCCACCGCATGAGCAACGCAGCAGTGAGCAAAACGCCGGACGGACTTGTCATCGTCGACAAGCCGTCCGGCTTCACTTCGCACGACGTCGTCGCCAAGATGCGCGGGATCGCCAGGACCCGCCGCGTCGGCCACGCCGGCACGCTCGACCCGATGGCCACCGGCGTCCTCGTCCTCGGCGTCGAGAAGGCCACCAAGCTGCTCGGTCACCTCGCGCTGACCGAGAAGGAGTACCTGGGCACCATCCGGCTCGGCCAGGACACCCTGACCGACGACGCCGAGGGTGACCTCATCACGTCCACCGACGCCTCCGCGGTCACCCGCGAGGGCATCGACGCAGGCGTCGCGAAGCTGTCCGGCGACATCATGCAGGTGCCCTCCAAGGTCAGCGCCATCAAGATCGACGGCAAGCGCTCGTACAAGCGGGCCCGCGAGGGCGAGGACTTCGAGATCCCGGCCCGCCCGGTGACCGTCTCCTCCTTCCAGGTGTACGACGTGCGGCCCGCGGTCGCGGAGGACGGCACGGCGGTCGTGGACCTGGTGGTCTCGGTGGTCTGCTCGTCCGGTACGTACATCCGCGCCCTCGCCCGCGACCTCGGCGCAGGACTCGGCGTCGGCGGCCACCTCACGGCACTGCGCCGCACCCGGGTCGGCCCCTACGGCATCGACGCGGCCCGCACCCTGGACCAGCACCAGGAGGAACTGGCCGTCATGCCGATCGCGGACGCGGCGGCGGCCGCCTTCCCGCGCTGGGACGTGGACGAGAAGCGCGCCGCCCTGATCATGAACGGCGTACGGATCGACATGCCCGCGCACGAGCGGAGCCCGGTCGCGGTCTACGGGCCCGACGGGACGTTCCTCGCGCTGGTCGAGGACCAGCGCGGCAAGGCGAAGAGCCTGGCGGTCTTCGGCTGACACCACCCGGCGGCCGGGCCAGGGGCGACCACGCCCCGGGCC
>NZ_JBHXRV010000098.1:0-11180 GCF_042716745.1 Streptomyces sp. NPDC058663
AACATATTTGGCGTTGACTTTTGGCACGCTGTTGAGTTCTCAAGGAACGGACGCTCCCTTTGTACTCACCCTCTCGGGCTTTCCTCCGGACGTTTTCGTTCGGTACTTCGTGTTTCCAACCTTACCAGATCATTTCCGCGCCGTTTCCGGTGTGGAATTTCTTTCCAGTGGCCGTTGGCGGGCCTTGCCTTTCGGCGTGTCCACTACTTTAGCGGCTTTTCTCGGCGACTCAAAATCAAGTCGGTGGAATGAATTCAGGCATGCCGGAATTCAGATCCCGTGAGGGAAGTCGTAGTAGTGGTTGGCCGCTCCGGGGGCTGCTGGGTTCGATCCGATGGACCGTGCCGACAGCAGTGCCCGTCTCAAGCGGCTCGGGCTACGTTAGGCGGGTGAGGGTGTCGCGTCAAGTCGCCCGGCGGCGCGGCTTGTGCGCCCGGTACGGGCTCACCGTGGGGTCGCCGGAGATCCAGAAGCGCCAGGGGTGGACCGCACCCTCGCCGCCCACTCCGGTGCGGGGGCCGTTCTCCCGCAGGTCAGCGGGGGCCGGGCTGCCGTGCAGTACAGAGAGAGGGGACTGCGCGCCGACACAGAGGTCGGTGCCGTCCAAAGCGCGGGTGATGTCCAGCCCGGTGGCCAGCCGCGCGGGGCCTTTGGCCAGTTCGTTGTCTTTTCGGGCTGAAAGTCGTCGTTTGCGGACCTGGTCGGCACCGACTATCACCTCGCCGGCGCGGAGCAGGACACCACTCGCCCTGCCCTCGGGGCCGCACACCAGGTTGAGGCTGAACCACATGCCGTAGATGAAGTAGACGTACGCATGTCCGGGCGGGCCGAACATCGAGGCGTTGCGGGCCGTCTTGCCGCGAAAGGCGTGCGAGCCGGGGTCGCCTTCACCGTCGTATGCCTCGACCTCCGTGATGCGGAGCTCGACGGGTCCCTCGGGAGTGCGACGGACCAGGGTGCGGCCCAGCAGGTCAGGGGCCACGTCGAGTACGGGTCGGGCGAAGAAGTCGCGGGTGAGCGGCGTACGGTCTGGGGTCGGCGCGATCATGCCCGCCGAGGGTAGCTGACGCGGGCTATTGGTGGCGTGATGTGCGGGTAGGCGCGGAACCGGGTGCCCGGGTTGAGCGTTTGTACTGGTCAGGTGCACTGGTCAGGACCGGAAGAGTTGGGGAGAAGCATGGGATTCAAGAAGCTGCTGGCGAGCCTGGGTGCGGGAGGCGCGTCCGTCGAGACCGAGCTCACCGAGATCAACGTCGTCCCCGGTGGAGTGGTGCAGGGCGAGGTGCGGATCCAGGGCGGGTCCGTCGCCCAGCAGATCGAAGGGCTGTCGGTCGGCCTCCAGGCGCGGGTCGAGGTGGAGGGCGGTGACCAGGAGGTCAAGCAGGACATCGAGTTCACCAAGGTGAAGCTGGGTGGGGTCTTCGAGGTGCAGGCAGGAGCGGTGCACGTGGTGCCGTTCGGGCTGGACATCCCCTGGGAGACGCCGGTCACCACCATTGCCGGGCAGCAGCTGCGCGGAATGGACATCGGCGTGACCACCGAGCTGGAGATCGCGCGGGCGGTCGACTCCGGGGACCTGGACTCGATCAGTGTGCATCCGCTGCCGGCGCAGCAGGCGATTCTGGACGCCTTCGTCCAGCTGGGCTTCCGCTTCAAGAGCGCGGACATGGAGCGCGGGCACATTCGTGGGACGCGGCAGAAGCTGCCGTTCTACCAGGAGATCGAGTTCCTGCCGCCCCAGCAGTACCGGGGGCTGAACCAGGTCGAGCTGACGTTCATCGCGGACGGGCGGGAGATGGACGTGATCCTGGAAATGGACCGCAAGGGCGGGATGTTCAGCGAGAGCAGCGACTCCTACCGGGCGTTCCAGGTCGGGCTGAACGACTTCCAGTCCACGGACTGGGCCGGTTACCTCAACCAGTGGCTGGCGCAGGTCGGGGGACAGCGCAACTGGCTCTGACGCGGACCCGCAGGGTTCCGGGAGAGCGACGTTCCGAGAGAGCAATGATCAGGAAGGTGCTGATGTGACCGTGTCCGAGCAGGCCAAGAGGCCGCCGCTGCCTCATGACTTCCACCCTCCGGTGGCAACGTTCACCGTGCTGAGCGATGACGTCGCCGACGGCGCCGTACTGAAGGACGCACAGGTGTACGCCGAGGGGAACACGTCGCCGCAGCTGCGGTGGGAGGGGTTCCCGGCGGAGACCAAGAGCTTTGCCGTCACGTGCTTCGACCCGGACGCCCCGACCGGCAGCGGGTTCTGGCACTGGACCGTGTTCGACATCCCGGCCTCCGTGACGGAGCTTCCCGCCGGGGCCGGCTCCGGGAAGTTCGAGGGGTTGCCTGACGGTGCGCTCCAGGCGCGGAACGACTACGGGACGCAGGGCTTCGGGGGCGCCGCTCCCCCGGCCGGCGAACGCCACCGGTACGTCTTCACCGTGTACGCGGTGGACACCGAGAAGCTGGGCGTCGACGCCTCCACACCGCCCGCGGCGGTCGGGTTCAATCTGCGGTTCCACACGCTCGGGCGTGCGCAGCTCGTAGCCGAGTACGAGGCTCCGGCCGAGGGCTGAGCGGCGTACGGAAAGATTCACTGGGTATTTGCCCGCTCCTGGTCTTGAAAGAGATCAGGAGCGGGCAGTTTTTGTTTGGGGGGTGTGGCGGCTCCCTGTGGGGGCGCCGTTAATGCGTTGTCCATTCCGGCGCGTCCCGCCAGAGTTGATCCAAGCCCGCCAAGGGGTGGGCCGGCACACGGAGGGTGGGCGGGATGCGTGACACGCTGGTACTGAACGCGAGCTTCGAGCCACTGTCGACGGTGACGTTGAACCGCGCGGTGGTGCTTGTCCTGCAGGACAAGGCCGTGGTCGAGCAGGCTCATCCCGGGCTGCGCATGCGCGGTGCCGCCGTTGATCTTCCGGTGCCGATGGTGATCCGTCTGAGCAGGTACGTACGGGTGCCGTTCCGAAGACAAGCTCCGTGGTCGAGGCGGGGCGTGCTGATACGGGACCAACACCGGTGCGCGTACTGCGGGAAGCGGGCGACCACCGTGGACCACGTCGTGCCGCGATCGCGTGGTGGCGGTGACACGTGGTTGAACACGGTGGCTTCGTGTGCCGAGGACAATCACCGCAAGGCGGACCGTACTCCGGAGAAGGCGGGGATGCCGCTGCTGTTCGAGCCGTTCGTGCCGACTCCGGCCGACGCGATGCTGCTGTCGCTGCGGGGAGCGGAGTGGGACTCGCTGCCGGACGGCATCACCCCTGCGCGAACCGGGTGGAGGGACAGGGGAAGGCGGGCGGAGTCCGCCGCGTAGGTGCGGTCGCAGGAAGAGGGAGCCCGTCTCGTGGTGGAGGCGGGCTCCTTCGCGCATGTACCGGTGTCAGCCGAGCAGGAGCTGGGCGATCGCGATGAGGCCGACCACCACGATCACTCCGCGCAGGACCGTCGGGGGCAGTCGGCGTCCGATCTTCGCACCGATCTGGCCGCCGAGGGCGGAGCCGACGGCGATCAGCAGGACGGCCGTCCAGTCGACCTCGGCGACGAAGACGAAGAGGACGGCGGCGACACCGTTGACGACGGCGCCGAGGATGTTCTTGACACCGTTGATGCGCTGGAGGGAGTCGTGCAGGAGGAGGCCCATGAGGGAGAGGTAGAGGACGCCCTGGGCCGCGCCGAAGTAGCCGCCGTACGCGCTGGCGAGGAGCAGGCCGACGAGGAGGGCCGGGCCGCCGTCGGGGTGCGGGCCCGCCGCGTCGCCGTTCTGCTCGCGGCGGCGTTTGAGGGCGGCGGAGAGCTTCGGCTGGAGTACCACCAGGACCAGGGCGACGCCGATCAGGACCGGCACGATCGTGTCGAACGCCGAGGACGGCAGCCACAGCAGGAGGATCGCGCCGATCAGCCCGCCGACCAGGGCGGTGCCGCCGAGGCGGAGGATGCGGGCGCGCTGGCCGGCCAGTTCCTTGCGGTAGCCGATGGCGCCGCTGATCGAGCCGGGGACCAGGCCGATGGTGTTGGAGACGTTGGCGACGACGGGCGGCAGTCCGGTCGCGAGGAGCACCGGGAAGGTGATGAGGGTGCCCGAGCCGACGATGGTGTTGATGGTGCCCGCGCCGATGCCTGCGGCGAAGACGGCGAGCATCTCCCAGATCGTCATACGGTGCCCCTCCGAGCAGTGATCACTGTTGCCTGTGAGGAGTGATCATGCCGGAGGGGCCGGCGGGTCAGTCGATGGGGGGCTGCTCGCGGCGCTCCTTGGCGCTGCCGGAACCGCCCGAGTTGCCGCCCATCGGGCCGAAGTTGCCCATCGCGCCGGAAAGTCCCTTCAGCGCGTCGCCGATCTCGCTGGGCACGATCCAGAGCTTGTTGGCATCGCCCTCGGCGATCTTCGGGAGCATCTGGAGGTACTGGTACGCGAGGAGCTTCTGGTCGGCGTCGCCCGCGTGGATGGACTCGAAGACCGTTCGGATGGCCTGGGCCTCGCCCTCGGCGCGCAGTGCAGCCGCCTTTGCCTCGCCCTCGGCACGCAGGATTGCGGACTGCTTCTCGCCCTCCGCGGTGAGGATCTGGGACTGGCGGATGCCCTCCGCGGTGAGGATCGCGGCGCGCTTGTCGCGGTCGGCGCGCATCTGCTTCTCCATCGAGTCCTGGATGGAGGTCGGCGGCTCGATGGCCTTGAGCTCGACGCGGTTGACGCGGATGCCCCACTTGCCGGTGGCCTCGTCGAGGACGCCGCGCAGGGCCGCGTTGATCTCCTCTCGGGAGGTGAGGGTCCGCTCCAGGTCCATGCCGCCGATGATGTTGCGCAGGGTGGTGACGGTGAGCTGTTCGATGGCCTGGATGTAGCTGGCGACCTCGTAGGTCGCGGCCCTGGCGTCGGTCACCTGGTAGTAGATGACGGTGTCGATGTTGACGACCAGGTTGTCCTGGGTGATCACCGGCTGCGGCGGGAACGGGACGACCTGTTCACGGAGGTCGATCCGGTTGCGGATCGAGTCGATGAACGGGACGACGATGTTGAGCCCGGCGTTGAGGGTGCGGGTGTAGCGGCCGAAGCGTTCGACGATGGCCGCGCTGGCCTGTGGGATGACCTGGATCGTCTTGATCAGGGCGATGAAGACCAGCACCACCAGAATGATCAGGACGATGATGATCGATGACATCGCTTCCCCGTGCCCTTCGTGTTTCTCGGTCGTGCCGTGATGATCGAGTTTTCCAGATGGCGGCGCGGTGTGCGGTGTGTTCCGGCCACCCGGTTCCCTTGTAGGAGACCGCAGTTGGTCGGCATGCTCCCCCGGGTCGTCACATGACCACGGCGGTGGCCCCGTCGATCTCGACGACGTCGACCTGCTGGCCCGGTTCGAAGGCCTGCGCCGCGTCGAGTGCGCGGGCCGACCAGACCTCGCCCGCCAGCTTGATGCGGCCGCCCCCGCTGCCGTCGACCCGCTCCAGCACCACTGCCTGACGGCCTCTCAAGGCATCGACACCGCTGGCCAGTTGGGGCCGTTGACTGCGGTGCCGGGCGGCGATGGGCCGTACGACGAGCAGGAGGGCGACGGAGACGGTTGAGAACACCAGCACCTGGGCGACGAGACCACCGCCCAGATACGAGGTGAGTGCGCCCGCCAGCGCGCCGACCGCCAGCATTCCCAGTTCGGGCATTGAGGTCACGACGAGCGCGATGCCGAGCACCGCCGCGCCGATCAGCCACCAGAGCCATGTGTCCATGTCCACAACGGCCATGGTAGGGGCGGGTGGTCGGCGCGGACAGGGCGCAAAGGATGTACGTCCGGGCCCGGTTGGACGAGCGGGGCGCCGGCGGGCCGGAGCTCCGGCTAGTTCATCGGCAGGCCCTGGGCGGTGTAGCGGTCGCCGCGGTGCTCGACGAGGAGCGGGAGACCGAAGCAGAGCGAGAGGTTGCGGGAGGTCAGTTCGGTCTCCACGGGTCCGGCGGCGAGCACCTTGCCCTGGCGGATCATCAGGACGTGTGTGAAGCCCGGCGGGATCTCCTCGACGTGGTGGGTCACCATGATCATCGAGGGTGCGTACGGGTCCCTGGCCAGGCGGCCGAGGCGGCGCACCAGGTCCTCGCGGCCGCCGAGGTCGAGGCCGGCGGCGGGCTCGTCCAGGAGGAGCAGCTCGGGGTCGGTCATCATGGCGCGGGCGATCAGGGTGCGCTTGCGCTCGCCCTCGGAGAGGGTGCCGAACCTGCGGCCCAGGTACTCGCTCATGCCGAGCCGGTCCAGGAAGGCGCGGGCGCGCTGCTCGTCGACCTCGTCGTAGCTCTCGTGCCAGGTGGCGGTCATGCCGTACGCGGCGGTGAGGACGGTCTCCAGGACGGTCTGCCGCTTGGGCATCTTCTCCGCCATCGCGATGCCGGCCATGCCGATGCGCGGGCGGAGGTCGAAGACGTCGACCTTGCCGAGGGTCTCGCCGAGGATCGTGGCGGAGCCGGCGGAGGGGAAGAGGTAGCTGGAGGCGATGTTCAGCAGTGTGGTCTTGCCGGCGCCGTTGGGGCCGAGGATGACCCAGCGTTCGCCTTCCTTCACCGACCAGGAGACGTCGTCCACCAGAGCCCGTCCGTCGCGGACCACGGCTACGTCCACCAGCTCCAGTACATCGCTCATGAGCGCGTTGTCTCCCCATGCAGTATCGAAATGTCGCGTGTGCCTGTGGGCACAGCGCCCAGGGAAAACCTACGCCACCGGTCGGTCGCTCCCGCCCTTGGGACCGGTGCGGACCGGAATCTAGGCTGTCCGCATGCTCACGGAACCACGTTCAGGAATGCTGGCGGCTTGGGGAAATGCCCTGTTGGGGGGATTTGTCTCGCCGGATGACGCGGCGGTCGCAATTGTCGGGGACGACGCGGTGCACCGGGTGACCGGGCTGCCCGGGGAGTCGGGGCCGGTCGGGCTCACCTTGGCGCTGGGGCGGCTGCGGGCGCTCGGTGCCACCGGCTTCCGGGTCGCGCTGCCGGCACCGGGGCACCCGCTGGGGCTCAGCGGGCCGCCGGAGTTCAATGCGCGGGCGCTGGAGGCGGAGGAGGCGGTGATCTGTACGGGGGCGGCGCTGGGGCTCGTACCCGAGGTGACCGAGGCCGGGCCCGACGGGGATGTGCACGTCGAGGTGGTGTGGGTCTGCTCGGCGGTACGGGAGGCACCGCCGGCGGACGTGCCGTCGCTCGGCGAGGCGGAGCGGGAGCTGGCGGAGGCCCTGCGGGACGCGACGGCGGTGCTGGCGCGGCTCGATGTGGCCGGGTCCGGGCCGGTGGCTTCGGCGGCGATCGACGTGTACCGGGCGCGGGCGGAGGCTCCCGGGGCGCGGGAGGTGCTGGCTCCGGGGTATCCGGCGCGCGCGGTGCGGGTGCTGGAGATGGCGCGGCGGGTGGCTCTGGTGGTGGGGCTGGCCCGCGGGAGTGGGCACGGGGGTGCGGTGAGTGCGTCGGAGATGTGGGCGCGGGGGGAGGCGTTGAGGCCGGTGGAGAGGGTGGCTCGGAGGGCGATGGTGGCGGCGTATGGGGTGGTGGTGGAGAGGGAGTAGGGGTGGGGGGTGGGGGTGGTCTGTGCCGGGGGCGGGGCAGGGGTGGCCGGGTGGGGGCGGGGCGGAGGTGGGGCGGGGGTGCGGTGCTCGGCTCCGCCGGGGGGCCGCCCCCTTGCCCGCCCGTTCCGCCCCGGGGGGCGGCCCCGCCGCCCAAGGGGGCTGGGGGCGGGGCGGCGTCCAGAGGGGTCAGTGGTTGAGGCCGTGGTTGCCGAAGGCGGGGTTGAGGGCGCCGATGACGGAGACGGTGTTGCCGACGGCGTTGACCGGGATGTGCACCGGGGCCTGGACCAGGTTGCCGGAGGCGACGCCCGGCGAGTGGACGGCCTTGCCGTTGGCCTCGGCACCGCCGTGGCCGGTGGCGGAGGCGGCACCGGCGCCGGCGGCGACGAGCCCGCCTGCGACCAGGGTCAGGGCAACGGCCTTCTTCAGGTTCTTCATTTCGGGTTCCTCCTAGCCATGGCCGCGGCCAGCCGCCGCGGCACGTCATGGAGAACGGCCGGACGGCGGCCGGGTTACGCCATGTGAGGGACATCCGCCCGACAGTATGAATCTCAGACCGGAGGGTGACGGTCCGGCTCTGCCCCGGTCGTCGCCTCTTTCAGTCGGTCAGGCCGTGTCGCACGGCCCAGAGCGCGGCCTGGGTGCGGTCGGCGAGGTCCAGCTTCATCAGGATGTTCGATACGTGTGTCTTGACGGTCTTCTCGGAGAGGACGAGGGCGCGGGCGATCTCCCGGTTGGAGCGGCCGTCCGCGATGAGGGCCAGGACTTCGCGCTCCCGGTCGGTGAGGGCGTTGCCCCTGCCCTGCCCGTGCTGCGGGTCGTCCTGTGCGATGAGGGCTCCGGCGACCTCCGGCTGGAGGAGCACGTGCCCGGCGTGGACCGAGCGGATGGCGCCGGCCAGCGCGTCCGGGTCGACGTCCTTGTACACGTAGCCCGAGGCACCGGCCCGCAGGGCGGGGACCACGGTGCGCTGTTCGGTGAAGCTGGTGACGATCAGCACCCGTGCCGGGTTGGCGAGCTCGCGGAGCTTGCGCAGGGCCTCGATGCCGTCGGTGCCGGGCATCTTGATGTCCATCAGGACGACGTCCGGGCGCAGCGACTCCGCCCGGGCGACGCCCTCCGCGCCGTCGCCCGCCTCGCCGACGACCTCGATGTCGTCCTGTACCTCCAGGAAGGTGCGCAGCCCCCGGCGTACGACCTGGTGGTCGTCGACCAGCAGGACGCGGATGCGGGCCTTCGCGGCGGGCGCCGGGGCATGGTCCGACGAGGTGCTCCCGCCGTCGTGGGCCGGGGTGGGGTGGGCCGGGCCGGGGTGGCCGGGGTCAGGCACCGGGGACCTCCATGGTGATCGTGGTGCCCTTGCCGGGCGCCGATTCCACTGTCAGCCGGCCGCCGGTCCCGCTCGCCCGGTCCCGCATCGACACCAGGCCGAGATGGCGGCCGGCGCGGCGTACGGCTGCCGGTTCGAACCCGCAGCCGTTGTCGCTCACGCTGAGCCGGACCGTGTCGGTCCTCTTCTCCAGTACGACGTCGACACGGGAGGCGCCGGAGTGGCGCAGGGCGTTGTGCAGGGCTTCCTGGGCGACGCGGAGAAACGCTTCCTCCTGGGCGGCGGGCAGGGCCTTCACCCCGCAGCTGTCGAAGACCACGTGCGCGCTGTGGGCGCGGTCCATGACCTGGATCTGGGTGCGGAGCGTGGCGACCAGGCCGTCCTCGTCCAGGGCGGCGGGGCGCAGCTCGACGACGGCGGCACGCAGCTCGTCGGCCGCCTCGGCGGCGAGTGCGGCCACCTGGTGGAGTTCTTCCTTGGCGCGGGCGGGGTCGCGGTCGACGAGGGCGGTAGCGGCCTGGGCGGTCAGGCGGAGCGAGAAGAGCTTCTGGCTGACGGCGTCGTGGAGCTCGTGGGCCAGGCGGGAGCGTTCCTCCGCGATGGTCAGTTCGCGGCTGCGCTCGTACAGACGGGCGTTGGTGAGAGCGATGGCGGCGTGCTGGGCCAGGATCCGCAGGAGGTCCTCGTCGGCGGCGGTGAAGCCGCAGCCGCCCTCGGGTCTGGGGCAGCGCTTGTTGGCGAGGAAGAGGGCGCCTATGACCTCGTCGCCGTCCCGGATGGGCAGGCCCAGGAAGTCCGACATGTCGGGGTGGGCGCTCGGCCAGCCCCCGAAGCGGGGGTCCTTGGTGACGTCGGCGAGACGTTCGGCGTCCGCGCCGTGCAGCATCGCGGCGAGGATGCCGTGCTGGCGGGGCAGGGGGCCGATGGCCTTCCACTGTTCCTCGCTGACGCCGTCCACGACGAACTGGGCGAAGCCGCCGTGGTCGTCGGGGACTCCGAGGGCCGCGTACTCGGCGTCCAGGAGCCGGCGGGCGGAGGCCACGATCGTCTTGAGGACGTCGTGGACCTCCAGGTGGCGGCTCATGGCGAGCAGGGCGGAGCTGATGGCGGCCAGGTCCGCGTGGGCGGGGCTCGGGGATTCCCGGGGCGGTTCGGCGGCGGCCGGGAGGGGTCGGGCGGGGCGGTGCCTGGTCATGCGGTCACGGTACCGGCGGTGGCGGGCCGCGAGCATCGGGCCAGGGGCGGGGTGGTGGCCGCCGAGGACCTAGGACGGAAGGTGTAGGGGGAGGAGGGGATCTCGCCCCCGACTCGTTCACTGGCTGATTTGCTACGGCTACTTTCGGTGAGACCGGTGCGGGTTGGGTGTGAGGCCGAGCATAGGGCGTAGGTCACTTACGAAGCTGCGTAGTCGAGGGATGAAGGGCGTGTGAGCGGGTGGAGCAGGGGTAGGAGGCGGGGTTCGCCCACCCCCGGTCCACTATCCGGCTTCGTACGTCACAGCTTTGCCTGGCGATTTTGCGGACGCTAACAATGGCTGCCGTCGCGGAGTCCGCGGCGCTTCCCCTTCCGAGAGGTCTCTCCGCATGTCCGCCACCCCTGGCCATAGCCGCCTGACCAAGACCCACCGGTTCTCCATCGCCGGTGTCGCCGCGCTCGGTGCCGCTTCGCTCGCCCTTACGGTCCTGCCCGGCGGCGGTCCCGCCGAGGCCGAGGCCGGCACGCAGCACATGGCATCGGTCGCGATGGTCGCCTCCCAGGGCAGCAGCGCACAGATGAGCATCGCCAAGCAGCACGCCGCGGCCGACAGGCAGGCCCAGGACGCCGCTGCCGCCAAGGCGAAGGCCGCGGTCGACAAGGTCAAGAAGGCCAAGGCCGAGGCCGACGCGAAGAAGCGGGAAGCGAAGCAGGCCGCGAGCCGTGCCGCCGCCCGCAAGCCGGTGTACGCGAACAACCTGGACGGCTGGATCCGCGAGGCGCTGGCGATCATGAAGGCGAAGGGCATCCCCGGTTCCTACGACGGGCTGCACCGCAACATCATGCGCGAGTCGGACGGCAACCCCCGGGCCATCAACAACTGGGACATCAACGCCCAGAAGGGCACCCCGTCGATCGGCCTGCTCCAGGTCATCAAGCCGACTTTCGACGCCTACCACGTGCCGGGCACCCCCCGCAGCCAGTACCACCCGGTCGCCAACCTCACCGCGGCAGCGAACTACGCCGCCGACCGGTACGGCTCCATCGACAACGTCAACAGCGCCTACTGAGTCCGTTCGTACCCGCGTACGACGAAGGGCGGCCCCCCGGATCACTCCGGGGG
>NZ_JBHXRV010000099.1:0-10679 GCF_042716745.1 Streptomyces sp. NPDC058663
AACAACGCCACCACCCCCTCCACCAAACGCTCCGCCGTCACCCGGTCATACAACTCCGACGAAAACTCCAAAGCACCCACCAGAGCACCGTCGGCATCGGGGACCAGCTCCACACTGAGGTCCAACTGGGCCACCTCACGCGGCAGTTCGACCACTTCCACGCCGAGTGCGCCGAGCGTCGGCGGCTGCATCGGCACGTTGCGCAGCGCGAGCATCACCTGGACCACCGGGGGATGGCCGCCGGTGCGGTCGACGCCCAGTTCCTGGACGATCCGCTCGAAGGGCACGTCCTGGTGCGCGAAGGCCTCCAGGGAGCTCTCCCGGGCGCGGCGGACCAGTTCCCGGAAGGAGATGCCGCCGCCCACGTCCATGCGCAGGGCCAGGGTGTTCACGAAGAAGCCGACCAGCGGCTCCAGTTCGGTACGGGTACGGCCCGCGACAGCCGTACCGACCACCACGTCGCTCTGCCCCGACCAACGACCCAGCACCGCGGAGAAAGCCCCGAGCAACCCCATGAACAACGTCGCCGACTCCCCCTCCACCAGCCGGGTCAGCCGGGCGACGAGCTCGGGCGGCAGGGTCACGGGCACCGAGTCGCCGGCGGAGGTCTGCGCGGGCGGGCGGGGCCGGTCGCCGGGCACGTCCAGGACGGCGGCCCCCTCCAGCCGGCCGCGCCAGTACGCCAGCTGCTTCTCCAGCCGCTCCCCCGACAGCCACTCGCGCTGCCACACCGCGAAGTCCGCGTACTGCACCGGCAGTTCGGGAAGCAGGGGGTCGCGGTCCTGGGAGCAGGCGGCGTACATCTCGGCGAGCTCGCCGACCAGGACGCCCAGCGACCAGCCGTCGACCACGATGTGGTGCACGCAGAGCACCAGTGTCCAGTCGGTCTCCGTGCGGCGCAGCAGCGAGGCCCGCACCAGTGGTCCGTGCGCCATGTCGAAGGGCAGCGACACGTCCGCCCGCACCCTTGCGAACAGTTCTTCCTCGCCCGTACCGGCGGGCAGCCCGGTGACCGGCAGTGGCACCCGGTCCGCCGGAAGGACGATCTGCTGGACGGCGCCTTCGGCGTCCTCGCGGAAGACGGTGCGCAGCACCTCGTGCCGGGCGACCAGTGCGCCGAGGGCGTCCTGGAGGGCCGCGACGTCCACGGCTCCGGTCAGCCGGAGCACGATGGGCAGGACGTACGCGGTGGAGTCGGGCTCCAGGGCGTGCAGGTACCAGAGCCGTTCCTGCCCGGGCGAGGCGGGGAAGGCGTTCTCGGTTCCCTCGGTGCGCGGGCGGCGGGTGATGGCCGGGTTCTTCAGGGCCTTGCGGCGGGCCAGTTCGAGCGTGAGCCTGGCCCGCTGTTCGGGGGTCAGCCCGGCCAGGGCGTTGGTGAGTGCTGCTTCGGTGGTCATCTGCTGCTCCTGGGCTCAGGCGCCGGGTGCGATCGTTTCGAGGTCGCGGGCGAGTGCGGCGAGTACGGGTTGCGGGTGCTCGTGCAGGAAGAAGTGGCCGCCGGGGAAGACCCGCAGGAGGCGGTCGCCGCCGACCTCTTCCGGCGCCCACGGCCAGGCCGTTCCCGGGCCGGCCAGCGGGTCGTCGTCGCCCGCGTAGACGCGCAGGGCGCAGGGCATCGGATGTTCGCGCCGGGCCCTGTGACGGGCGAGCACCTCAAGGTCGGCGCGGAGCACCGGCAGGTACAGCCGGAGGAACTCCTGGTGGTGACGGAGCTCGGGCGGCAGGTGGCGGGAGTGGTCGAGCAGGGCGAGCAGGTCCTCGTCCGTGGTGTCGGCCCCGGCGGCCCAGCGGGCGGGCGGGTTCGCGGAGGGCGGCACGGCGGCGGCGGCGATGACGCCGCGCACCGGTTGGTCTGCCTCGCCGGCACTGCCCCGGCCGTACCGGCCGGTGCCGGCGGGCCGTTGCCCGTACCGGTGGCGGAGCGAGCGGGCCAGTTCCCAGCCGACGGCCGCCCCCATGCTGTGCCCGAAGATCACCAGTGGCAGCTCGGGGAGTGCCGCCAGGTGGGTCTCGATCCCGGCGACGACGTCGGCCATCCTGGTCAGCGGGGGCTCGCCCATCCGCGAGCCGTGACCCGGCAGTTCGACGGCCACCACCTCGGTGCCGCCGGGCAGCTGTTCCGCCCAGCGCCCGTACGCCTGGGCGGTGCCGCCTGCCGGTGGCAGGCAGAGCAGCCGTCGGCGGGCGGGCCCCGGGGAGCGCCGGACGCGCAGCCAGGACTCACCGGCGGCCGGGGCGGAGACGGGGGCGGGGCGGGGCGGCGCGGGGGCCGGGCCGCCCAGCGGCGGGGAGCTGCTCCTCATCGGGTTCCGCTACTCCTCGAAGTGGCCGGGGGCGAGGCTGCGCAGTACGCAGAACTCGTTGCCCTCCGGGTCGGCGAGTACGGTCCAGCTCGCTTCCTCGGGCGTGCCGATGTCGATCCGGCGGGCGCCCAGCGCGACGATCCGCTCCACCTCGGACGGCTGGTCCGAGTCGATGGGGCAGACGTCCAGGTGCAGCCGGTTCTTGCGGGTCTTCGTGCTGTGGGCGCGCTGGAAGACGACCTGTGCGGGCACCGCGGCCCGCCGCAGTTCCTGCAGCGGCGCGATCTCGGCGGGGCCGATCTCCACGAGGTTGCCGTCCCGGTCCTCGTGGACGGTGTAGTCGAGGACGGCGCACCAGAACGCGGCTACCTTGCGCGGGTCGGCGCAGTCGACGACGAGCTGCTCGAATCGGCTGGTCATGCGGCGGCCTCTCCCTGCCGGGGGGTGATCCGGTGCGCGCGCAGGTGCTCGTAGTAGGGGAGCTGGGCCTGGTGGAGCGCGCCCAGGCGGGCGTTGTTCTCGACCGTGTCGGCGTACTCGCCCGAGCGGTCGTGGATGCCGGTGCTGGCGGCCGCCTCGCGGTGCCAGTCCTCGAAGACCTGCCATTCGCTGCGCTCGCCGGCCTGCCAGCTGAGCGCACCCGGCAGGTCGGGCAGCCCGGTGAGCGAGCTGTACACGGCTGCGATGCCCGCCGGGTCGGCGACCAGGTCGGCGGCGTCGACCACCGGAGGGAAGGTGCCTGCGGTGGTGCGGACCAGGTCGAAGATCTCGGCGCAGTGGCCGAAGCCCACTTCGTCGGCCGTCACGCCGGGGTTGCGGGCGTAGTGGGAGGCGATGGCCTCGGCGGGCTCGCGGATGATGAAGGTGTGCTGGAGCGCGGTGGTCAGGCGGGGGTCCGCCAGCAGTCCGGGGTAGCGGAAGTCGGTGGTGTCCTTGAAGTAGACGGTGCGGCCGCCGGTGGCGGCCAGTTCCAGGATCGCGTCGAGCAGGTCCGTCTCGCTCCGGCAGGTGCGCCCCCCGATCTCGAAACTCCCCTTGCTGGTGAGGATGTTGAAGGGCTCGTGGAGGACGGTCAGGTCACCGCGCTCGATCATCATCCGCTCGAAGGCGGTGGAGCGGCAGCGCGGCGGGCTCCACATGGCGATCACGGCGGGACCGGGGGCGGCGGTCTCGGAGGGGGTCACGGGGTTCCTTTCGTGGACCGGAGCATCACGGGGAGGCTGAGCGCCCAGGTGACGGTGAGCACCCCGGCGGCCAGGTAGAAGGGGGCGCGCAGCCCGGCGTACGAGGCGACTGCCCCGCCGGCCAGAGCGCCGAGCGGGGACATGCCGACCGCGACGAGCCGGTACGAGCTGCCGACCCGGCCGAGCAGCCGGGCCGGGACGAGCGTCTGGCGCATGGAAGTGGTGGTGATGGTGAGCACGGCCAGGGCCATGCCGACGGTGCTGAGCACACCGGCGGCCAGCAGCGGCCGTGAGGTGGAGCCCGCGACGACGAACGCGACCGGGGTCAGCGCGCAGAACAGCAGGACGGTGCGTTCGCGGCCCAGCCGGCCCGTGAGCAGCGGGGTGAGGCCGACTCCGGCGACTCCGCCGACCGCGATGACGGCCATCAGCAGGCCGTAGCCGACGCTGCCGACGGCGAGCACGTCGTATGCGTAGAGCACTCCGACGGACACCACGGCGCTGAGACCGAAGTTGAAGGCACCGACCAGCGCGCACACCGAGCGCAGCAGCCGGTGCCGCCACAGCCAGCGGATGCCTTCGGCGGCATCCGCGAGCAGGGTCGTCGGCTGCCCCGTACTCGGGGGCAGCGGTGCGGCGGCGCCCGCCAGGCGGGCGACGAGCAGCGCGGAGATCACGAAGGTGACGGTGTCGATGGCGTAGGGGAAGGCGGTCCCGTGGAGGAGCAGCAGGGCGGCCAGCGGCGGTCCGGCGAGCTCCACGCAGAGCATCGCCACGCCTTGGAGCAGACTGTTGGCCTTGTCGAGGACGGATGCGGGAACCAGTCTGGGGACGATGGCGAGGGTGGCGCTGTCGCGCAGCGTCTCCACCACACCCATGACCAGGGCGAAGACCAGCAGAGTTGCGAGACTGCCGTGGCCAGTGAACAGGGCCAGCGTGAACAGGGCGGCGATCACCGCGCGGACGGCGTCCGACCAGAACATCACCCGCTGCTGGTCGTGCCGGTCGACGAAGGCTCCGGCGAAGGTTCCGGCGAGTACCCAGGGCAGCTGTCCGGCGACGGTCACCAGGGACAGCAGCATCGGATCGCGGGTGAACAGCGCGGCGGTCAGCGGCAGGGCGGCCAGCCGCAGTCCGTCGCCCCAGGAGGCGGCGAAGGTGCTGCTCCACAGCTGCCAGAAGGGCCGGCCGAGGGGCGGTTTCTTCGAGGGGCCGGCGCCGACGGGCTCCGGGGCGGTGGCCCCGGTGGTCCGGGGACCGGGCGGCCCGGCCGCCGGCCCGGACGCGGATGCGGCCTTCGGTGCCGAGGTCAACGCGCGGGCCGTCCGCTCGGTACCGGCACGGTCTCCGGTGTCTGCGGGGCGGCCCGGCCGACCATCGCGGCCACCTCTGCCCGCGAGCAGACGCCGAGCTTCTTGAAGATCCGGGCGAGGTAGGTCTCCACGGTCTTCGGGCTGAGCTCCAGGAAGTGGGCGATCCGCTGGTTGGTGTGCCCGTAGCTGACCAGGACGGATATCTCCCGCTCCCGGCCGCTGAGTTCGGGCAGCATCGGTTGCGGGCCTTCGGGGGCGGGGGCCCCGGGGCCGGTGATGCCGTGCAGCAGGTCCAGCTCCTCGCGCAGACGCCCGGCAAGTGCCAGCAGTTGGCTGCTTCCGGTGGCCTTGGCGGCTTCCTCGACCTCTTCCGCGCAGGCCAGCGCCTCGGGCAGCAGGCCCAGCCGGAGCCGGGTGTGGCCGAGTCCGGCGAGCAGTCCGGGAAGCAGGTGACGCTGGCCGAAGCGGCGGGCCAGGGTGACGGCCCGTTCGATGTGGGTCTCGGCCTCCCGGATCCGGCCGAGGAACAGCTCGGCCCCGACCAGCCACTGGACGGCTTCCAGGTGGGCGGCGAGCTCCTCGTCGGCGAGCGAGTCGATCAGCGCGGCGGCGCGGACGGCGTGCTCAGCCGCTGCCGAACTCCGCCCGAACTGGGCCTCGGTGGCGGCGAGCGCGGCCAGCACGCTGGGATGCGCGGGGTCCGCGGCGGTCTCGGCGAGTACCGTGAGCGCGGCCCGGTCGGCACTGCTCCACTGGCCGCCGGCCTCCAGGACCAGGGCGGTCATCGCCATCCGGAGCCGGCCGCAGCGGGCGGCGCCGGGAGCCACGGCGGCCCGGTCGCAGTGGGCGGCGCAGGCGCTGCCGCAGGCCGCCGCCGCTCCGGCCCCGCCGGTACGGGCGATCTCGCCGCGCAGCATCTCGCGGGCGGCCTCGTGGCGGCCCAGCAGCCGCTGCACCTGGGCGTACAAGGCGACCGCCTCGGCCCGCAGTGCCCCGGGCAGCTCGGCACCGGGAGCCAGCAGTCGCTGGAAGACGGCGGCGGACTCCTCGAACTCGGCCTCGTGCAGCAGCGCCCGGCCCTGCGCGTTCCGGGCCCTGGCCTGGAGCAGGGGGTCGAGGGTGACCACCGGTCGCAGGGCGTGGCGGGCCCAGCGCAGGGCGGCGCCCGGGTCGCGCAGGACGGTGTCCTCGGCGGCGTCCACGAGGGCCCGTACGTCGTCGTCGTCGGCGACCTCGACCGTGCACAGCAGTTGCTGCGCACGCAGTTCGGCCGGCCCCTGGTGGACGCGCAGGGCGGCGGCGGCGCGGGCGTGGGCGCCGGAGCGCCAGCCGCGGCCTGCCGAGTGGTAGGCCACGGCCCGTACGACCGGATCGCGGAAGCGGAAGTCGGGGCCGTCGCCGACGGGACGCACCAGGTCCTCGGCGAGGGCTTCGTCCAGCCCGGCGATGGCGTCGGCCTCGTCGAGCTGGGAGACCTCGACGGCGATCCGCAGGCCGAAGGTGTCGCCGAGCACGGCGGCGGCCCCGACCATGGCCCGGCCGGCGGGGCCGAGCAGCTGGAAGTCGTCGAGCGCGGCGGCGCCCGGCCCGGCGGGCGGCTGCGAGGGCACGGACGGCAGGCCGGAGGGGCCGGCGGGCTCCATCTCGGCGAGCGCCAGCAGCAGCCCCGGGTTGCCGCCGCTGCGCCGCAGCAGGGAATGTCTGGCCGGGCCGTCGAGACCGGCCGGCACCAGGGTGGCCAGGTCGGCGTCCGGACAGCCACCGAGCTCGATGCGGTGGGTCAGGCCACGGGCGGCGGTCTCGGCGAGCACGGCGCGGGTGCGGTGTCCGAGCTGGCGCGGACGGTGGGCCACCGCGATCACCACGGGTGCCGCGAGCGGGCGCTCCAGCAGGTAGCCGAGCAGGTCCAGGGAGTCGTCGTCGGCGCGGTGCAGGTCGTCCAGGACGATCAACAGCCCCTCGGCGTCGGCCAGATGACCCACCAGGCTGCGTACCGCGCGGCATTCGCGGTAGCGGTCACGGACCGGCCGGTCTCCGGACGCGAAGTGGCTCATCGAGGGGAAGAGCGCGGCGAGCCGCTGTTGTTCGTCCTCGGTGAGGCAGTCCCAGAGCCGGGGTCCGGCGTCGGTGACCAGGTCGTCCAGCGCGTCCAGGAACAGCCCGAAGGGGGCCGAGTGCTGGAGCCGGCCCGGCCGGCTCCGGCCGACGTGCCATCCGCTGTCGGTCGCACGGCGGGTGAGTTCGTCCAGGCGACGGGTCTTGCCGCTCCATGCCTCCCCCATCAGCTCCAGTCCGCGGGTGGGTGCACCCGGGATGAGCAGCTCGTCGAGCAGCTGTTGCCAGTGGGCCGTCACAGCTCGTCCCCTCCTTGTGTTCCTTGGCGTGAATGGGCGGTCGCGGTCAGTCCTGGGAGGCCGTCACGGCGCCATCCATGGCGCGGCGGAGGCTGAGCGGCCGCATGTCGGTCCAGTTCTCGTCGATCCACGCAAGGCATTCGTCCTTCGGGCCGGTGATTCCGGGGGCGCGCCACCCTCCGGGAATCTCCTGGCCCGCGGGCCAAACCGAATACTGCTCCTCGTCGTTGACAACGACCTGGTAGAACTCAACGGGTGCATTGATCATTTGCTGACTCCAGTTCTGGATTCTGGATTTCGACTTCCGGCGGGGCTGCGATCCGGACGCCAAACTAGCCACCCGATCAGGGATCACCATCCGTCCGGCCGTGACTTTGTCAGCTGCCCCCGACGACCCCGCGGAACTGTGTCAACTCGCCCCGGAACCATGTCAGGTAGCCGCGACAGGGCGTGGAGCGGCCTTTGATAATTCCGGTGATGTACGTGTTCCGAGCCGCTCGCCCGAAATACCCGACGCATCGAGACCCGGAAAGACTGGTCCTTCACCGTGGCTGATTCCGATACGCATTCCCCGCCCTCTCCCGCCGTTTCTCCGCCGGCCTCCCGCTCCGCGGATCCTTCGGGTGCCCCCCTCTTCGCGCGGGCGTTCACGCGGGGGCGGGCGCACCGTGTCACGCGGCCCTCCGGGCTCCTGCTCCTGGGGCTTTTCCTCCTGCTGACGGCCTGCTCCGTGTGGACCCTTCAGCCGCCGGACCCCGCGCCGGCCTCCGCGCCGAAGAGCGAGTTCTCGGCGCGCCGGGCCCTGGCGGACGCCGAGGTCATCGCCAAGGAGCCGCGCCCGATCGGCAGCCCGGCCTCGGCCGCCGCCCGTACGTACCTCACGACCCGGCTGACCGCGCTCGGCGCCCGGGTCGAGGCCCGGCCGCAGCCCGTGACCCGCGACGAGCATGACGGCACCGCGCTGGTCGCCGAGGTCGCCAACATCCACGCCTCGTTCCCGGGGACGGCCGGTGCCGACGCCGGTCACCTCGTACTGATGGCCCACTACGATTCGGTGCCCGCCGGACCCGGTGCCGCCGACAACGCGGCCAACGTGGCGGCGGTCCTGGAGGTCGTACGGGCCCTGCGCGCCGACGGCAGGGCGGCGCGCAATACGGTCGACGTGCTGCTCACGGACGGGGAGGAGCCCGGACTGCTCGGCGCGCACGCCTTCCTCGCGGACGGCGGACTCGACCCGGCGCACACCGTCGTCCTCAACCTGGAGGCGCGCGGGGTCTCCGGACCCTCCATCATGTTCGAGTCGGGTCCCCGCAACAGCGGCGCCCTGTCGGCCCTGAGCGGCGCCGACCGGCCGATCGCCACGTCACTGGCCGACGAGGTCTACTCCTACCTGCCGAACGACACCGACTTCTCCGAGTTCAAGAAGAAGGGCTTCGGCGGCCTCAACTTCGCCTTCCTGGACGGTTCGGCCCGCTACCACACCCCCGGCGACTCCCTCGCGAACCTCTCGGCGGACAGCGTCCAGCACCAGGGCGACAACGTCCTGGCCGCCGCCCGTTCCCTCGCGGGCCAGGACCTCTCCGAGCTCCAGGAAGGCACCGACGACACCTACTTCACCGTTCTGGGCCTGCTGATCCGCTACCCGAACGCGCTGGTGCTGCCGCTCGCCCTGCTCACCGCGGCCGTCTACGGGGCCGCTCTCCGGCACGCCGGCCGCCGCGGTCTCTCCCGCCGCGGCGTGCTCAGGGCCGCGCTGACCTTTCCGCTCACCCTGCTCGGGGCCGCCGCCGTAGGCTTCGGCGGGTGGGAACTGCTCTGCCTGGCCCAGCCCGGATACGCCGATCTGTCCATGGGCGACAGCTATCGGCCCGGCTGGTTCAGGGCCGCCTTCCTGGCCCTGACCGCCGCCGCGGCCGTCGGCTGGTACCTGCTGGTGCGCCGGCGGACCGGGGCCGCCGAGACCGCGCTGGGCACGGGGGTCTGGCTGACCGTCCTGGGCCTGGCCACCGCTGTCCTCGCGCCGGGCGCCTCCTACCTGTTCGTGTGGCCGCCACTGGTGGGCTGCGCGGCGCTGCTCGTGCAGGTACGCCGCCGCACCGGCGAGGACGGGGAGTACGGCCGCACCCTTGCCCTGTCCCTCTCCGCGCTCGTGGCGCTGCCGCTGCTGCTGCCGGTGATCGTGCTGGTCTTCCCGACGCTCGGCCTGTCGCTTGCCGTGGCCCCGTTGATCCTGATGGCTCTGCTCGTCGCCGTCTCGCTGCCGCTGCTCGGCCTGCTGCCGCGCCGGGCCGCCCCGGTCACGGGTTGGCTGGGGCTTGCCGCCGGGGTCGCTCTGGCACTGACCGGCCTGCGCGTGGACACCTTCGACGCGGATCACCCGCGGCACACCAGCCTCGCGTACGCCTGGGACGCCGACCGGGGCACCGGGCACTGGCTGAGCTCCGACAAGGCGCCGCCGAAGTGGACCGGGGCGCTCGCCGGGTCCGAACGCGCCGACATCCGCGCCCGGTTCCCCACCTTCCCGACCACCCTGGCCGGTGACCTGGTCACCGACGCGGACACCGCCAGGGCGGCTGCGGGCGGCCCGGCCGCTCCCGTGGTGTCGGTGACGTCCGGACAGGCCGGCCCGGGCGGCGTCCGCACCGTACGTCTGCACCTCAGGCCGGCCCCCGGAACCTCCTACGTCAGCCTCTTCGCCGACACCTCGGCACACGGGATACGGGGCGCGGAGGTGGCCGGCACCACGGTGCGCGGCGGCACCAACCGGCCGCTCTCGGCGGGCCCGTGGAAGTGGGGCTTCGCCCTGTGGAAGGTCCCGGCCCAGGGCTTCGACATCACCCTGAAGGTCTCCGGCGCGGGCAAGGTGCCGCTGCGCGTGACGGCGTACACCCCCGGCCTGCCGCAGCGCGCCGGTGCGCTGCCCGCCGGCCTGACCTGGAGCACCTGGGGCGCGTACCTCACCGATGTCACGGCGGTCGGTCTGACCGTGCGCGGCTGACACCGCCGGCCGGCCGCACCGGCCACCCCGACGGCCCCCGCACCCTCTCCCCCACCCTGTTGACGGGTGTGCGGGAGAGGGTGCGGGGGCCGTGGGCGTTCACCGGCTCAGAGCGCGGCCAGAGCGGCGAGCAGCTCGTCCTCGTCCACTTCGGAGAGCTGGATGTCCTGGACGGTCCCGGCGAGCGCCTCGACGGTCAGCCGGCCGGTGAGCATCCGGGCCAGCGGGACCTCGACGCCGAAGGTGTCCCGGACCCTGGAGACGATCTGCACGGCGAGCAGCGAGTGGCCGCCCAGTGCGTGGAAGTCGTCCCGTACCCCGATGGCCCTCGGGGTCCCGAGCACCTCGGACCAGATCGCCACCAGTTCCTTCTCGACCTCGTCCCGCGGCTCCACGTACTCGCCGGCACCGTCGGACTCCTCGTTGGGCGGCGGGAGTTGGGTGGTGTCGGTTTTGCCGTTGGGGAGTTGTGGGAGGTGGGTGAGGTGGGTGAGGTAGGTGGGGATCATTGCGGTGGGGAGGTGGGT
>NZ_JBHXRV010000100.1:0-10188 GCF_042716745.1 Streptomyces sp. NPDC058663
GGCTCGGGGCGCACAGTCCGGGCCCAGGGGCCTCTGCCGGGTCAGGTGGCTGTCAGCTGACCTGCTGCCCCTTCCCCAGCGCGATCACCCCGTTCCGCGACACCGTGTACAGCTCGGCGTCACGCTCCGGGTTGACGCCGATGGTGGCTCCCGGCGGTACGTCGACGTTCTTGTCGAGGATCGCCCCGCGGACGACCGCCCCGCGCCCTATCCGTACGTTGTCGTGCAGTACGGAGCCCTGGACGACGGCCCCCGGCTCGATGACCACCCCGGGCGAGAGGACCGAGCCCGTGACCTGTCCGCTGATCACGCAGCCGGGGCCGACGATCGACTCGCTGGCGATGCCGGCCGAGCAGAACCGGGCGGGCGGCAGCTGCCCGAAGTGGGTGTAGATCGGCCAGCGCCGGTTGAAGAGGTTGAACTCGGGCTGCTCGGCGACCAGGTCCATGTGGGCCTCGTAGTACGTGTCGAGGGTGCCGACGTCCCGCCAGTAGCCGTGGTCGTGGGCGGTCTCGCCGGGGACGTGGTTGTCGTCGAAGTCGTAGACCTGGGCGGCGCCGCGCTCGGTGAGCTGGGGCAGGATGCTGCCGCCCATGTCGTGCACCGAGTCCTCGTCCTCGGCGTCCCTGATCAGCGCGTCGACCAGCACCTTCGTGGTGAAGATGTAGTTGCCCATGGAGGCGAAGACCCGGTGCGGGTCGCCCGGCAGACCGGGCGGATCGGTCGGTTTCTCCAGGAACCGCTCGACCCGTCGCCCGTCGGAGGCGGGCGTGATGACCCCGAACGAGGACGCCTGCCTGCGCGCCACCCTGATCCCTGCGACGGTGACTCCTGCGCCGCTCTCGATGTGCTGCTGGAGCATGTGGCGCGGGTCCATCCGGTACACGTGGTCGGCACCGAAGACCGCGATGAAGTCGGGCTGCTCGTCGTGCACCAGGTTGAGCGACTGGAAGATGGCGTCGGCACTGCCCTGGTACCAGCGCGGCCCGAGCCGCTGTTGGGCGGGGACCGGGGTGACGTAGTTGCCCAGCAGGCTGGACATCCGCCAGGTGGTGGTGACGTGCCGGTCCAGGGAGTGCGACTTGTACTGGGTGAGGACACAGTTGCGCAGGATGTCGCCGTTGACGAGGTTCGACAGGACGAAGTCGACGAGGCGGTAGGTCCCTCCGAAGACCACCGCCGGTTTGGCCCGGTCGGCGGTGAGCGGCATCAGCCGCTTGCCCTCCCCGCCTGCCAGTACGATCCCGAGCACCGAAGGTCCACCGCGCATCGCCGCCCCCAAGGGTCAACCAGCAAGGGTCACTTGACCAACTCCGCGTACACTTCGGCGGTCCGCCGTGCCACGGCGTCCCACCCGAACTCCTCGACTACCCGCTGACGGCCCGCCGCACCCATCCGACGCGCCTCTTCCGGCTCGTCGAGCACCCGGTTCAGCGCCTCGGTGAGACCGTCCTCGAACTCCTCCGGGTGCCGCAGCGCGCGTTTCTTCTCGTACGGTACGAGCAGCCCCGTGCGCCCGTCGTCGACGACCTCGGGGATGCCGCCGACCGAGGAGGCGACGACGGCGGTGCCGCACGCCATTGCCTCCAGGTTGACGATGCCGAGCGGCTCGTACACCGAGGGGCAGGCGAACACGGTGGCATGGGTGAGCAGTTGGACCACGTCCGGGCGCGGCAGCATCTCGGGGATCCAGAACACTCCGTCCCGCGCCCGCTCCAGCTCACCCACCAGTTCGCGGAATTCGCGCTCGATATCCGGGGTGTCGGGCGCCCCCGCACACAGGACGAGCTGGGCGGCCGGGTCGAGGGCGCGGGCGGCGCGCAGCAGGTGCGGGACGCCCTTCTGCCGGGTGATGCGGCCGACGAACAGGACGTAGGGCCGGCCGGGGTCGATGCCGATGCGCTCCAGGACGTCCGTCCTGTCCGTGGGACGGTAGAGCGCGGTGTCGATTCCGTTGTGCACGACACGGACTTTCGCCGGGTCGAGCGCCGGGTAGCAGTCGAGGATGTCGGTACGCATGCCGCGGGAGACGGCGATGACCGCGTCGGCGGACTCGACGGCGGTGCGCTCGGCCCACCCGGAGAGCGCGTACCCGCCCCCGAGCTGCTCGGCCTTCCACGGGCGCAACGGCTCCAGCGAGTGACAAGTCATCACATGCGGCACGCCGTAGAGCAGTTTGCCGAGGTGTCCGGCGAGATTGGCGTACCAGGTGTGCGAGTGGACGATCTCCCGGTCCGCCAGGGCGGCGGCCATGGAGAGGTCGATGGAGAAGGCGCGCAGTGCGTCGTTGGCGCCGCCCAGGGTGGCGTCGAAGGCGTGACGGGTGACTCCGTGCTCCCGGCCCGTGCCGACACCGTCGGTTCCCCAGCAGTGCACCTCCACATCGGCCAGGGCACGCAACTCCCTTGCCAGAAACTCCACATGGACACCGGCGCCTCCGTAGACGTCCGGCGGATACTCTCGCGTGAGCAGCCCCACTTTCATTCCTTGATGGTCACTCAGATACGGGCTGCGGGGAAGAGCGCCGCGCGCCCGTCCCGGCTTCCCGGTGCCCGGGCGGGGAGTCGAAGACGCAGTCGCCGCACAGCCCGCCGCCCGGGCAGCGGTAGTACAGGCAGCAGCTGGAGCGGCGGAACGCCCCGGCCCTGAAGGCCCCCGTGGCGTTCAGGTCGGGGTGGGCGAACAGCTCGTGGGCGATCGCCGCCGCCCTCCTGCCGGCCTCGGGGCGCTCGTTCTCCCGTGCCCACAGCCTGAGTTGGGACACGGCTGCGGCGAGCGCGGATCCGGCGTTGCCCCACAGGAGCTGCGGGGAGATGTTGCCGTCCCGGCGGAAGGAATCCGCGAGGGGAAGCAGGTGGCCGTACTGGACGGTGTCGCGCAGGGTCTCGGCCGTGGCGGGCAACGAGGGCCGCGCCGTGCTCAGCAGCAGGTCGTCCGGGCTGCTGCCGTCCGGGTCCCAGTACAGGCCGTCCGCCGCGAGATCGGGCACCTCGCCGTACAGCGCGGCCGAACCGAGTGCCACCGACCAGAGCCGTGCCACGATCCCCAGGTGGGCTATCGAGGCGGCGACCCGGCGCTCGGGCGTCCCGAGCCGGGCGGCGACCTTGTCGACCCTTAGGGCCAGCGGGGCCGTCTCGCCCGCGTACACCCGTGCCAACGGGACGTGACCGCCCCCGGCCGGTGGCGTCTCCGCCCGCAGCGCGAAGAACCCGTTCACCGTGCCGAGCTCCGCGAAATCCATGTTCTCTGCCTTTCACCGTGCCGGTCGCACGTGTTGTTGCGGCGTACCGCGTGTGCCGGAGACCCCGGGGCCTGCCCGTGGACAAGGACGGGAGCGCTGCGGCAGGTCATGGTGGATACATGAGTCCCCTCGGACTGTCCGTCCTGTTCGCCCTCGTGTCGGCGGTGGCCTACGCGGTGGGCGCCATTCTCCAGGAACGCGTGGCGGCCACCGGCCACGGCGGCCTGTACGCCCCGGTGCGGCAGCCGGTCTGGTGGGTGGCCACCCTGTTGAACGGCTTCGGCGCCCTGCTGCACATCGGCGCGCTGGCCTACGGTCCGCTGAGCCTGGTACAGCCGATGGGTGCATTGACCATCGTGTTTGCGCTGCCGATCGCCACGGTGTTCGTACGGCGCAGGGCGGATGCCACGGCGTGGCGCGGCGCGCTCATGGCGACGGCCGGTCTGGCCGGACTGCTCTCGCTGACGGGTACCGCCCGCGCCCAGGGACTGGACGGTGGGGAGCAGCTGGCGGTCGCGGGTGCGACGCTCGCCGCCATGGCGGCGCTGTTCGCCGCGGCGCACCTCGTGAGCCGCCCAGTGGCGCGGGGCGTGCTGCTGGCCGGGGCCGCGGGGATCTCGTTCGGCATCGCGTCCGTGTTCGTCAAGTCTCTCGCGGTGGGCTGGGGCGTGCACGGGCTGGCGGGCCAGTGGCAAGGGGTGCCCGCCGTCGCCGCCTTCGCGACGGCGGGGCTGCTGCTGTCGCAGGGCTCCTACCGGGGTGCCGGGCTGACGGCGCCACTGGCCACGGTGACCGTGGTGAACCCGGTGGTGGCCTCCGTCGTCGGCCTGACCCTGTTCGGAGAGTCCTTCCGGTACGGCGCGGCCGGCCTACTGCTCGCGGCCTTCTCGGGACTGGTCGCGGCGGCGGGCCTGACCCTGCTGACGGCGGGACACGATCGAGGGCGGGTGCAGGCGCGTGCGGATCTCGCGCGGCGGGGCGCCGGGAAGGAATTACCCGTGGGCTGCCTCCCGCGCGGCTGGACGCCGGGGAGGAATGGCCCGCAGGCCTCCTCCCCGGCGAACCGGCGAACCGGCGAACCGGCGAACCGGCGAACCGGCGAACCGGCCCAGCGGGCCGAAGGCCGCCCCCGGTCAGACGGTGACCCCGCCCGCCCTCAGATAAGCGACCGGGTCGACGTCCGAGCCGAAGCCGGGGCCGGTCCGCACCTCGAAGTGCAGATGGGGCCCGGTGCTGTTGCCGGTGGAGCCGGAGCGCCCGATGCGCTGCCCGGAGTCGACCTTCTGTCCTTCGCGGACGGTCAGCGCGGACAGGTGCGCGTACTGGCTGTACTTGCCGTCGGCGTGCCGGATGACGACCTGGTAGCCGTACGAGCCCGCGTACCCGGCCGAGACCACGTTGCCGGCCCCGACGGCTTTCACGGAGGTGCCGGTGGGCACCGGGAAGTCGACGCCGGTGTGGTAGCCCTTCGACCAGGAGGAACCCGCCGCCCGGTAGGGAGTGCTGGGGCCGACGTCCACCGGGGCACTGAGCCCGCTCTTGCGCGCGGACCGCGAGGAGACCTTTTCCGCGCGGGACTTCTCCCGGTCGGCCTCCCGCTTCTGCTCCTGCTTCCTCTCCTGCGCCTGCCTGCTCTGCTTCTCCTGCTCGGCCTGCCTGGCGCGCTCCGCCCTGCGTGTCTCCTCGGCCTTCTTGGCGCCCTGCGCCTTACGGGCCTCCTCGGCCTGCCTCGCGCGTTCCGCGGCGGCCCTCTCGGCCGCGGCGTCCCCGCGGGAGTCCTGGCCGGCCTTGTCCGCGGTGCCCGCTCTGTCGGTGCTGCCCGCCGGGTCCGGCTTGGCCGGGGTGCCGATACGTACCAGCAGGCGCTGTCCGGGCCGGATGACGTCGGGGTCGCTGCCGATGACCTGCCTGTTGCCCTGGTAGAGCTGCTGCCAGCCGCCGCCGACCCGCTCGCTCCTGGCGATGTCGTACAGGGTGTCCCCGCCGGCGACGGTGTACGTGTCCTGGGCGCCGGCCCGGCCTGGTGCGGGCCTGGTCGGCTCGGGGTCGGTCTTCGGCGGGGGCGCCGTCCGGGCGGGCGGAGCCGGCGCCGGTCCTGGCGGCCGGGGGTCGGCCTTCGGCGGGGGTGTCTGCCGGGCGGGGGGAGCGGGCTTCTTCTTCTGGGGCGGCGGGTCGGCCTTCCGTCCCTGGTCGGCGCCCTGCCCCTTGCCCTGGGTGGTGATGGTGATGTCCGGGGCGGCACCGCCGCGCACCAGCCCCGCCTTGACCGAGCAGACCGGCCAGGCGGTCGGTCCCTGCCCCTTCAGCACCCGTTCGGCGACGGCGATCTGCTCGTCCTTGGTCGCCAGGTCCGCGCGCGGAGCATAGGTCTGGCCGCCGTAGGCCTGCCAGGTGGCCTGGCGGAACTGGAGTCCGCCGTAATAGCCGTTCCCGGTGTTGATCTTCCAGTTGTTGGTCGACTCGCAGGCGGCGACCTTCTCCCAGACGTCCACCGGGGCCGCTCCGGCAGGGCCTGCCGCGACGAGCGGAAGCGCGATGCCGACGCCGCCCGCCGCAGCCGTGAGCGAGGCGTTGTTGATGCGGCTCGGCTGGTACCGCCGGTGACGACCGGTTGAGGCCATGTCTCGCTTCCTCCACTCACCCTGTGGGACACGTAGCAATCGGCAAAAGTACGGGCATGGCGCAGGCCATGACAAGAGCCCCAACTCACTTGCTCCGTACCTCTGTTGAATCGGAGCCGGTACGAGTCCGCCACAACCGGCCTGCCACACCGGCGCTGACGAGGGCGAACGCCACCAGCAGCGCACTCACCCAGAGCGGCGAACGGAACCCCAGACCGGCCCCCAGTGCGATTCCACCGGCCCACGGCCCCACGGCGGCGCCCACGTTGAAGGCGGCGGTCGCGAAGGCCCCCGCCAAAGTGGGCGCGCCCGTAGCCGCGTACAGCACCTGCGAGATCAGGGTGGAACCCACCGCGAACGACAGCGCCCCCTGGACCAGGACGAGCGGCAGCGCCACGGCCGGCCGCGCGGCCAGCAGCGCGAAGAGCACCCATCCCACGAACAGCGCCGCCCCGCCGCCGAGCAGCAGCGCTGCGGGCCTGCGGTCGGCGACCCGGCCGCCCACCGCCACGCCCACGAACGAACCCACTCCGAAGAGGGCGAGCACCACGGGTACCCACCCTTCGCCGAACCCGGTGACCTGGGTGACCAGAGGTGCGAGGTAGGTGAAGGTGCAGAAGGTGGCGCCATTGACGAGCGCCCCCAGCAGGAGCCTAAGCAGCAGCCGACCGTCGCGCAGCGCCCGCAGTTCGTGTCGCACCCCGGCCCCGCAGGGGTCGCCCACTTCCGCGGGTACGGAGTGCAGGATGCCGGCGAACGCGGGCAGTGACAGCAGCGCCACCGCCCAGAACGCGGCACGCCAGCCCCAGAGTTGACCGAGCAGGGCCCCGGCGGGCACTCCGACGACGCACGCGAGGGTCACTCCGCCGAGGAGCGCGGAGGTTGCCCGGCCCTTCGCGTCGGGTGCGACCATCCGAGTGGCGGCCGTGAGGGCGACCGCCAGGAACCCGGCGTTCGCGAGTGCTCCGACGACCCGGCAGACGAGCAGCACGGTGAAGCTGCCGGTGACGGCGGCCAGCACGTGAACGAGCAGGAACACCCCCAGGAGGACCAGCAGCGCGGTCCGCCGCGACCAGCGCAGGCTCAGGGCCGCCATCAAGGGCGCCCCCACCACCATTCCGACAGCGAAGGCCGAGGTCAGCGCCCCGGCAGCGGACAGGGACACGCCCAGGTCCGCGGCGATTTCCGGGCCGAGCCCGGACAGCATGAATTCCGAAGTGCCCTGGGCGAAGACAGCGAGCCCGAGCAGGTGAAGAGAGAACGGCACAGCGAGACCCCACAACGACGTCGTGATGCAGAAACAGCCTTGACGACGCCGGCGGTCCGGTGGCGGGCAGCGGTCGATGGCGTACCCGGCGGTTCCGTGCGGATACCGGAGGTACGTGACCACGCGAAAAAGCCACCGGACGGCCGGTGGCTAGAGTCTTGACGCCTCGGGACTGGACACGGGACGCACCCTACGGAGGGGTGCGCCCCGGGTCCATTCCTTTTTACGTACGGGCTCGTAGGGCTCCCGTACGGGCTCGCAGGGCTTCCGCACGGCTTCAGCGCGGATCCGCACGGCCTGGGTACGGCGGGCCGGACCCCGCAGGGGGTGCGGCCCGCCGTGGGTGCTGGCCGCTCAGCGAGCCGGTCCCGGCGCCGGTTCGGGTGCCGGGTCGGGTCCCGGCCCCGGCGGAATCGGGTCGGGCAGGGGCCCCGGCGGGATCGGGTCCGGGGCCGGCCCCGGCGGTACCGGGGTGGGCCCCGGCAGGGGTCCGGGAAGCGGCCCGGGGTCCGGTCCGGTCGGCCCGGGCGGCGGAGTCGGCGCGGGCGGTACGGGATCGGGGTTCGGCTGGGTCATGCCTGATCGACCTCCAGGTTGCGGAGTCTGGTCGAGTGTCGGATGCCGCGCCGCGAGGTGCGGCTGATCCCCACTCTCTCCCGATGCGGCTTCCCACGCCTGCGGAGTCCACACGCACCGACCGCGCACCGGAATCCGCCCTACCGGATGGCCGCCAGGGGATTGCGAAGCTGCCCGCCTTCTCCGCCGGGGACGGGCTCGGCGGGGTCGGCTCCCAACGACACGATCCGGTTGCCCTCCCCCACGTGCACGATGCGCGGCTCCAGCGCGCGGGCCTCGGTGTCGTCCACCTGCGCGTAACTGATGAGAATCACCAGGTCACCGGGGTGCACGAGATGGGCTGCGGCCCCGTTGATCCCGATGACACCGGATCCCCGTTCGCCCTCGATGACGTACGTCTCCAGTCGGGCCCCGTTGGTGATGTCCACGATGTGCACGAGCTCGCCGGGCAGCAGATCGGCCGCCTCCATCAGCTCGGCGTCCACCGTGACGGATCCGACGTAGTGCAGGTCGGCCTGGGTGACGGTAGCGCGGTGGATCTTGGACTTGAACATGGTGCGCTGCACTGAGGTACTCCTAGAATCTCGGCTCCCTGCCCGCGTGTTTGCAGGTCAAGGGCTGTTCCATTCCGGACGACACATCCAGCCTACGCAGTGGGCGGATCCTCCGGCCAGGCACCCTTGCCCGGGCGGCCAAAAAACTTCGGGCGGGGATGTCGAGAACGTGTGACCGGCTCCGTCCCCGTGGTGAATGCGACCACAATGGGCCGCACCAGTACGGAGGAGATCCATCATGGCCAAGTACCTGCTGCTCAAGCACTACCGCGGCGCCCCGGCAGCGGTGAACGACGTCCCGATGGAGAAGTGGACCCCCGAGGAGGTCTCGGCCCACATCCAGTACATGCGGGACTTCGCTACCCGGCTCGAAGGGACCGGCGAGTTCGTGGACGGCCAGGCGCTCGCCCCCGGGGGCACCTTCGTCCGGTACGACGGTGAGGGCCGCCCGCCGGTCACCGACGGCCCGTTCGCCGAGACGAAGGACCTCATCGCCGGCTGGATGGTGATCGATGTGGACAGTTACGAGAGGGCCCTGGAGCTGGCCGGTGAGCTGTCGGCCGCACCGGGTGCGGGCGGGGAGCCGATCCACGAGTGGCTGGAGCTGCGCCCGTTCCTGAGCGAGCCGCCGACCATCACGGAGTGACTCCACCGATGAACGAGGTCCTGCTCAGGAGCCTCACACCGAGTGTGCTCGGCGTCCTCGTCCGCCGCGGAGCAGACTTCGCGGCGGCCGAGGACGCCGTCCAGGACGCGCTCGTCGAGGCGATCCGGGTGTGGCCGGCCGATCCGCCACGTGATCCCAAGGGCTGGCTGATCACGGTGGCCTGGCGCCGGTTTCTCGATGCCACCCGCGCGGACACCACCCGCCGTCGGCGCGAGGACCTGGTCGCCGAGGAGCCGACGTGCGGAGCCGCATCCGGGACGGACGACACCCTTCAGCTCTACTTCCTGTGCGCCCACCCGTTGCTGACGCCCGCGTCCGCGGTCGCGCTGACGCTGCGCGCGGTCGGCGGGCTCACCACACGCCAGATCGCCCAGGCCTATCTGGTGCCCGAGGCGACGATGGCGCAGCGGATAAGCCGTGCCAAGCGGACGGTGTCCGGTGTGCGGTTCGACCGTCCTGGCGATGTCTCCACGGTGCTGCGGGTCCTCTATCTGGTCTTCAACGAGGGGTACTCCGGCGACGTCGACCTGGCCGCCGAGGCCATCCGGCTCACCCGTCGGCTCGCCGCTGCCGTCGACCACCCCGAGGTGTCCGGGCTGCTCGCGCTGATGCTGCTCCACCACGCGCGGCGTGCGGCCCGAACCACACCGGATGGCAGTCTCGTGCCACTGGCCGAGCAGGACCGCACCCGATGGGACACCGCGGCGATCGCGGAGGGCGTCGAAGTCCTGCAGGCGGCTCTGGCCCGTGACCGGCTGGGCGAGTTCCAGGCTCAGGCCGCCGTCGCGGCACTGCATGCGGACGCACCCTCCGCGGCGGAGACGGACTGGGTGCAGATCGTCGAGTGGTACGACGAGCTCGCGCGCCTCACCGACAGCCCGGTGGTCAGGCTGAACCGGGCGGTTGCCGTCGGGGAGGCGGACGGCCCACGCGCCGGCCTGGCAGCGCTCGCGGCACTCGACGCGTCCCTGCCCCGCTACACGGCGGTCGCTGCCTATCTGCATGAACGCGACGGTGATCTGACGACGGCGGCCACCCTGTATGCCGAGGCCGCCCGGGAAGCATCCAACCTCGCCGAACGCGACCATCTGACCCGCCAGGCAGCCCGTCTAAATTCCGCGTCGGGACGCGCCAGGTAAACCGTCCCTTAAGTACCCGGCAATGCCCGTGAACGCAGAAGAGCCCCGTACCGGTATCCCCGGTACGGGGCTCTTCGCAATGATTGTTCGGCGGCGTCCTACTCTCCCACAGGGTCCCCCCTG
>NZ_JBHXRV010000101.1:0-10150 GCF_042716745.1 Streptomyces sp. NPDC058663
GACCTCGACCTGCTGCGCCCGATCTACGCCCAGACCGCCGCCTACGGCCACTTCGGCCGCGAGCTGCCCGACTTCACCTGGGAGCGCACCGACCGCGTGGACGCACTGAAGAAGGCCGTCGGCCTGTAGGACGGACACCGCGCGGAGCAGCCTCGCCGCTGCTTCCGCCGGGTCGGCACATCCGTGCGCCACCGCGACCCCGGACCGCTTGATGCGGTCCGGGGTCCCGGTGCGTTCGGGTTCCGTTGCCGGGGGACCTGACGGGCCGGTGAGGGCGAGTGGGCTACGGCCGAGATGTGCTCCGGGGCGGGCGGGAGCGGCTTGCCGGGGCGGCTTCGGACGTACGGCCGCGGCCCGCCCCGCTGAGGTCGTGCCGGGCCCGGTCGCTCCCGTCGCAGTCGTTCTCGCCGGCATCGTCCTCGCGGGGTTCTTTCGTGCGGCGGGACTCGCCGCGGTGCACGACGGCCACCGCGACGAGTCCGATCGCCAGACCGGCGGCGGTCTGCGGGCCGAAATGCTCGCCGAACGCGGCCGCTCCCCAGAGCGCGGTGACCGGAGCCATCAGGAACATCAGGGTGTTGACCCGGGTGATGCCGGAGCGGCGCAGAATCAGCCAGTACAGGCCGTAGCCGCCGAGGGTGGGGGGCAGTACGAGCCAGGCGGTCGCCACCCAGAACGACGTCTCCGCGGGCGGCACCGCCGCACCCGCCACCGCGGCGAGCGCCGTGAAGACGACGGCGCTGGCGGTGCAGTGGACCGTCATCGACACCAGCGGTGACACCTTGCGGCGGGAGCGGCCCTCCACGAAGGTTGCCGCCACCAGTGAGAGCATGCCGAGGAACGGGATCAGGTAGGCCCACCAGGCGACACCGCCGCCCGTCGCTCCAGCGTCGGCCAGGGTGACCAGTGCGACGCCGCCCGCCCCCAGTGCCAGCCCCCACCACTGGCCGCGCGAGACGTACGCGCCGAGCAGTGGGCCCGCGAGCGCCCCGGCGACCAGGGGCTGAACCCCGTCGATGAGGGCGGTGGTGCCGCTGGAGACTCCCAGCTGAATGGCGTAGTACACGGTGAGCAGATAGCCGCTCTGGGAGAGGACGCCGACGAGGACCTGCCGGGCGATGTCGCGGGCGGCGAGTCCGCGCCACGCTTTCCTGGTGACGGCGGCAGCGCACAGCAGCACCACGGCCAGCGGCAGGAAGCGCCACGTCAGGACCGTGAGGGCGGGGGCGCCGCCCGTGCCGAGCTTGGCTCCGATGAACCCCGAACTCCAGCAGAGCACGAAGGCGGCCGAGAGCAGAAGGCTCGCCCCCGAACCGCGCAGTAAACCGATCGGTATACTCATGTTTTCGACTATACAGATCGGTTTATCGTGGGTGCATGGATGCTGAAGCAGTGAGAAGCCCTCGACGGATCGTGATGACGCCGGCGGCCCGGCGGGTGCTGGAGGCCGCCGAGCGGCTCTTCTACGCGCACGGCATCCACGCGGTCGGGGTGGACCGGATCGCAGCCGAGGCGGGGGTCACCAAGAAGACGCTGTACGACCGGTACGGCTCCAAGGAACAGCTTGTCGTGGAGTACCTCGCGGGCCGCGACGAGCGTTGGCGGGCCTTCCTCGCGAAGCGTCTGGAGGCCGCGGGGGAGGAACCGGCGGTGCGTCTCCTCGCGGTGTTCGAGGCTTCGCACGCCTGGGCCACGGAGGCCGGTGCTAAAGGGTGCAGCATGATCAACGCGCATGCGGAGATCGGTGATCCGGGACATCCCGCGTACCAGGTGGTGACTGGTCAGAAGGCGTGGATGCTCGCCCTGTTCACCAAACTCGCCGCCGAAATCGCCCCGGAGCGGGGCGAGGAACTGGGACGGACGCTCATGCTGCTGCACGAGGGAGGGCTCGTCACGCACGGGATGACCGTCTTTCCGGACCCGGTGCTGTGCGCACGCGAGCAGGCGAGGGCGCTGCTCGCGGCCCTCTGAGCCGGCATGTGCGGAGTCCGTGAGCGGCCGTCGGCAGCCGTCCGCTGTCAGAGGTGTCTGGTAGGTATGGGGCTGTGAGCAGCGAGAACGAGGGGCAGCAGGGCACACCGGGCGATCCGCGGGACGGTGGCCCCGAGCAGCTTGCGCTGATGCGGGAGTTTCTGCGGCACGAGAAGCAGGTGCCCAAGGCGAAGCCGCGGACCTGGCGGGGGGCGCCGTTGGCCGCGGAGCTGCCGGTGGCGCGGGTCCTGGTGAACAAGGGGGTGCTGCATCTCGACCGGTACTTCGACTACGCCGTGACCGAGGAGCTGGACGCGGACGCCCAGCCGGGGGTGCGGGTGCGGGTGCGGTTCGGTGCCGGGGCGCACCGGGTGCGGGACGGGCGGCGCGAGGGCGGGGGGCTGATCGACGGGTTCGTCGTGGAGCGGGTCGCGGAGTCGGACTACCAGGGGCCGTTGGCGGCGCTCGCGCAGGTGGTGTCGCCCGAGCCGGTGCTGAGCCCCGAACTGCTGGGGCTGGCCCGGGCGGTGGCCGACCGGTACGCGGGGAGCCTCGCCGATGTGCTGCAGCTCGCGATTCCGCCGCGCAGTGCGCGGGCGGAGAAGAAGGCCTTTCCCCCCGCGCTGCCCGCCCCCGCCGCGCCGGAAGCCGGGAGCTGGGAGCGGTACGAGCGGGGCGCCGCGTTCCTGGAGTCGCTGGCCGGGGGAGGGGCGCCGCGCGCCGTGTGGACGGCGTTGCCCGGGCCCCTGTGGGCGCAGGAGATCGCGCGGGCCGTCACCGCGACCCTGGCATCCGGGCGGGGCGCGCTGGTCGTCGTGCCCGACGGGCGAAGCGTGGACCGCGTGGATGCCGCCCTCGGCGAACTGCTGGGGGAGGGGCGGCACGCCGTACTGACCGCCGATGCGGGGCCCGAGAAGCGGTACCGGGAGTGGCTCGCCGTGCGGCGGGGGGCGGTACCGGCCGTGGTGGGCACCCGAGCCGCGATGTTCGCCCCGGTCAGGGACCTCGGGCTGGTGGTGGTGTGGGACGACGGGGACCCGAACCTGAGCGAGCAGCACGCGCCGCTGCCGCATGCCAGGGAAGTGCTGGAACTGCGGGCCACGCTGGACAAGTGCGCCTTCCTGCTCGGCAGTACCAGCTGCACGGTCGAGGCCGCCCAGTTGGTGGCGGGCGGCTGGGCCGGACCGCTGGCCGCGCCGCGCGAACAGGTCCGGCGGGCCGCCCCGCTCGTGCGGACCGTGGGCGACCAGGAGCTGGCACGGGACGAGGCGGCGCGCGCCGCACGGCTGCCCAGCCTCGCCTGGCAGACCGTACGGGAAGGCCTCAAGAGCGGACCGGTGCTGGTGCAGGTGCCGCGCCGGGGGTACGTACCGCGGCTGGCGTGCGAGCGCTGCCGGACCCCCGCCCGGTGCCGGCACTGCGCGGGCCCACTGGAGGCTCCCGACGCCCGGGACCTGCACTGCGGGTGGTGCGGGCGGGCCGAGGAGCGGTGGGCCTGCGCGGAGTGCGGGTTCCACCGGCTGCGGGCGCAGGTCGTCGGCGCGCGGCGCACCGCGGAGGAGCTGGGGCGTGCCTTCCCCGCCGTCCCGGTACGCACCTCGGGGCGCGACCACGTGCTGGACGTGGTGCCGGGGGCGCCCGCCCTCGTGGTGAGCACCCCCGGCGCGGAACCCGTCGCGGAGGGCGGATACGCGGCGGCACTGCTGCTGGACGGCTGGGCCATGCTCGGCCGGCCCGACCTGCGGGCCGGGGAGGACGCGCTGCGCCGGTGGATCGCGGCCGCCTCGCTGGTACGGGGGCAGGAGGCGGGGGGCACGGTGGTGATCGTCGCCGAGCCGACGCTGCGGCCGGTGCAGGCCCTGGTCCGCTGGGATCCGGTCGGCAACGCCCAGCGGGAACTCGCCGAGAGGGCCGAACTCGGCTTTCCCCCGGTCTCCCGCATGGCATCGGTGAGCGGGCGCGCGCAGGATCTGGCCGAGTTCCTGCGTCTGGCCGAACTCCCCCCGGAAGCAGAGGTGCTGGGGCCGATCCCCCTCCCGGTGACCGACCCGGGCCGTCCCCGGCGCGCCCAGGATCCGCCACCGGGTGAGCACTGGGAACGGGCCCTGGTGCGGGTGCCGCCCGGGCGCGGCGCGGCACTGGCGGCGGCGCTGAAGGTGGCCCAGGCGGCCAGGATGGCGCGGGGCGCGAGCGGGGCCGGCGGCCCGGGCGATGGCGTACGCATCCGTGTCGACCCGCCGGACATCGGCTAGCGGCACGGGGCAGACCCCGGAGCGGGGCGAGCGGCGCAGCGCGGTTCCGCGGGCGGGACGGCGCAGCCGCGGGTTCCCGGGCGGGGCATGGGCGGCCCGGTGCGGCTTCCCGGGCGGGCGGCGTACCGGCTCGCGACCTTGCATCGGCACCACACCGCCCCCGCCCGCCTCGGCACAGCGCGGCGCCCCCTGTCGGGTGCGGCAGGGGGCGCCGGGTGCGGTGCGGTGCGTCAGCCGTTGCGCGGACTGGGGAAGGCGGCGGTGGGGCGGGACTCCTCGCGGAGTGACTGGCTGGAGGCTGTCGGCTGGGGCGGCATGGAGCGGGCGGCGGGGACCGCGGGCAGGATGCCGGGCATCGTCCGCGTTCCGGCGGGAGCCGTCGCGGTCGCGGTGGCACCGGCCGCGGCGGGGGCAGAGGCAGGCGAGTGCGGCACGGTGGGGGAGTGGGGGGAGGTCGGGGGCAGTGTGTGGGACGGGGACGTGGCCGTGGGCTCCGTGCCGTGGTGGTCCGGGGTGGTCACGGCCGTGGGCTGGGGCGTTGTCCGGCGTGCGCCGTAGCGGCGGTGCACCGCCTGCTTGGTGACGCCGAGCGCCGAACCCACCGCGTCCCACGAGAAACCGAGCGAGCGGTCGAAGTCCACGGCGGCGGTCACCAGGGTCTCGACGCTGTCGCGCAGTTCCTGTGCGAGGCGGACGGTCGGGGCGGGGGCCCGCCCGTACACGACGAAGCCCGTGGCGGGTCCGGAGCGGCGCGGGCGGTAGACGTTGCCCAGCTGGGCGGTGAGGGTGCGCAGCGCGTCCACCTGCCGGCGGACCCGCTCGATGTCCCGTACCAACAGGTGCAGGCTGGCCCGCGCTTGGGCGTCGTGGGTTGCGTGGTCGGCCATGAAGAAGCCTCTCGAACCGGCGTTGAATGAAGAAGGACGGGTGAAGGACGGGGCCGTGGGGTTGACGGCCCATAGCGGTCAATCTCTTTTGACCAACGCGCCACCCGGTGTTGTGGTCACGCTCCAGGGGCGTGTCCGCATATGCGCGGGGCGCACGGATGTGTGTACGCCCCCTGGGGCAGGGCCGGGGCGTCGCCCATAGACTGGTGCGCTGCCCGATCGCCGACCGAGAGGCCCGTACATCCATGAAGCTCGTCTTCGCCGGTACCCCCGAGGTCGCCGTGCCCGCCCTGGACGCCCTGATCGCCTCCCGGCACGAGGTCGTCGCCGTGGTGACCCGCCCCGACGCACCCGCGGGGCGGGGCAGGCGGCTGGTCGCCAGTCCCGTCGCCGAGCGCGCCGAGGAGGCGGGCATCGAGGTGCTCAAGCCGGTCAAGCCGCGCGACGAGGAGTTCCTGGCGCGACTGCGCGAGATCGGCCCCGACTGCTGTCCGGTGGTGGCCTACGGTGCGCTGCTGCCCAAGGTGGCGCTGGACGTGCCCGCCCACGGGTGGGTCAATCTGCACTTCTCGCTGCTGCCCGCGTGGCGCGGCGCCGCCCCCGTGCAGCACGCGGTGATGGCGGGCGACGAGGTCACGGGTGCCTCGACCTTCCAGATCGAGCAGGGGCTCGACTCGGGGCCGGTCTACGGCGTGGTGACAGAGGACGTGCGGCCCACCGACACCAGCGGCGACCTGCTGACCCGGCTCGCGTTCGCCGGCTCCGGGCTCCTCGTGGCCACTATGGACGGCATCGAGGACGGCACCCTGAAGCCGGTGCCCCAGCCCGCCGACGGGATCACCCTCGCCCCGAAGATCACCGTGGAGGACGCCCAGATCGACTGGAGTGCCCCCGCGCTGCGCGTCGACCGGGTGGTACGCGGCTGCACGCCCGCGCCCGGCGCCTGGACCGTCTTCCGCGGCGAGCGGCTCAAGCTGGTGCAGACCTCGCCGGACGCCGCGCGGACCGATCTGGCGCCGGGTGAACTGGCGGCGGGGAAGAACACCGTCCACGTGGGCACCGGCTCGCACGCCGTCGAACTGCTCTGGGTCCAGCCGCAGGGCAAGAAGCCCATGAAGGCCGCGGACTGGGCGCGCGGGGTACGGATCGCCCCGGGCGAGCGGCTGACCAAGGCGGACGTAGGCTGAGAGGGTTCGACCCTTTCGATAAGCGGAGCACCTTGTGAGCGACCAGAAGCCCCGGCAGAGCACGGCGAAGTCCGGCCAGAAGACCGGTCAGGCCGGCCAGAAGTCCGGTCACGCCGGCCAGAAGTCCGGGCAGGCGGGTCAGAAGTCCGGTCCGCCCGGCCAGAACGGCTCGAAGCCCGCCAGCGGCCAGTCCCGCAAGCCCTACAAGCCGCACCGCAAGCCCCAGAAGGACCCCGTCCGCTTCCTTGCGTTCGAGGCCCTGCGCGCCGTCGACGAGCGCGACGCGTACGCCAACCTGGTGCTGCCCCCGCTGCTGAAGAAGGCCCGCGAGAAGAACGAGGACTTCGACGGGCGCGACGCGGCCCTCGCCACCGAGCTGGTCTACGGCACCCTGCGCAGGCAGGGCACCTACGACTCGATCATCGCGGCCTGCATCGACAGGCCGTTGCGCGAAGTCGATCCGCCCGTCCTGGACGTGCTCGCCCTGGGCGCCCACCAGCTGCTCGGCACCCGTATCCCGACGCACGCCGCCGTCTCCGCGAGCGTCGAGCTGGCGCGCGTGGTGCTCGGCGAGGGCCGGGCCAAGTTCGTCAACGCAGTCCTGCGGAAGATCTCCAGGCAGGACCTCGACACCTGGGTGGAACAGGTCGCTCCGCCCTACGAGGACGACGCCGAGCAGCACCTCTCCGTCGTCCACTCGCACCCGCGCTGGATCGTCTCCGCCCTGTGGGACGCGCTGGGCGGCGGCCGCGGTGGCATCGAGGACCTCCTGGAGGCCGACAACGAGCGCCCCGAGGTGACCCTGGTCGCCCGTCCTGGCCGCTCCACCACCGAGGAACTGCTCGATCTGCTCGGCGAGGAGTCCGGACTGCCGGGCCGCTGGTCCCCGTACGCGGTGCGGATGGCCGAGGGCGGCGAGCCGGGTGCGCTGGACGCGGTACGGGAGGGACGCGCGGGCGTGCAGGACGAGGGCAGCCAGCTGGTGGCCGCCGCCCTCGCCAACGCCCCCGTGGACGGGCCCGACCGGTGGTGGCTCGACGGCTGCGCGGGCCCCGGCGGCAAGGCGGCGCTGCTCGCCGGGCTCGCCTCGGAGCGCGGAGCCGTCCTGCTGGCGTCCGAGAAGCTCCCGCACCGGGCCCGCCTTGTCGGGCAGGCGCTCGCCGGGAACCCGGGCCCCTACCAGGTCATCGCGGCGGACGGCACCCGCCCGCCGTGGCTGCCCGGCACCTTCGACCGCGTACTGATGGACGTGCCGTGCTCCGGCCTCGGCGCGCTGCGCCGCCGCCCCGAATCGCGCTGGCGGCGCCGCCCGGAGGACCTGGACGGATTCGCTCCGCTCCAACGGGGGCTGCTGCGCGAGGCGTTGAAGGCGGTACGGGTCGGAGGCGTGGTCGGCTACGCGACCTGCTCCCCGCACCTCGCCGAGACCCGGGTCGTCGTGGACGACGTGATCAAGGGCAAGGGTGCGGGCAACGAGCCGTTCGAGGTGGAGTGGCTGGACGCGCGTCCGCTGATGCCCGGAGTCTCCGCGCTGGGTGAGGGCCCCGACGTGCAGCTGTGGCCGCATGTGCACGGCACGGACGCCATGTATCTCGCGCTGCTGCGCCGGACTGCCTGACCGCACGGGTCAAAGAGGTGGGTGGGGCCGCCGGGGTCGCTGGGCCCGCCGAGGTCGCCAGGCTCCCGGGGCCGCCCGGGCCGCCGGGAGGGCCGGATCGCGCGGGCGATCCGGCCGGATCCCCGTACGAACCAGGACGGAACCCTCCCCGTGCTCCCGCCGCCGACCACCCGGTCGGGGAACCGGCGTGGGGCATGGCAGGCTTGGGGCATGGCAGCGCAGATCAATCCCAGCATCCTGTCCGCGGACTTCGCCCGGCTCGCCGAGGAAGCCAGGGCCGTCGAGGGCGCCGACTGGCTCCACGTCGACGTCATGGACAACCACTTCGTGCCGAACCTGACGCTCGGGGTGCCGATCGTCGAGTCGCTGAGCAGGGCCACGGACATTCCGCTGGACTGCCACCTGATGATCGAGGACCCGGATCGCTGGGCCCCGCAGTACGTCGAGGCGGGCGCCGGGTCCGTCACGTTCCACGCCGAGGCCGCTGCCGCCCCGGTCCGTACCGCACGGGAGATCAGGGCCAAGGGTGCCCGCGCCTCCATGGCGCTCAAGCCGGCCACGCCCATCGAGCCGTACGAGGACCTGCTCCCCGAGCTCGACATGCTGCTGATCATGACCGTGGAGCCGGGCTTCGGCGGTCAGTCGTTCCTCGACATCATGCTGCCGAAGATCCGCAGGACCCGGCAGCTGATCGCCAAGCACGGACTCGAACTGTGGCTCCAGGTGGACGGCGGAGTCTCCGCGTCCACCATCGAGCGGTGCGCCGAGGCCGGCGCGGACGTCTTCGTCGCGGGCTCCGCCGTCTACAACACCGACGACCCGGCGGCCGCCGTCCGCATGCTGCGCCACCAGGCCGAGGAGGCGACCGCGAAGGCACCCTGGGCCTGCACGCACTGAGCGTCCTGACGGTTCCGCTGCCGCAGCGGTACGGCGACGGTAATAAGAAGGCAAAATGAACGTGGGCCCTCAGGGCTGATCAAGGTACGTCACATCTGACAGGATGAACGACGAACCATTGTGTGAACGTGAAACAGAGGTAAGGAGATCGCGGTGTCTGCGATGTCAGCGGGCCGGTCGGCCATGCGGATGGGACCCGCTGAGCTGGTGCAGGCGGCGGCCATGGCCCGTCGTTTCTACCTGGAGGGCAAGTCCAAGATCCAGATCGCCGAGGAGTTCGGCGTGAGCCGCTTCAAGGTGGCCCGGGTCCTGGAGACCGCCCTGGAGCGCGATCTCGTCCGGATCGAGATCCGGGTGCCCGCCGAGCTCGACGCGGAGCGTTCCGACGCCCTGCGCGCCCGGTACGGGCTGCGGCACGCGGTGGTCGTGGAGTCCCCGGCCGACGCCGCCGACGACGCCCCCGATCCGGAGAACCTGGGCGAGGTGGCCGCCGACCTCCTGGGCGAACTCGTCAACGAGGGCGATGTGCTCGGTCTGGCCTGGGGCCGGTCCACCATCCACATGGCCGCCGCCCTGCACCACCTGCCGCCGTGCACCGTCGTCCAGCTCACCGGGGTGTACGACGCGGGCACGGCCGAGCGCGGTTCGGTCGAGGCGGTCCGCAGGGCCGCCCAGGTCTCCGGCGGCGAGGCGCACCCCATCTACGCGCCGATGCTGCTGCCCGACCCGGCGACGGCGGCTGCCCTGCGCAACCAGACCGGCATCGCCCGCGCCTTCGACTACTTCGACAAGGTGACGGTGGCCTGCGTGTCCATCGGCTCCTGGGAGCCGGGCATCTCGACGGTGCACGACATGCTCACCGACGAGGAGCGCGCGCACTACGCCTCGCTGGGCGTGGCCGCCGAGACCTCCGCGCACCTCTTCGACGCGGAGGGCCGCCGGGTCGGCCGCGACCTCGGTGAGCGCTGCATCACCGTCGAGGCGGACCGGCTGCGCCGCATTCCCGAAGTGGTCGCCATAGCGGGCGGGTTGCGCAAGGCCGCGGCGATCGACGCCGTACTCCGCTCCGGCCTGGTCACCAGCCTGGTCACGGACACGGCGGCGGCGGATTACCTGCTGGGCGCGGGCGGCACCCCGCCGCGTCCCGCACTGGACCGGGCGGACCCGGACGACTTCTGAGCCGCTCGCATACCCTCCGGCCCTCGGCGCGGCGCCTCCCGGCCATCGGCGCGGGCCTGCCGCGCTCGGCGCGGCGCCTCCCGGCCATCGGCGCGGGCCTGCCGCGCTCGGCGCGGCGCCTCCCGGCCATCGGCGCGGGCCTGCCGCGCTCGCCGCGGC
>NZ_JBHXRV010000102.1:0-9885 GCF_042716745.1 Streptomyces sp. NPDC058663
CGACCCTTGAGGGGTCGCGGCCCGCGCTTCTTGCTGTCAACGGCTACAGGGCCACGCCCAGCAGCGCGTCCACCGCCCGGGAGACCACTCCCGGCGCACCTTCCTCGGTGCCCCCGGTGGAAGCCTGCTGCTCCGCCCAGCGGTCCACCGCCGCGAGCGCGGCCGGTGCGTCGAGGTCGTGGGCGAGCGCCGCCCGCATCTCCTCCACGAGTGCGTCCGCCGAAGGACCGTCCGGACGGGACACCGCCGCGCGCCAGCGGCCCAGCCGGGCCACCGCGTCGTCAAGGACCTGGTCGGTCCACTCCCAGTCGGAGCGGTAGTGGTGCGAGAGGAGCGCGAGACGGATGGCGGCGGGGTCGACACCGGCGCGCCGCAGCGCCGAGACGAAGACCAGGTTGCCCCTGGACTTCGACATCTTCTCGCCGTCCAGGCCGACCATGCCGGCGTGCACGTACGCCTTGGCGAAGGGGTGCTCGCCGGTCAGCGCCTGCGCGTGCGAGGCGCCCATCTCGTGGTGCGGGAAGGCGAGGTCCGACCCGCCGCCCTGGACGTCGAAGCCCATGCCCAGGTGCTCCAGGGCGATGGCGACGCACTCGATGTGCCAGCCGGGGCGGCCGCGCCCGAGGGAAGCACCGTCCCAGCTGGGCTCGCCCTCGCGGGCCGCCATCCACAGCATCGGGTCGAGCGGGTTCTTCTTGCCGGCCCGCTCGGGGTCGCCGCCGCGCTCGGCGGACAGCAGACGCATGGCCTCCGCGTCGAGCCCGGAGACCTCGCCGAAGTGCGGGTCCGCCTCGACGGAGAAGTAAATGTCGCCCTCGAGTTCGTAGGCGGCTCCCGAGTCCCGCAGCCGTTCGACGAGCGGGACGATGCCGGGGATGGCCTCGACTGCACCCACGTACTGCTGCGGGGGCAGCATCCGCAGGGCGGTCATGTCCTCGCGGAAGAGGGCGGTCTCGCGCTCGGCGAGGCCGGTCCAGTCGATGCCGTCACGGATGGCGCGCTCCAGGAGCGGGTCGTCGACGTCCGTGACGTTCTGGACGTAGTGGACCTGCCGCTTGGTGTCGAGCCACACGCGCTGCACGAGGTCGAACGCGTTGTAGGTCGCCGCGTGCCCCATGTGGGTGGCGTCGTACGGCGTGATGCCACACACGTAGATGCGGGCTACGGGACCGGGGTCGAGTGTGACCAACCCCTGGGTCGCAGTGTCGTGGATCTGGAGGTCGCGGCCCTTGCCGGGCAGGGCGGGGACCTCTGAAGCGGGCCAGGCATGCATGTAGCGAGCGTAACCGGACGCATGTTCCGGTTACGAACCGGACCGGGATCTTGACCGATAACGCCGTCTTGCGCGGGCCCGCACCGATGGGGCAGTGCGTGAGACGCGCGGGCCCGCACCCGTGGGGCACGGCGTCAGACGCGCGGGCCCGCACCCGTGGGGCACGGCGTCAGACGCGCGGGCCCGCACCCGTGGGGCAGTGCGTCAGACCGGCGGCCACGGGATCGCGGGCCACTGGCCGCTGGGCTCCGGATGGGCCGCCGACTCCCGCAGCGCGGCCACCCGGGCGCGCAGCGCGTCCAGTTCCGCCGCCGTGATGAGTTCGGCCAGCCGGGTGGCGAGTGGCGCGCCCGGGGTGAGATCCGCGGCCAGTGCCGCGAGGACGGCCACCGCCTCGTCCGGCAGCGGATCCCCGGCCCAGCCCCACAGCAGGGTGCGCAGTTTGTCCTCGACGTGGAAGGTGACTCCGTGATCGATGCCGTAGAGCCGGCCGTCCCCGGCGGGCAGCAGGTGGCCGCCCTTCCTGTCGCCGTTGTTGATCACCGCGTCGAGCACGGCGAGCCTGCGCAGCCGCATGTCGTCGGCGTGCACCAGCAGCGCGGTACGCCCCTGTGCGACCTCGGCCAGCACCACCGGCTTCCAGCCGTCGCCCGGCTCCCCGTCCTCGACGAGGGCGAGCAGCCTGCCGCCCGCCTGGGGGTCGCCGTCGATCCACAGCTGGCACATGCCCTCGCCGTAGGGGCCGTCGCGCAGCACCGTGGGCGGGATCAGGCCCCAGCCCGTCGCCTCGGAGATCTCGTACGACGCGACCTCGCGCCGGGCGAGGTTGCCGTCGGGGAAGTCCCAGAGGGGCTGTTCGCCGGCGACCGGCTTGTAGACGCACTTGGCGCTGTCGCCCTCGTAGGAGATCTCGCAGTAGAGCACCGCGTTGGACGCCTCGCGGACCTGGCCGAGCACGGTGAGCTCGCCCTTCGCCAGGAGCGTGCGCGGGTCGGCGGGCAGCGGAGTCACAGCCCCCGCCGGTATCCGTTCTGGCGCGGGCATACGTGTCCCTCCGGATCGAGCGGCAGACTGCACAGCGGGCAGGGCGGCCGGCCGGCGTTGACCACGTCCAGGGCGCGCTTGGCGAAGGCCCTGGCCTGCGCCCCGCTGAGCCGCACGCGCAGCATCGGCGGGCCGTTCTCCTCGTCCTGGAGCAGCCGTTCCTCGGCCTCCGCGAGGTCTTCCTCGGTGTCGACGTCCAGCTCGACCAGGGCCTGCGCCTCGACGATCATGCGCTGTTCCTCGCCGTCCCAGGCGAGCGCCATGGTGCCGACCCGGAACTCCTCCTCGACGGGCGCGTCCAGCGGGGCGCTGTCGTGCACGTCGGCGGGGGCGACAGCCGGTACGGGGGCGTTGCCGCCGGTGCGCCGCACCACCTCGTCGAGCAGTTCGTCGATGCGTTCGGCCAGCGCTTCGACCTGGGCCTTCTCCAGGGAGACGCTGGTGACCCGGCCGGCCGCCGACGCCTGGAGGAAGAAGGTGCGGCGGCCAGGCAGCCCGACCGTGCCGGCCACGAAACGCTCCGGCGGGTCGTAGAGGAACACCTGACGGGACACGTCCTGATCTCCATCGCTTCGGGGGAACTTCGGGTGGGGAACTTCGGGGAGGACTTCAGCGGGAAAGGGAACTGGTTGACGGAGCGACCACCCTACTGTGCACGGCGATCACGCTGCTCCCGCGCCACCGCCCACCGCCGCGTCGCCCTTTTCGGCATCCGCGCCGTCCTCGCTCGGCCGTGGGGCGAGGCCTGCCAGGTCACCGGTGTCGCCGAGGCGCAGCAGAAACGGCCGGAGCCTGGTGTAGCGGATCACCGTCAGGGAACACGGGTCGACGTGAATGCGCTGGAAGAGGTCGAGATGCATACCGAGGGCGTCCGCGACGAGGGACTTGATGATGTCGCCGTGCGCGCACATGACGTAGAGGGCGTCACTGCCGTGCTCGGCGTCGATGCGCACGTTCCAGTCGTGCACCGCGTCCACCGCGCGGTTCTGCATGGCGCGCAGGGACTCGCCGCCGGGGAAGGCCGCAGCCGAGGCGTGCCGCTGGACGACGTCCATCAGGGGGTGGTCGGAGAGTTCGCCGAGCTTGCGTCCGGACCACTCGCCGTAGTCGCACTCGTTGATCCGTTCCTCGGTGTGCAGCGGCAGTCCGGGGCGGGCGTCGAGCAGCGGTTGCAGGGTCTCCCGGCAGCGCTGGAGGGGGCTGCTGACCGCAGCGGCGAGGGGCAGTGCGGCGAGCCTGGCGGGCAGGGCGGCGGCCTGGGCGGCGCCGTGGTCGTCAAGGGCGACCCCGGGCGTCCGGCCCGCGAGCAGCCCGGCGGTATTGGCGGTGGAACGTCCGTGCCGCAGAAGAATCAGCGTGGCCATGCCTCTCACCCTAGGCGGCCGGGCGGCGCGGGCCGACGGCGGACAGCAGCACCCGGGTGCGCCCGGGGCACGACCCGGGGAGAATGCACGCCGTGATCGTCGACTGCGCCATCTACCGCGAGGGCCGCCGCACCGAGGGCCCGTCCGACTTCTCCGACGCGCTGGCCGAGGCACGGCGCTCGGAGGACCACTTCGTGTGGATCGGTCTGCACGAGCCGACGGAGAAGGAGTTCGACCTCGTCTCCTCCGAGTTCGCGCTGCACCCGCTGGCGGTCGAGGACTCCCTGAGGGCCCATCAGCGGCCGAAGCTGGAGGTGTACGAGGACTCGCTGTTCGTGGTCCTCAAGCCGGTGGTGTACGAACCGGAGAGCGACACCGTGACCACGGGCGAGCTGATGGTCTTCGTCGGTGACTCCTTCGTGGTGACCGTGCGGCACGGCGAGGGCGCGCCGCTGGCCGCCGTACGGTCGCGCCTGGAGTCCGATCACGACCTCCTGGCGCACGGCCCGACGTCCGTCCTGTACGCGGTGAGCGACGCGGTCGTGGACCACTACATGGAGGTCGCGGCCGAACTGCAGACCGACCTGGAGGAGCTGGAGGCGGAGGTGTTCGCCCCGCAGGGCGGTGACGCCAAGGGCACCGCGGGACGGATCTACACCTTCAAGCGGCAGGTGCTGGAGTTCCGGCGGGCGACCGGGCCGCTGGCCCAGCCGGTGCAGCGGCTGGCCAGCCCGGGGCTGCCGTTCGTGCACGAGGAGGCGCAGCCGTTCTTCCGCGACGTGGGCGACCATCTGACGCGGGCGAACGAGCAGGTGGACGGGCTGGACCGGCTGCTCTCCGACATCCTGTCCGCGCATCTGGCACAGATGGGGGTACGGCAGAACGACGACATGAGGAAGATCTCGGCGTGGGCGGCGATGGCCGCGGTGCCGACGATGGTGGCGGGGATCTACGGCATGAACTTCGAGCACATGCCCGAGCTGAAGTGGTCGTGGGCGTACTACGCGGTGCTGGTCTTCATGGTGGTGTGCGAGGTGGGCCTGTACCGGCTGTTCAAGCGGCGCGGCTGGCTCTGAGCCGCCCTGGCGGGGCGGGCCCGCCGGTCTCCGCGCGGGTGGCTCGCCGGCTGTACGTGGCGGGCCCGCCGGCCTCCGCGCGAGGGGGGTTCCGGCTTTGTGTGGTGGGCCCGGCGGACCTGGCGTGGTGGGTCGGCCGGCTTTGCGTGGTGGGCCCCGCTGCCGGTGCGTGGCGCGCCCGCCACGCATGCGCGGCGCTTCGTCCGCCCGTGGGCGTAACCGACCGCCCCGCTGACGCGTTGTGCTGCGTGACGGCCGTGGCGGGGAAGACCCCCGAGCCCCCACCACGGCCGCTGACCTCCTCCCGTGCGCCGCGCCTTTCCGCGCGGCCGGGTTTACGCCAGTCCGGCGAGTTCCACTGCCTCGGTGCCCGCCCGCAGTGCCGCGATCCGCTCGTCGAGCGTGAACCCGGCGGGGGCCACCGTGAGTGTGGTGACACCGGCCGCCTCGTACGCCCGCATCCGGTCGGCGATCCGCTCCACCGGGCCGAGCAGGGTCGTCTGGTCGATCAGCTGGTGCGGTACGGCCGCGGCAGCACCGTCCTTGTCGCCGGAGAGGTACTTCTCCTGGATCTCGGCGGCTTCCTTCTCGTACCCCATGCGCTGGGCGAGGCTGTTGTAGAAGTTCTGCTTGCGGCTGCCCATGCCGCCGACGTACAGGGCGGTGTACGGGCGGAACATGTCGGCCAGCGCGTGCACGTCCTTGCCGACGGCGAGCGGCAGCGTCGGACAGACGTCGAAGCCTTCCATCGTCTTTCCCGCCTTGGCGCGGCCCGCCCGCAGCGGGGCGATCGCGGTCTCCTCCAGGTGCTCGGCGGAGGGGAAGATCAGCAGTGCGCCGTCGGCGATCTCGCCGGTCTGCTCCAGGTTCTTGGGGCCGATGGCGGCGATGTAGAGCGGGATGGTCTCGCGCTCGGGGTGCACGGTCAGCTTCAGCGGCTTGCCCGGCCCGCCCGGCAGCGGCAGCGTCCAGTGCTGCCCCTCGTAGCTGAGCCGCTCCCGGGTCATGGCCTTGCGGACGATCTCGACGTACTCACGGGTGCGGGCGAGCGGCTTGTCGAACTTCACGCCGTACCAGCCCTCGGAGACCTGCGGGCCCGAGACACCGAGACCGAGCCGGAAGCGGCCGCCGGAGAGCGAGTCGAGAGTGGCGGCGGTCATCGCCGTCATGGCGGGCTGGCGGGCCGGGATCTGCATGATCGCGGAGCCGATGTCGATGCGCTCGGTCTGGGCGGCGACCCAGGAGAGCACGGTGGGGGCGTCCGAGCCGTAGGCCTCGGCGGCCCAGCAGACCGCGTAGCCGAGCCGGTCGGCCTCCTTGGCGACGGCGAGGTTGTCGCCGTCCATGCCCGCTCCCCAGTAGCCGAGGTTGATCCCGAGCTTCATAAACGCCGCTCCCTCTTGCTTGACGTGTCCCGCGTAGTCGTGCGTACGGAGTACCGGCCGGTAACGTGCCGGTGCGGCGGACTCTAGCGCGCGCGGCCGCTCCGCGTCAGGGGCGGGTTGTCCACAGGCCTCCGCCCGCCGCGGGGGCGGACCAGTAATCTCGCGCCCATGGAGCAGAGGCATCTCGGCCGCACGGGCCTGCGCGTATCGAGAATCGGTCTTGGCACACTCACCTGGGGCCGGGACACCGGCGAGCACGAGGCCGCGGACCTGCTGAAGCTGTTCTGGGAGGCGGGCGGCACGCTCGTCGACACGGCCGACGTGTACGGCAACGGGGACGCCGAGTACGTGCTCGGGCAGCTGGTGGAGCGCCTCGTTCCGCGCCGGGACCTGGTCATCGCCACCAAGGCGGGCAGCGTGCCCGACCCGGACCGCCGCTTCGACTGCTCGCGCGGTCATCTCCTCGCCGCCCTGGACGCCTCACTGGAGCGCCTCGGCACGGACTACGTGGACCTGTGGCAGGTGCACGCCTTCGACCCGGGCACCCCGCTGGAGGAGACCCTCCAGGCCCTGGACATCGCCGTGAGCAGCGGCCGGGCCCGGTACGCCGGGGTGTCCAACTTCTGCGGCTGGCAGCTCGCGAAGGCCGCCACCTGGCAGCTGGCGGCTCCTGGCGTGCGGACCCGGCTGGCCGGTACGCAGCTGGAGTACTCGCTCCTCCAGCGGGGCGTGGAGCGCGAGGTGCTGCCCGCCGCGCTCGACCTGGGTGTCGGGCTGCTGCCCTCGTCCCCGCTCGGCCGGGGGGTGCTCACCGGCAAGTACCGGCACGCCACGCCGTCGGATTCGCGCGGAGCCAGCGAGCACCTGGCGCCGTTCGTCGCCCCGTACCTGGACGACGCGGCGAGCCGCATCGTGGACGCGGTGGCGACGGCCGCGGACGGCCTGGCGACCACTGCGCTCCAGGTGTCCCTGGCCTGGGTACGGGACCGGCCCGGGGTGGCCGCCCCGATCGTCGGCGCGCGCAACGCGCAGCAGCTCGCGGCGGCATTGTCAGTGGAGGCACTTAGTCTTCCCTACGAGATCCGCCGAGCGCTGGACGACGTGTCCGCGCCCGTGCACCGCTATCCCGACCAGGACTGGAGCACGCTGTGACCGCGCACCCCCGGGGGGAGACCCCCGTCCCCCCGGCCGGCCCCGACCCCGCGGAAGCGGCCGGGACACCGGACCAGAGGGCCGAACCGGCCGACCAGAACGACACCACCGGGACGGTGAACGGCATGGACACGACCGAGGACGGCCCGGACGGGACGGCCACCGAAGGGACCGGCACGGACGGGGCGGAGGCGGAGGCCGGGGTCGAAACGGAAGCGGAGGCCCAGGCGGAAGCGGAGTCGGAGGCCGAGGCTGGGGCTGGGGCGGAAGCGGAGTCGGAGGCCGAGGCTGGGGCGGAAGCGGAAGCCGAGGGAGAAACCGAGGCCGAGCAGGACGGGGCAGACGCCGCCCCGGCCGCCGGGGCTGACGCGCCTGCCGCGCCGCAGCTCTCCGAGGCCGAGGCCGAGCTGGCCGCCCAGCGGGAGTTCCGGGCGAAGATCGAGAAGCGGAAGGCCGAGAAGGCCGCCGTCTCCGCCGGTGCCAAACTGAGCGGGCGCGCCGCCGACCTGCTGGCCGCCGTACGGGCGGTGGAGAGCGGGTCCACTCCCGCCGCCGCGTTCGTCACGGAGAGCGCGCCGGCGTCCGCGCCCCCGCATGCCCCGGCCCCGCCGGGCGGCGCCCCCGCACGGGCCGCCGTACCGACGCAGGCCGCGGCCGCACCTGCGACTGCGGCGGTGCCGCCGGGGACGGCCGTCGCTCCGGAGACCGTCGAGGGCGTACGAGGGGTACTGACGGCGGGCGGCGCTCCCGGGGAGCTCGCCGCCCAGGTCACCGAGCGGCTCGGCGAGCAGGCCGCGGAACTGCTGCGCGAGGACCCCTGGCAGTTGCTGTCCGTTCCCGGGGTACGGCCCGAGCAGGCAGACGGGTTCGCCCGCGCTCTGCTGGGCCCGCAGTGCGGTCCCGGCGACGGACGGCGCACCGACGCCCTGGTCGGCCTGGTGCTGGAGCGGGCCGCGCTGAAGGGGCACACCGCGGTCGCGACGGAGCAGGTGCACACCGCGCTGGCCGGGCACGGGGTCCCCGACCCGGCCGCCGCCGTGGCGCACGCCGTGGCGGAGGGCGTCGCCCTCCCGCTCCAGCTCCAGGAGGACGACGCGGTGGACGACGTCTACGAGGAACCGGCGGAGGGCGAGGAGCCCGGAGGCCCCGAGCCCGAGGCGTCCGAACCCGAGGTGCCCGAGCCCGCCCCGGCCCTGCTCGGGCTCGACCGCTACGCCATGGCCGAGGAGAGCCTGGCCGAGGGGCTCGCCCGGCTGGTGAACTCCCCCGTCGAGGATCCCGGCGGCTGGGAGCAGCTCCCGGGCTCGGCCGGTGAGCTGGTACGCGCCGTGGCGGCCCACGGCCTGGTCGCCCACACCGGCGGTGAGGCCTCCCGCGCGGAACCCGCCGCTCTCCTGGTGGCGGCCCACCGGCTGGGCCTGCGCGGTTACGCGGCCACCCACAGCCCCGACGGCCGCGCCCGCGTGGCGGCCGCGCTGGACAGGGCGGCCGGAGCCTCAGGTTCCGGTGACACCCCGCAGGACGGGCCGGCCCCGGCCGACGACCGCGGGGCGACCAGCCCCTGGGCCGTCACCCTGGCGGGGCTGCTGTCCGGCGCGGAGGGGCCGGGGCGGGACGCCGACGGTGCGCTCGCCCTCGATCTGCTGGTGGTGTGCGACGCCCCCCAGCTGGACGTGGAGACCGGGGCGGTGCTCGTCGAGGCACTGCCCGACGGGGCGCGGCTGGTGCTCAGCGGCGATCCCGGAGTGCTGGCCTCGGCCGGGGCCGGGCAGGTGTTCGCGGACGTACTGAGCGCCCGCGCCTGCCCGCAGATCGCCTCGCGCACACCCGACCCGGGCCCGATCGGCGAGCTGGTGTCCGGCATCGGCATCGGCGAGCTCAACCAGGTCGCCGCCCCCGGCAAGGAAGTGGTGATCGTGCCGGTGCGGGACGCGGGCGAGGCCGTGCACCGTACGGTCCAGCTCGTCGCCGACTCGGTGCCGCGGGCGCTGGGCGTACCGCCCGAGGACACCCAGGTGATCACCCCGGGCCACGGTGGCTCCGCGGGCACCAGGGCGCTCAACGCGGCGCTCAAGCAGCGGCTCAACCCCGGTCCCGGCCGCTTCGGCGGCTTCGACCCCGGTGACCGGATCGCGTACTCCCCGGTCCCCGGCCGGACCGTGCCGGGAACGGTGGTGCGGGCGGACGCGGACGGTCTGCACCTGGACTGCGCCGGCGCCCCCGTGACGGTGGCGAAGGAGCGGGTCGATTCCTGTGTACGGCACGGCTGGGCGCTGACGGCGCACCAGGCGGCCGGCACGCGTTGGCCGGCGGTGGTCGTGGTGCTGCCGGGCGACGCGGCCCAGGCTCTCGACCGCCCGTGGGTGTACACGGCGTTCGGCCGCGGTGAGCGTCATCTGTCGGTGGTGCACGGGGTGGACCAGGCGCTGCCGCGTGCGGTGGCCGAGGCCCCCGCACAGCCGCGCACGACCCGGCTCGCGGAGCTGCTGCGCCCGGCACCGGCGGAGGCGCCGGCGTAGCAGCGCCACTGCCAGGGCCATGACCTGGGCAGACGGAGGGAGGGGGTGGGGGGGGGGGGCCGCCCCCCCCCC
>NZ_JBHXRV010000103.1:0-9380 GCF_042716745.1 Streptomyces sp. NPDC058663
TCGGCCTCCAGGCCGTTCTTCTCGCCGTCGATGATGCGGCGCTGGAGGCGCTCGTCGAGCGGAAGGGCCATCAGCTCCTCGGCGCGGCCCGCCTTCATCGACTTCATGTTGACGCCCTCGAAGAGGGCCATCAGCTTCTGCAGCGGGTCGTAGCCCTCTTCGCGCCGGTCGTGGATCAGATCGAGGGCGACCTTGACCTGCTCCTCCTCCAGCCGGGCGATGGGCAGGATCTTGGAGGCGTGCACGATGGCGGAGTCGAGTCCGGCCTTGACGCACTCGTCCAGGAAGACGGAGTTGAGGACGACGCGGGCGGCGGGGTTGAGGCCGAAGGAGATGTTGGACAGGCCGAGCGTGGTCTGGACGTCGGGGTGGCGCTTCTTGAGCTCGCGGATGGCGCCGATGGTGGCGATGCCGTCCTTGCGGGACTCCTCCTGGCCGGTGCAGATGGTGAAGGTGAGGACGTCGATGAGAATGTCGGACTCCTGCACCCCCCAGTTGCCGGTCAGGTCGGCGATGAGGCGCTCGGCGATGGCGACCTTGTGCTCGACGGTACGGGCCTGGCCCTCCTCGTCGATGGTCAGCGCGATGAGCGCGGCGCCGTGCTCCCTGGCGAGTGCGGTGACCTTGGCGAAGCGGGACTCGGGCCCGTCGCCGTCCTCGTAGTTGACGGAGTTGATGACGGCGCGTCCGCCCAGCTTCTCCAGTCCCGCCTGGAGTACGGGCAGTTCGGTGGAGTCGAGGACGAGGGGGAGGGTGGAGGCGGTGGCGAAGCGGCCGGCGAGCTCCTTCATGTCGGCGACGCCGTCGCGGCCCACGTAGTCGACGCAGAGGTCGAGCATGTGGGCGCCTTCGCGGATCTGGTCGCGGGCCATCTCCACGCAGTCGTCCCAGCGGCCGTCCAGCATGGCCTCGCGGAACTTCTTCGACCCGTTGGCGTTCGTCCGCTCGCCGATGGCCATGTAGGCGGTGTCCTGGCGGAACGGGATGGTCTGGTAGAGGGATGCGGCACCCGGCTCGGGGCGCGGCTCGCGGGGGGCGGGGGCCAGCCCGCGGGCGCGGTCGACGACCTGGCGCAGGTGCTCGGGCGTGGTGCCGCAGCAGCCGCCGATGAGGGAGAGGCCGTAGTCGTTGACGAACGCTTCCTGGGCGTCGGCGAGTCCCTCGGGGCCGAGCGGGAAGTGCGCGCCGTCCTTGGTGAGGACGGGCAGACCGGCGTTGGGCATGCACATCAGCGGGGTGCGCGAGTGGCGGGCCAGATAGCGCAGGTGCTCGCTCATCTCGGCGGGGCCGGTCGAGCAGTTGAGGCCGATGAGGTCGATGCCGAGCGGTTCCAGGGCGGTCAGGGCCGCGCCGATCTCGGAGCCCAGCAGCATGACGCCGGTCGTCTCGAAGGCGAGCGAGCAGATCAGCGGGACGCTGACGCCGAGCGCGTCCATGGCCCGGCGGGCGCCGATCAGGGAGGACTTGGTCTGGAGCAGGTCCTGGGTGGTCTCCACGATCAGCGCGTCCGCGCCGCCCGCCAGGAGTCCCTCGGCGTTCTGCTGGTAACCGTCGCGCAGGACGTCGTACTCGATGTGGCCGAGCGAGGGCAGCTTGGTGCCCGGGCCGATCGAGCCGAGCACCCAGCGCTGCCGGCCGTCCCCTGCGGTGAATTCGTCGGCGACCTCGCGGGCGATCCGGGCGCCCGCCTCGGAGAGTTCGACGATCCGCTCGGCGATGTCGTACTCGTTGGCCGCCGAGTGGTTGGCGCCGAAGGTGTTGGTCTCGACGCAGTCGACACCGACCGCGAAGTACTCCTTGTGCACGTTGCGGACGATGTCCGGGCGCGTGATGTTGAGGACCTCGTTGCAGCCTTCGAGGTCCTGGAAGTCCTCGAGTGTGGGGTCCTGGGCCTGGAGCATCGTGCCCATCGCGCCGTCGGCGACCACTACTCGGGTGGCAAGCGCCTCACGGAGGGCTTCGGCTCGGGTGCTGGCGTCGGTCGTGGCGTTCGGCAACGAGGCCATGGATGTGCTCCCAGGGTTGCGACGGCTGTCGGCTTTGCGTCTGCCCGGCGGCAGGCGCACCCGGTCAGGGTAGCGGGCAGGTCCCAGGAGTGTGCGGGTGTATCGCCGGGTGGACGGATATACATGCCGGGGTGCGGCGGCGGGGTGCCGTCCCGTCCGAGGGTTCCTGTGACAGGGGTCGGCATCGGCCGATACTGTTCAGCATTGTCGAACGCCTGGGTTTGTCCGGGTGAACGCACCCGAAATTCGTCGAAACCAGTGGAGGTGAACGGGCGATGGCTCGCAACATCCAGTCGCTGGAACGGGCGGCAGCCATGCTGCGACTGCTCGCGGGCGGTGACCGGCGGCTCGGCCTGTCGGACGTGGCCACGGCCCTGGGCCTGGCCAAGGGCACCGCTCACGGCATTCTGCGCACCCTCCAGCACGAGGGGTTCGTCGAGCAGGACCCGGCCTCCGGCCGCTACCAGCTGGGCGCCGAGCTGCTGCGCCTGGGCAACAGCTTCCTGGACGTGCACGAGCTGCGGGCCCGCGCCCTGGTATGGACCGACGACCTGGCCAGGTCCAGCGGCGAGAGCGTGTATCTGGGGGTGCTGCACCAGCAGGGCGTACTGATCGTGCACCACGTCTTCCGCCCGGACGACAGCCGCCAGGTGCTGGAGGTGGGGGCGATGCAGCCGCTGCACAGCACCGCGCTGGGCAAGGTGCTCTCCGCGTACGACCCGGTGGCGCACACCGAGGCGGTGGAGGGCCCCCGGGAGCAGCTCACGGCCCGCACCCTGACCTCGGAGGCCGATTTCGAGGGAGTGCTCGACCTCACCCGGGCCCGCGGCTGGGCCGCCGACGTGGAGGAGACCTGGGAGGGCGTGGCGTCGATCGCCGCCCCGATCCACGACCGGCGGCGGATGCCGGTGGGCGCGGTCGGTGTGGCGGGTGCGGTCGAACGGATCTGCCCCGGTGGCGAGTTGAAACCGGAGCTGATCGCCGCGGTGCGCGACTGCGCGCGGGCGGTGTCGCGGGATCTGGGCGCCGGGCGGTTCTGAACGCACCCCCGGCCCGGCCCCCACCCGCTCCGCGGCTGTCGGGACGCCGGATGCAAGCAGGATCACAGAACCCTTGACGTCCTGGTAACGGGGGTGAAAACTGCCGTTCATCGGTCGGCATTGTCGAACACCTACCGGCAATACGGGTTAGAGTGTGACAAGGCCAGGAACCGGCTGGGTCCTCATCGAGGACTCTGAACCTGGACGAAGGACAAAGGAGTCGCGGGTGTCCAGCCTCGACATCTTCACCGGCGAGACCATCGGTACCGCCGTGCTCATCCTGCTGGGCGGCGGCGTGTGCGCGGCCGTCACGCTCAAGCGCTCGAAGGCGTTCAACGCCGGCTGGCTCGCCATCACCTTCGGGTGGGGCTTCGCCGTACTGACCGCCGCCTACATCTCCGGCGGGCTCTCCGGTGCCCACCTGAACCCGGCGGTCACCGTCGGTCTCGCGGTCAAGGGCGCCACCCCCTGGGGCGACCTGCCGGTCTACTTCGCCGGTCAGCTCCTCGGCGCGATGGTCGGTGCGCTGCTGGTCTGGGCGACGTACGCCGGCCAGTTCCGCGACCACCTCACGGACGCGGAGATCCTCGCGGCGCAGCCCGCCGACGAGGGCATGGTCGACCAGAAGGCCGCCCCGAAGGCCGGTCCGGTCCTGGGCGTCTTCTCCACGGGCCCCGAGATCCGCAACGCCGTGCAGAACGTCGCCACCGAGATCATCGCCACCACCGTGCTGGTCCTGGCCATCCTGACCCAGTCGACCATCGGGGGCGTGCTGCCCGCCGACCCCAAGGGCCCCGGCGTCATGGGCGCGATGATCACCGCCTTCGTCGTCGTGGGCATCGGCCTCTCGCTCGGCGGTCCGACCGGTTACGCCATCAATCCGGTCCGTGACCTCGGCCCGCGCATCGTGCATGCTCTGCTCCCGCTGCCCAACAAGGGCGGCTCCGACTGGGGCTACGCCTGGGTGCCGGTCGTCGGCCCCCTGATCGGCGGCGCGCTGGCGGGCGGCATCTACCAGCTCGCCTTCGCCTGAGCCCCGCCCGCACGCGACAGAGCCGTACGAGACAAGACTTCGAGGAGCACACCGTGAGCGACGCACACACCGCAGGACCGTTCATCGCGGCCATCGACCAGGGCACCACCTCCAGCCGCTGCATCGTCTTCGACAAGGACGGCCGGATCGTCTCGGTCGACCAGAAGGAGCACGAGCAGATCTTCCCGAAGCCGGGCTGGGTGGAGCACGACGCGACCGAGATCTGGGAGAACGTCCAGGAGGTCGTGGCGAGCGCGGTCGTCAAGGCGGGCATCTCGTCCGCCGACGTCAAGGCGATCGGCATCACCAACCAGCGCGAGACCACGATGATGTGGGACAAGGCGACCGGTGAGCCGGTGCACAACGCCATCGTCTGGCAGGACACCCGCACCGACGCCCTGTGCAAGGAGCTCGGCCGCAACGTCGGGCAGGATCGTTTCCGCCGCGAGACCGGCCTCCCGCTGGCCAGCTACTTCGCCGGCCCCAAGATCCGCTGGCTGCTGGACAACGTCGAGGGCCTGCGGGAGCGCGCCGAGGCCGGCGAGATCCTCTTCGGCACCATGGACTCCTGGGTCATCTGGAACCTGACCGGCGGTGTGAACGGCGGCGTGCACGTCACCGACGTCACCAACGCCTCGCGCACCCTCCTGATGAACCTGCACTCCATGACCTGGGACGAGAAGATCCTGCAGTCCATGGACATCCCGGCCGCCGTCCTCCCGGAGATCAGGTCCTCCGCCGAGGTGTACGGCACCGCCGCCGACGGTGTGCTCGCCGGCGTGCCCGTGGCGTCCGCGCTCGGTGACCAGCAGGCGGCCCTGTTCGGCCAGACCTGCTTCTCCGAGGGCGAGGCGAAGTCGACGTACGGCACCGGCACGTTCATGCTCATGAACACCGGTGACGCGCCCGTGAACTCGTACAACGGCCTGCTGACGACCGTCGGGTACCAGATCGGCGACCAGAAGCCGGTGTACGCGCTGGAAGGGTCGATCGCCGTCACGGGATCGCTCGTCCAGTGGATGCGCGACCAGATGGGCATGATCAAGACCGCGGCCGAGATCGAGACGCTGGCCTCCAGCGTCGACGACAACGGCGGCGCGTACATCGTGCCCGCCTTCTCCGGTCTGTTCGCCCCGTACTGGCGCTCGGACGCCCGCGGTGTGATCGCCGGTCTCACCCGGTACGTCACCAAGGCGCACATCGCCCGTGCCGTCCTGGAGGCGACCGCCTGGCAGACCCGTGAGATCACCGACGCCATGACCAAGGACTCCGGCGTCGAGCTGGCGGCTCTCAAGGTCGACGGCGGCATGACCTCCAACAACTTGCTGATGCAGACCCTGTCGGACTTCCTGGACGCCCCCGTCGTCCGTCCGATGGTCGCCGAGACCACCTGTCTCGGCGCTGCCTACGCGGCCGGCCTCGCGGTCGGCTTCTGGTCCAGCACCGACGAGCTGCGCGCCAACTGGCGCAGGGCCGCCGAATGGACCCCCCGCATGGACGCGGACACGCGGGACCGTGAGTACAAGAGCTGGCTCAAGGCCGTCGAGCGGACCATGGGCTGGATCGAGGACGAGGAGTAATCGACATGACCACCCTGCAGAGCGTCCCGGCCCCCGGGGCGCGACCGGCCGACGGTTCGACCGCGAGCCGCGCCGAGACCCGGGAGCGGCTTTCCAAGGCGACGTACGACCTCCTGGTGATCGGCGGTGGCATCCTGGGCATCTCCACCGCCTGGCATGCCGCGCAGTCCGGACTGCGGGTGGCCCTGGTGGACGCCGGCGACTTCGCCGGCGCCACCTCCTCCGCCTCCTCGAAGCTGCTCCACGGCGGGCTCCGCTACCTCCAGACCGGAGCGGTCAAGCTGGTCGCGGAGAACCACTTCGAGCGCAGGGCGGTGTCCAAGGACGTCGCCCCCCACCTGGCGAACCCGCTCACCTTCTACCTCCCCGTCTACAAGGGCGGCCCGCACGGCGCGGCCAAGCTCGGCGCGGGCGTCTTCGCCTACTCCGCGCTGTCCGCCTTCGGCGACGGAGTGGGTCACGTCATATCGCCGTCCCGGGCGGCACGTGACGTCCCCGAGCTGCGTACGGACAACCTGAAGGCCGTCGCGGTCTACGGCGACGACCAGATGAACGACTCGCGGATGGCGCTGATGACGGTCCGCGCGGCCGTCGAGGCGGGCGCCACCGTCCTCAACCACGCCGAGGTCAAGGGCTTGCGCTTCACGCACGGCCGGGTCACGGGTGCGGAGCTCAAGGACCGGATGGACGGCACCGAGTTCGGTGTGGACGCCCGTCTGGTGCTGAACGCGACCGGGCCGTGGGTGGACCACCTGCGCAAGCTGGAGGACCCCCACTCGGCGCCCTCCATTCGGCTCTCCAAGGGCGCGCACCTGGTCCTGAAGCGGACCGCGCCGTGGAAGGCCGCGCTGGCCACCCCGATCGACAAGTACCGGATCACCTTCGCGCTGCCGTGGGAGGACCAGCTCCTGCTGGGCACCACCGACGAGGAGTACGAGGGCGACCCGGGCGATGTCGCGGTGAACGAGAAGGACATCGCCCAGATCCTCGACGAGGCCGCGTTCTCCATCCGCGACCAGCAGCTGTCGCGGGACCTGATCACGTACTCCTTCGCGGGTCTGCGGGTGCTGCCGGGCGGTCCCGGCGACACCTCGAAGGCCAAGCGCGAGACGGTCGTCACCGAGGGCCGCGGCGGCATGCTGTCGGTGGCCGGCGGCAAGTGGACGACTTTCCGCCACATCGGCCGCACGGTGATGAACAAGCTCGCCGCCCTCCCCGGCCACCCGCTGGGCGAGGACATGGAGCCGATCTCGCACCTGCCCAAGAAGCTGCCGCTGCCGGGCATCTCGAACCCCAACGCGGTCGCCCACCGGCTGCTGGTGGACGGCGGGACGCCCGGTCCGCGGATGTCCCCGGAGACCGCCCGTCACCTGGCCACGCACTACGGTTCGCTGTCCTTCGACATCGCCCGGCTGGCGAGCGACGACCCGGCGCTGGCCGAGCGCATCCACCCGGACGCCCCGGAGATCATGGCGCAGGTCGTCTACGCCCGGGACCACGAGTGGGCCGAGACCGCGGACGACGTGCTGCGCCGCCGCACCACGCTGACGATCCGGGGCCTGGCCACGGACGACGTGCGGGCGAAGGTCGAGCGGGTGCTCTCGCGCGAGAGCTGACCTGATCGGACCAGGTCAGAGCCTTGGCCGACGCCTGGGACGAAGGGCGGACTCCTTGGGGGTCCGCCCTTCGCCGTGCGAGGATAGGTCGGAGGTCTGGCGGCGGTGCCGGGCGGGAGCAGGAGGTCGTCCATGGCCGTCACCGACGAAGCCATCGAACGCATCAAGGCCATGATCGTCTCGGGTGCGCTGCGGCCGGGCGACCGGCTGCCCAAGGAGAGCGAGCTGGCGGCCGAGCTGGGCCTGTCGCGCAACTCGCTGCGGGAGGCGGTGCGGGCGCTGTCGCTGATCCGGATCCTGGACGTGCGGCAGGGCGACGGCACGTACGTCACCAGTCTGGACCCGCAGCTGCTGCTGGAGGCGCTGAGCTTCGTGGTGGACTTCCACCGCGACGACACGGTGCTGGAGTTCCTCGCGGTACGCAGGATCCTGGAGCCCGCCGCCACGGCGATGGCCTGCGAGCGGCTGACCGATGAGGAACTGGACGCGCTGGAGGCCCGGTTGACGGACCTCGGCACGGACCCCTCGGTGGAGGAGCTGGTCGCGGCCGACCTGGAGTTCCACCGCTCCATCGTGCAGGGTTCCGGGAACTCGGTCCTGTGCTCCCTCCTCGACGGGCTCTCGGGGCCCACCACCCGGGCCCGGATCTGGCGGGGGCTGACCCAGGAGGACGCCCTCAGCCGCACCCTGCGCGAGCACCGGGCGATCCTGGCGGCGCTGCGCGACCGGGACGCGGAGGCGGCGAGGTCGTGGGCCACCGTGCACATCGCGAGCGTGGAGCAGTGGCTGCGCTCGACGCTCTAGCGCGCTGCCCGGCCCGGGGCCCGTACGGGCGGGGGGACCTGTGGGGCGGCGGCTTCGACCGATGAAGATCGGATCTCTCCGATCCGGCCGATTTCGATTGATTCAGTGCCCTGAGGGCACGCTTCCCGCATGCGTAAGGTGGGTCCCTGGACAGGGGGAACACCCGATGAAGTCGGAAGAAGGAGGCGCTGGGTGATCGAGCTCGACGGGGTTCCCGAGCTGGTCGACCCGGTCATGGTGGCCGCGTTCGAAGGCTGGAACGACGCCGGCGACGCCGCCTCGGCCGCGGTCGCGCATCTGGACCGGGAGTGGAAGGGCGAGGTGTTCGCGGCGCTCGACGCCGAGGACTACTACGACTTCCAGGTCAACCGGCCGACCGTCTTCCTGGAGAACGGGGTACGGAAGGTCACCTGGCCGACGACGCGGCTGTCGGTGATCCGCACCGGCGGCGACACACCGCGCGACCTGGTGCTGGTGCGCGGCATCGAGCCGTCCATGCGGTGGCGCTCGTTCTGCAACGAGATCCTGGGCTTCGCGCACGAGCTGGGCGTGGAGATGGTGGTGATCCTGGGCGCGCTGCTCGGCGACACCCCGCACACCCGGCCGGTCCCGGTCAGCGGGGTCACCTCCGATCCGGACCTGGCACGCACCATGGACCTGGAGGAGACGCGGTACGAGGGCCCCACGGGCATCGTCGGCATCCTCCAGGAGGCGTGCACGCACGCCGGCGTTCCCGCGGTGAGCCTGTGGGCGGCCGTCCCGCACTACGTCTCGCAGCCGCCCAACCCCAAGGCGACGCTCGCCCTGCTGAACCGGCTGGAGGACCTGCTGGGGCTGCGCATCCCGCTCGGCGAGCTGGCGGAGGACGCGCGGGCGTGGCAGGTGGGTGTGGACCAGCTGGCGGCCGAGGACAGCGAGGTGGCCGAGTACGTGCAGTCCCTGGAGGAGGCACGGGACACCGCGGACCTCCCGGAGGCGTCCGGCGAGGCCATCGCCCGCGAATTCGAACGCTATCTGCGCCGGCGGGACCCCGCGGCCGGCCCGGGCCCCGGCGAGGGCGGCCCCAGCCACGCCACGGACGGTGGTGAGGCGTATCTGCGCGACACGGCGGGCGGTCGGCCGGGGAGGCCGCCGAAGAAGCCCCGGGCGGCGGGCACGGACGAGGGTCCCCCGGAGGGGGACGAGACCGGCGAGCCCGGGGGTACCGCCCCGGGGCCGTCCGGCGGCCCGGGCGGCAGCGAGTAGCCTCGGAGCGACGGCCGGCGAGTGACGGCAAGAAGCGCGGGCCGCGACCCTTGAGG
>NZ_JBHXRV010000104.1:0-5560 GCF_042716745.1 Streptomyces sp. NPDC058663
GCCACACCCCCCCCCCCGCGCCGTGGGGGGATCCCCCGGGTACCCGGGGTACCCACCACGGGCGGATCGTTGGACGTCTAATGACGACGTCCTCGCACTCCGCCAGCCCCGTACCCGCTCTCGCCGACGCGGCCGCCGACGCCGTGTGCGCCCTCGCGGACGCGGTCGCCACCGGCTGGCCGGCCGACGCGGGCGGCACCGACGACGCCCTCGACGCGCTCGACGTCCTGCTCGGGGCGCTCGGCCACCTCGATGCCGATGCCGCCCGCCTTCTGGCCCCGGCCGTCCTCGCGGCCGCCCGCCTCCGACACCACCTCGACTCGTACACCGCCGACCAGGGGGCAACCCCCAACCCGTCTCCGGTGCCCGTCATTCCGTTTCCCCGTACCGCCCCCGGCCGGCCAGGAAGCCGACCCCAGCGCCGCGGACTCGGCCCCGGTTACCAAGGGATCCAGCGCTGACCCGGCGCCGCGCTGAGCCGTTGTCCGCTGCCCGGAAGCGTGCCGCGCAACGCCGGGCCCGCGTGCACGCGTTGGAACTGGTCTCGCTGTTCCCCTGGGGAACACCCCTCAGGTCCGGTCTCGGCTGTTCCCCTGGGGAACACCCCTCAGGTCCGGTCTCGGCTGTTCCCCTGGGGAACACCACGGGTGCATAAGAGGGGCCACCGGTCGGGGACCGCGGCTCCTCACAGTGTGAGGAGCCGCGCCCGGCTATCCCGCTGGCGGGAGCTGCGCGCGGATCTTGTCGACCTGTGCCTGGACCTCATCAAGGAAACGGTGGGCGTCGGCGGTGTTCCGTGAGGCCAGCCGCTGTACCCAGCGGGCCGACACCGCCCGCTGCGCCTGCACCGTGAAGTCGACGGTCGGTTCTTCGTCCGGCCCGTCCGTCTCCGCGCCGCTCAGGGAGGCGACATGCTCGCGGACGAGCGCGGCGACCGCGCCCGGTTCGTAGTTGTCGTGAGTGGGCAGCGCGTCGACGGTGCTCTTGACGACCTTGGCCGTCACCTCGGGGCCGCCGGTCTCGATCACGGTCCGGTACACGGCTACCGCTGCTTCGGTGCCCCAGGCCTTCGCGAGCGGCACCAGCTCCCACACCTGGGCCTGGTTCATCTGCCGCAGCGCCTGCTCCGCGGTCGGGCCCGGTGCGGGGCTGCCCTTCGGTTTGGCTCCAATTGGAGCCAAACCGTTCGACAGGTTTTCGAACACGGCTTCCGCGATCTTCCACGTCCGGATCAGTTTGTTCGCCTGCGCCTTGCTCATCCGCCAGTACTGCCAGACGAACTCCTCGAACGTCGGGGCATCGGCCCGGTAGAGCTTGCCTTCCCGGATGCTCTCCAACGCCTTGCCCGCCAGCCAGAACGCCCACTGGAGGGTGTCGACGGCCGCCCGGCACTGGGCCAGCTGCTGCTGCTCCTCAGATGTGAGCGTGGTCGGCTGCTGGGAGAGCGGCCGGCGCAACGGCTTCAGCGCCTTGGCCATGTCGACGGCGCTCTTGTAGTCGAACTGCTCCTGCGCGGAAGCGCCTCGCTGCCTGCCCATCAGATCAGCCCCTCGATGCCCAGAGCCAGCTTGTAGAAGTCCTCACGGGCGCGCAGCGCGGTCCCGGACTCCGGGTACTGGATGACCGTCAGCCCCTTGTCCGGAGCTTGCGCGTGCAGCTTGTAGCGGCGGATCGGCTGCGACACGTACGGGTAGCCCCGGACCTCACACCACTCCTGCATCTCCCGCAGATCCGCCTTCGTGCGGTCCGTGCCGGAGTCCCAGTTGTTGATCACGATGCGGAAGGGGATGTTGCGCGGCCGCAGCAGCCGCTCGATGGTGAACTCGGCCGGGCTGTGAGTGAGCGTCTCCACCGGCACGATCGGCACCAGGGCCAGATCGGTGTGCTCCAGGACCTCGCGCATCGCCTCCGCGGCCGGGCCCGTCCCCAGAGGATCGAGCGCGTCGGGATCGGCGTCCGGGTCGATGTCCGCGAAACCGGGGGTGTCCACGATGACGCGCAGCACCTCGGGGTCGCCCACCAACTCAGGCAGCTCCCCCAGCTTCCCGCGCGTGACGACGTAATCGAAAGGGAGCCGGTCATCCGGCACCTTGCGCGCCCACGACTCCAAGGAGCCCTGCAAGTCGATCCCGACTGCGACGACCGGGCACGGGCCGTCCACCTTCGTGGGCGGGTTGTTCTCGCCCATCACGGCGGCGGCATTGACGGCGATGGTGGACTTCCCCGCGCCGCCCTTCTGCTGAAAGATCGAGATCACTTTCGCGCGACGGCGCGCAGTATCGATCGCGGCATGCTGAACGGGTGCCATGTGGCAGTTCCTCCGTTGGCTTCCCCAGGACGGGTACTCGGACAGAACGAATGTTGCCAGAGGGGACACCGCCTCGATGTCCCGCCCCGCCGCAGGCCACCGCAAGCAGTCATACAAATCAGATGGGCCCGGTGCTCTGTACCGCGAGCGGCCGGTGTCTCGCAGTGAGAGACACCCGGTGATGTCGGGTCCGTCTGCACCCCGCTGACCTGCCGTGGTTAGTCCGTCAAGAGCCGTGGTTAGTGCCGTGGTTAGTACCATGGTTAGTACCGCGCTGAGGGCGGACACGGACTTACCACGGCACTAACCACGGGAAGACCGGCAACGCACTGGCCCGCGCCCTCGACCGCCGGTGGACGCTCGGGCAGGGCCCGGGAGCGCCGGTTACCGGTTACAGGCGCTCCGGGGCCCTGCCGTCTCCCCCTGAGCAGCGCGAAACCGTGTGTGCGCGGGGCCTGTAACCGGTAACCGGTAACCCCTCAGCGGGGCGGTACCCGGCTCCGGCAGCGTCGGGCTTGTGACGGAACGGATGCGTACCGTTACGGTGATCGTCCGCGTAGGTGATCACCCCGGGGGTGGCTGGTACATGGGCACGACGGCACGGCTGACGGCGGCAGGCGGCGCGCTCGCGCTCGTCCTGGCCCTGGCGGGATGCAGGGGAGACGCCGGTGCTCCGGCGGCGCCTGAGGCCCCCTCAGCGGCTGCGGCGCCCCCGGCCCGGTCGACAGCTCCGGCAGATCCGGATGCGGCGCACAAGACGGCGGTGCTGGGCGCCTACCGGTCGATGTGGGTGGAGCAGGCGCGGGCGTACCGCAAGGCGTCACCGGACGGGACGGACCTGGCGAAGTACGCGACGCTGACCGCGCTGGGGAAGTTCCGGATGGATCTGCGGCACATGAAGAAGACGGACACCGTGATGAGGGGCGAGCTGGGGCACGCTCCGAAGGTGACCGGGCTGGATCTGCGGGCGAAGGTGCCGGCCGCGACGGTGCAGGACTGCGTGGACCTGTCGAAGTGGGAGACGGTCGACACCCGCACGGGCAAGGTGCTGCCCCTGCCGACGCAGCAGCCGCTGCGGTACGTGGCGACGGCGACGGTGGAGCGGTGGGACGGCGGCCGGTGGATGGTCACCGACTACACGCCAGACGGGTCCCGCACGTGCTGAGGCGCCCGGTCCAGTCCGCGGTTGCCTCCGTGCTCCTGGCGGCGGTGCTCGCCCCGGCCGCGCAGGCCGACGACGGCCCGACGGTGAACGGCGGGCAGGCCACGTGCGGGCGCGGCAGCGTGTTCTCCGTGACGGTGTGCGCCGCCGACTCCTCCTCGTCGCCAGGGTTGGCCGGCTCGTCCGGGGCCGCTGGAGTTTCGTCGGCGAAACCGCCGAAGAGGTCCACGGGCGGGCAGCCGCCCACCTGTACCTACGAGAAAGTCACGCCGCAGCCCCCGGCGGGCAGTCCGCTGTGGGAGGGCCGCAAGCCGGGCAAGGGCGCGATCTGGATCGCGGTGTGCGACGACACCCAGACCTCCCGCCCGGTCTGGATCGCGGACGGCGCGGCCCCGGCCCCGGCCGCGCCCGCGATCGACCCGGAGGTCGTGGCGCAGCAGGCGATCGACGCGGCGCGCCTGGACGGTCCGAAGGTGGCTAGCCCAAAGCCCGGGCGGCCGTACCTGATCGGGCTGCCGGTGTGGATGTGGGTGGAGCCGACCGAGTCCACGTACGGGCCGACCACCGCGACCGCGACGGCCGGCGGCGTGACGGTCTCCGCGACGGCGACGGTCACCTCAATCGCCTGGACCATGGGCGACGGCACCACGGTCACCTGCCCCGGACCGGGCACCCCGTACTCCCCGGCCCGGGGCACATCCCCCTCCCCGGACTGCGGCCACCGGTACACCCGCCTCGCGCGCCCTCTCGGGCAGCCCTACCGGGGCACCGCCACCTCGACCTGGACGGTGGACTGGCAGGTCGTCGGCGGCACCGGCGAGACGGGCACCTTCACCGAAACCCGGCAGACACCGTTCACCCTGGACCTCCACGAGATGCAGGCCGTGGGCACAGCCCCCTGACAGAACCCCTGCCACAGCACCTGACAGAACCCCTGACGGAACCCCTGACGGAACCCCTGACATCGGTTTCGCGTCGGCGCGACGTTTCCCCAGGTCAGCCCCCGTGGTCAGTACGTCGGCGAATCCTGACAACCCCCTCACAGCCTCCTGTCCCGCCACCCCTGGGGAAAAGGGCGGGGCAGCAGTCCAGGAAGCTGCTCGGGGGCCGGGCGGCAGGTTCTTCTTCCGGGCCGGGCTCGCGGGGCTCGCCCGCGCCGCAGCATCGCCCCGGGCCGCACTGCCCGCGCCCGTTGCCTTACCCGTTGCCTTAGGGGTTGCCTTAGCCCTTGCCTTACCCGTTGCGCACCCATCTGGGTAACGGGCGCGTTTCCCCAGGTCAGCACCCGTGGTTGGCGCCTGGGAAAACCCTGACAACCCCCTCACAGCCTCCTGTCCCGCCACCCCTGGGAAAAGGGCGGGGCAGCAGCACAGGACGCCGCTCGGGGGTCGGGCAGCAGGTTCTTCTTCCGGGCCGGGCTCGCGAGGCTCGCCCGCCGCGCCGCACACCGCCCTCCGTGGGGCGGGCCGGGGAGCGGGGTCAAGTCGGGGTACTGGGGGCCTGGAGGTCATTTGGGCGGTGCCTGTGCCCGGCGTCAGTTCTCTTTCCGGGGCGGTTATTCGGGGTCGTTGAATTCGTGTGGCGTGAATTGGTGACCTGGAATTCATGGAATTCGGGGGTGGGTTCGGATTGTGGTGGGTGGGGTTCGGGTCGGGTGGTCTGGTTTCTGCTCGCGGGGGTGCTGAATTCGAATGCGGTGCCTGACGGTGTATCAGTTTGGTGTGTGGGTGGGGTGTTGGGTGCGAGTCGGCGGATGGGGTGCGGGTGTTTGTGCAGTTCAGAGGGGGTGTGCAGGTTGGGTGAGCGGGTGGGGTGGACGGTGGCGGGGTTGGGAGGGGGTGCGTCAGGAGGGTCCATTTGATCGGGAGTCCATTTTTGACGCACCGACAGGAACGGTTCCCACCACCGCCCCCGGGTCGGGACGGCGCAGGGAAGTTGGTTACTCTGTGCAATCGAGCCCACCGGCCCAGGCCGCCCTCTGCCGTAGCCAGCCCTCGCGAAGCGGGCCAACTCGACTGCGGAGCAGGCGAGTTGCTGGTGCGGAGCACCAGAGTCCGGGAGGCCGCGAAGCGGTCGCCCGGACACGCAGG
>NZ_JBHXRV010000105.1:0-4245 GCF_042716745.1 Streptomyces sp. NPDC058663
AGCTACCTCGCCGGCCTCCACCTCCGCGCCTCGATGATCTGGATCGACGACCTACTGAAAACCACCGATTGATCACGACATCACACAGGCCCTAGCGCCATGTCCGCGTCGCCTTCCGCACGTCCTCCGCTGCCCGGGGACGGATCATCACGACCCCGGAGCCTCGGTGGCTTTCACGGCGTCGGCGTTCCGTCCGGGCCGGTCTGCTGTGAGCAGGTAGTAGTCGAGGATGTGGTGCTCGTAGGCGTGCAGGAAGTTCCGCGGCCAGGTTCCCGGTGCCCACCACTGGCTGAGCCAAAGGTCCCACCCCGGCCAGATGTGTGGCCCGATCGACTCGACGCGCACGTTTGCGAACCCGGCTTCAGTGAGCCTCTTTCATCCTGAATAGTTGCAGGTCAGCAGGGTGTGGACGGCTTGGACGATGGTGCCGATGCGGCGGGTGGAGCATCGGGCTCGGCGGAGGATGCGCCAGGGCTTCAGTTGTGCGAAGGCCCGTTCCCCGGGAGCTCTCAGCCGTGCGTGGTCGCGGTTGAACTGCTGGTAATGCTCGGGCTGTTCGCGGTGGTTCTTGTACGGGGTGCGGACTGTTGCGCCGGCGCCCTGGTAGGCACGGTCTGCGAGAACGAGGATCTGCCGGGTCAGGCAGGCCTGGACGATGCCGTGGGCCCGGGCTGCGGTCAGGTCGTGGGTGCGGCCCGGTGCCGCGCGCGAAAACCACAACGGTGTGCCGTCGGGACGGGCGATGACCTGCACGTTCATGCCGTGCCGGCGGTGCTTCATCGAGTAGTACGGCTCGTCGGCTGCGATCCGGTCGGTGGGGATCAAAGTGCCGTCAACGATGACGTGGTCGCCTTCACCGAGGCCGGTGAGTGCTTCGTAGAGACCGGGCGCCCAGCCGGCCAGGACATTCAGCGTCTCGTCGACGTACCGCCAAGCGGTGGCCTGCGATATCCCGAAACCCGCTCCGAGCTGCGAGAACGTCTCGTTCTTCCGCAAGTGCACCAGCGTGAGAAATGCCTGCTTGAAGCATCCGAGCTTGCGCCACCGGGTGTTACGGGTCTGGCGGTGCTCGTGCAGCAGCCAGGCCACATGCTCGACGAGCTCGTGCGGGACGTCGAGCATGGCAGGATACGGAACCAACAGGGCCCCTTCAGTCGCCGGTGTGATGAGTGGAATCACCACGCCAACGACGAGGGGCCCTGCCTCGTCACCACACCCGCTGACCAGCTCATTTCACCCTCCAGCACAGGATGAAAGAGGCTCAGTGACGGGTCGCCGGATTCTCCGGCGGTCCGTTTCGGCTTGTCGGGTCGGTGAGGGGTAGGCCGATGGCCCGGCTGTCGCGTCGGGCGTGCGCCGGGCGCCACGGTTCCGGCCGGTGGTTCGAGTTCGTTGGGACGGGCCGTTGCTGCTGGTCATCCACGGTTCGAGAGTGCGTCGAGTCGCTGGATCGCGTCGGTCCAGGGCCAGCGGCGGGTGGATCTCAGTTGCCGCCAGCGTGCGGTGGTGACGAGCTGAGCGGCGGCGGAGAACAGCCGCAGTCGCAGGCGCCGGGACTCCCAGAGCCTCGGCTTGCCGGTCAGGGCGAGGATCGGCAGCCAGGCCAGCAGGTCGAGGGCGAGCTGGTCGACCTCCAGCCAGATCTGGTTCTGCGCGGTGTCGTGGAAGGGCAGGTTGCGCAGGCCGGTGGATCGCGCGTTGTGGATACGGTCCTCGGCCTGGGCGCGCTGGCAGTGCCGCAGTTCCAGGCCGTGATCGGGACGTAGTCGGTGGTGTCGGTGGCAAACACGGTGAGCCCCAGTCCGCCGGCGTCGGTGAACCGCAACTGGGCGCCGGGGTAAGGCCGTTCCTTGCGGACGATCAGCCGCATCCCTCCCGGTCAGCCCTTGAGGACGTCGCGGTCGAGCTCCGCGGTCCAGGCGCCGTCGCGGATCTCGCCGCTGGGCTCGACGCCGGGCGTCCAGGTGTAGGCGGGGATCTTCAAGACGGCTTGGTGAATGGCGTCGGTGATGGTCATCCCGACCGAGTACGACAGCCACCGGCCCCGTTTCGGGAGCCCTTCTCCCGAAGAGGCTCCACGCGGGCCTACCGGCTGGTGCCATCGTCCTCTCTACCGGGCCTTCCCCATGCACCCCTGCTCCATTGCTGGGGTTACCCGAACTCTGGGGGTCTGGGCCGTCAGATGCTCGGTACACCAACGACCTACGTTATCTGACATACCGGAGCCAGGGCCTAGGCCCTTTTCGGCCAGACGGGCCGCGAAGTCGCGACCCTGAATGTAGTCGGCGTGCTCTGCGGAGCCCGGTTTATACGGATTGCCGTGGATAACTGGCGGAGTCGGCGTCGTGGCATTCCAGCCATTGCTCGGTGTGACGGCCCAGAAGGCGACTAAGGTCGCACCTGCCGCGAAGGCGCCCAGCCACCAGCCGGACCGCGGCGAGAATCTTCTGCCCACCAGGTAGGCCAGAACACCCAACGGCAAGAATATTACCAGCAGCAGAAAGAACATGACCTCAAAGGCACGTCCCATTACGGGCCCCCGACTTCTCTCAAAAGTTCCGAAAGCAAACACGGATATGTGCACCCCGTGCGGCTGACCTTCTCAGCAATCAGTCTGCAGCATGACTTCCAGTCGTGGGTGGCGACCTTCGATATCACAGCGGACGCGCCTACAGCGCTGTAGACAGTGGGGAAGCACCCATCTGCTGCTCCGGGCACCTGGTGTTGGTCCTCGGCAGCGCACAGCCAGTGCAACGTCCTGAGCCGCTCTAGCACGAGCGCACCGCCGCCTACCGGCGGGCCATGCCCCTTAGTAGCTGTTTCTCTTCCTTGCGGGCTCATAAGGAAGCTGCGCGTAGTGTTTGATCATGTCTTCACTTAACTTGCGTCACTCGGCGCGTGCGGTCGTCCTGGATGAGGAAGACCGAGTTCTGCTGTGCCGGTGTGTGCTTCCGGGCGCGGTTGTCTGGATAACTCCCGGGGGTGGGATCGAGGAGGGGGAGTCGGCGGACTCAGCGCTGAGACGCGAACTGGTCGAGGAGGTCGGGCTCGCCTTTGAGGGGCCATTGCGTCATGTATGGCACCAACGGCTCATCGGGCCGGAGTATGCGTCAGGCCATGACGGTGTCATCAACGACTATTTCCTGGTCCGTGCCGAGGCGTTCGAGCCGGCTGGCAGCCTGTCGCCGGCTGAGCTTGCTGCCGAGCACCTCACGTCGTTCCGATGGTGGCGATTGAACGAGATCGACGCATACCAAGGGCCGGAGCTGTTCGGCCCACGGGACCTGGCTGCGGTTCTCGATGAGCTGATATCTAAGGGGGCTCCCGAAACCCCGGTCGTCATCGGTCTGTAGGCCAGCTCGGGAAGAGGCGCATGACGCGTTGTCAACGCGTGATGCGGCGGGTCATGAGGGTGATGGCGGCCCAGGTGATGAGGGTTTCGGAGTGTTGGACGAGTCGTTCGTAGTCCCTCGCGTGGCGGCGGGCGTTCATGATCCAGGCAAGGGAGCGTTCGACGACCCAACGGCGAGGGATGACGACGAAGCCGGTGGTGTCCTTGGGCCTGCTGACGGTTTTGATCGTCAGGTTGAGGTGCCGTTTTGCCCAGGTCACGAGCTTCCCTGCATAGGCTCGGTCGGCCCAGACGATCGTGATTTCCGGGTGCATCAGGCGGAGCCGGAAGAGGACTTCCTTCGCTGCGGCGGAGTCGTGGAGGTCGGCGGGGGTGACCATGACGAGCAAGGGCAGACCACGGGTGTCGACGACGAGGTGCCGCTTGCGGCCGTTGATTTTCTTGCCCGCGTCGTAGCCGCGGGACTCCCGGGTCACGGTCGAGGCCGCTTTCACGGACTGCGAGTCGATGATCGTGGCGACCGCCCGGGGGCCTTTGCCCAGCTCGCGGCGGATGCGGGCGGAGAGCTCGTCGCGGATCTGTCCGACGACTCCGCAGGCGGCCCACCTCGCCATGCAGCCCCAGACTGTGCGCCAGGGCGGGAAGTCGGAGGGCATGGCCCGCCATTTGCAGCCGGTGTCCACGACATAGCGGATCGCGTCCACGATCTCCCGGCGCGGGTGCTTCTCCGGCCGGCCCCCGCGCGGGGTTTCGCAGGCCGGGACCGGCAGCAGGGGTTCGATCAGTGCCCATTCGGCGTCGGTGGTGTCCGAGGGGTAGCGGCCTTGGCGCATGTAGCACCCCGGAGAGGAAGTCCGCGCCGGGGCGGGGGGGGGGGGGCGGCGGGCCCGCCC
>NZ_JBHXRV010000106.1:0-4028 GCF_042716745.1 Streptomyces sp. NPDC058663
GGCCGGAGCACCGCTCCGGCCCCTCCCCCCCCCTGCCTGTCACTCCGGTGCCGGGTCCTTCGGTGGCCGGCCCCGGCGCGGCAGCGGGCCGGTGTTCTTCGGCAGCCGGCCCGAGTCCGTGAGGGACTTGCGCAGCAGGAACTCGATCTGGGCGTTCGCGCTGCGCAGCTCGTCGGAGGCCCAGCGCGCCAGGGCGTCGTACACCTTGGGGTCGAGCCGCAGCAGCACCTGTTTGCGCGGCTCCTTGCGGGCGGCCTGCTTCGGCGGGGCGTCCTCGGTGTCGTCGCTCACTGGTAGAGCGTGCCCGTGTTGATGACCGGCTGGGTGGCGCGGTCGCCGCAGAGCACCACCAGGAGGTTGCTGACCATGGCTGCCTTGCGCTCCTCGTCCAGTTCGACGATGTCCTGTTCGGCGATCCGGCCGAGCGCCTGCTCGACCATGCCCACCGCGCCCTCCACGATCAGCTTCCTGGCCGCCACCACGGCGCCCGCCTGCTGCCGCTGGAGCATCGCGGAGGCGATCTCCGGAGCGTACGCGAGGTGGGTGAAGCGGGACTCGATGATGTGCACACCGGCTGCCTCCACGCGCGCGTGCAGCTCGATGGCGAGCTTCTCGGTGATCTCCTCCGCGTTGCCGCGCAGCGAGAGACCGGCCTCGTCGTGGGCGTCGTAGGGGTACTCGATCGCGATGTGCCGGACGGCTGCCTCGGTCTGCGTGGAGACGAACTCCAGGAAGTCGTCGACCTCGAAGCAGGCCTGCGCGGTGTCCTCGACCCGCCAGACCACGACCGCGGCCAGCTCGATCGGGTTGCCGTACGCGTCGTTGACCTTCAGCACCGCGGTCTCGTGGTTGCGGACCCGGGTGGAGATCTTGTTGCGGGTGGTGAGGGGGTTCACCCAGCGGAGCCCGTCCGTGCGGATGGTGCCCCGGTAACGGCCGAAGAGCTGGACGACCCGCGCCTCGCCCGGCGCGACCATGTTGAGCCCGCTCATCGCGAGGAGCGCGCCGAAGAAGAGCAGGATGCCCAGCGCGATCAGGGTGATCGTCAGGCCCACACTGCCCCCCGCGCCCGCCGCGACGCCGAGCACGATCAGTCCGGCCGCGACGACGACGCCCAGCAGGCCGAGCAGCAGGGCGAGCCCGCCGGCGATGCTGTGCGCCTGGAACTCGGTCACCCGGGGTGCGGGCATCTCGGGCAGGCCGTCCGCGGGATCGACCGCGGGGGGCGTGGGGCCGTGGGTGGAGGTGGTCGACATGAGGGGTCCCCGTTCTCTGTGCGGCGTACGAGCTCTGTGCGGCCTGCGAGGCGATCCGCAGCCGTATCCGCGCGTACATCCGGACGCACGCCGGGCGCAGTCGGGCCCGGCCTCTGCTGGTCTAGCAAAGTGATATCACTTTATCCCGGCGCGGAGCGACTGCATAGAGGTGCAATACGGACGTGTTTCCTCAACTTCCGTCACGCATGGCAACCTTTGGGCCTTGGGGTTCGTCGGTTCCCTGGGGGGAGGTGCTGATTGTCACGTCCGTAAACCACGTGATTGACCCGTTTTTGTCCTAGGTGGCGGTGTTAGCTTTCGGAGCTGACCCGGTGAGTATGGCGAGCGATGACTGAGAGACGGAGCAACTGACCAATGGGCCGTGCGGATGCGCGAAAGGCCCGGCAGCGTGGGTCGCGCCGGGCACCGGGAGAGAGGAGTGGCATACGCCGCTTCTTCACCTTGAAGAAGGTGCTCGGAACGTTCTTCGGGTTCTGCCTGCTGGGAATGGCGGGCTTCATCGCCCTCTACACGCTCACCGAGATCCCGCCGGGCAACGCCTCTGCCAAGACGCAGAGCAACGTCTTCCGGTACAGCGACGGCTCGATCATGGCGCGCACCGGCAGCGGTGAGTACGCACGGGAGAACGTCGCGCTGAAGGACATCCCTCCCAAGGTGCAGAAGACCTTCGTCGCCGCCGAGAACATGTCGTTCTTCGAGGACAGCGGCATCGACTTCAAGGGCACCGCCCGAGGCGTGATCAACACCCTCAGCGGCAAGGGCAAGCAGGGTGGCTCGACGATCACCCAGCAGTACGTGAAGAACTACTACCTCACGCCCGAGCAGACCGTCTCCCGCAAGCTCAAGGAGCTGGTGATCTCGCTCAAGGTGGATCAGAAGTACGACAAGGAGACGATCCTCCTCGGCTACATCAACACCAGCTACTACGGCCGCGGCGCCGCCGGAATCCAGGCCGCCGCGCAGGCCTACTACCGCAAGGACGCCAAGATCCTCACGGTCGAGGAGGGCGCCTACCTGGCGGCCCTGCTCCAGGCGCCCAGCAGCTACGACGTACTGAGCGCGACCCCGACGAACAAGAAGCTCGTCATGGACCGCTGGAACTACGTCCTGGACAACATGGTCAAGATGGGCGAGCTGAACCAGTCCGAGCGGGCCGGGATGAAGTTCCCGTGGCCCAAGCCGGTCCAGCTCTCGCCGGGCCTCAAGGGCCAGACCGGATACATCGTCGAGGCGGCGAAGCAGTACCTGAAGGTGCACGGGAAAAACGTCACCGAGGAGCAGCTCGCGGCCGGCGGCTGGACCATCACGCTCAACATCGACAAGAAGCGCCAGCAGGCCCTGGAGAAGGCCGTCCACCGGCAGCTGGAGTCCAAGCTGGACCGCAAGGGCAACAAGGTCGACGCGACCGTCCAGGCCGGTGCGACCTCCGTCGACCCCAAGACCGGCGCGGTCGTCGCGCTCTACGGCGGCGCCGACTTCCTGACCCACCAGATCAGCAACGCGACCCGCACCGACTACCAGCCCGCCTCCACCTTCAAGCCGTTCGTCTTCGCGGCGGCTCTGGAGAACGGCTCGGAGACCCAGGACGGCCAGCCGATCACCGCCAACACGGTCTACGACGGCACCAGCAGGCGGAAGGTCGTCGGCAGCGAGATCCCGTTCAACCCCCAGAACGAGGACAACCGGAGCTACGGCGACATCACCGTCCAGGAGGCCATGGCCAAGTCCGTGAACTCCGTCTTCGCGCAGATGATCGTGGACGTCGGCGAGGACCTGACGAAGGAGACCGCGATCCGGGCCGGCATGAAGGACCGCGGCGGGTTCGGCGCGACCCCCGCGATGTCGCTGGGCACCATGAGCGCCAACACCATGGACATGGCGGGCGCCTACGCCTCCCTGTCCGCGCACGGCAAGAAGGTCATGCCGTCGATCATCAAGAAGGCCGAGCACAAGGACGTCCCGGACATCGTGCCGGAGAGCATCAGCGACTCCGGCGGCCTCCAGCGGCAGACCGCCGACACCGTCACCTCCGTCCTGCAGAACGTGATGAAGGAGGGCTCGGGCGCCAAGGCCGACAGCGACGAGTACCAGGCGGCCGGCAAGACCGGTACTTCCGAGCAGAACAAGTCGGCCTGGTTCGCCGGGTACACCCCCAAGCTGTCCACCGCGGTCGCCCTCTTCGGCCAGGACCCCAAGACCGGCAAGCAGGTCAGCCTCACCGGCACCGCCCACGCCGGACGTGCCAACGGTGGTGGCTTCCCCGCCCAGATCTGGCGCGACTACACGCTGGGCGCGCTGAACCAGAAGGAGAAGTCGGCCGAGTTCGACCTGGAGGTCAAGGAGGGCGCCGACTTCCGTACGCCGCCCCCCCCGCCGCCGCCCACCACGGCGCCGCCCACGACCCCCGCGGAGACCGAACCGCCGGAGACCACCAAGCCGCCGGAGCACACCCCCGCGCCGCCCCAGCACACCCCCGACCCGCCCAAGCACACCCAGCCCCCGGCGGACGGCGGCCAGAACGGTGAGCAGAACGGCGGCCAGGACGGCGGCCAGAACGGCGGCCCCGGCACCACCGACCCCGACCCCGACCCCGACCCGGGCACCGATCCCGGCACAGGACCGGGCGACGTCGGCGGTGGCGACGCCGGTGTCCCGGGCGGCAACCCGGGAGGCGGCGGCGACAAGCCGTGGCCACCCAAGCAGCCCTAGCGGCGGCCCGGGTACGGAACGCAGAGCGGCGGGCGGCACCTG
>NZ_JBHXRV010000107.1:0-3785 GCF_042716745.1 Streptomyces sp. NPDC058663
GGCGGGGACAGATGTCCCCGCCCCTTCCGCGTCACAGGGGTTCCCCGCCCCTTCGGCGTCAGTCGAACCGGCCCGGGCGTCCCCCCGCCCCTCGGGTGTCCCCCCGCCCCTCGGGTGTCCCCGCTCGCTCGGCGTCAGTCGAACCAGCGGTTCCGGGACAGTTCCGCCGTGCGGGTCGGGTCCTCCAGCAGGGCGGCCACCTCGAAGCGGCGCGGCCACTGGGACGCCGCCCAGGCGAGTCCGGCCGCGACCCCTTCCAGGGTGGCGGCGTGGAGCACGCCGTCGGCCGTCCGCCGCCAGTCCAGTTCGACGCCCCCGGCACGCAGTTCGTCGTGTTCGAGGTAGCTGGTGGGGGTGGCGGGGCCGAGGAGGGTACGGACCGGGGCGGGCACCTCGCGTTCCGTGCCGCCGGCGGTCACCTCCGCCTCGACCGTCTCGCTGACCCGCCGCACCTGGAGCAGGTCCGCGAGGGCCGCCGCCCGCGACGGGGCCACCGGCAGGAGCGGCAGACCACCCGTCAGCGGCAGCAGGTCGGGCGCGTCCGCGATCAGCGCGTCGCCCGCGTCCACCACCTCCAGGTCGCCGTCGATCACCACCCGCAGCTCGTCGGGGAGCGTCACCTGCTCGGGGTCGAGGTCGGCCAACGCCGTGTAGAGGGCGTGCAGCTGCCCCTCGCTGACGTCCGCTTCCGGGTCCGTGAGCCGGAAGAGCAGTTCCGCGGCGCCGCCCGGCTCGGCGAGGAGCGAGGCCAGCGTGGTCCGTACGCCCAGGGCGCGCAGCACCTGCTCGTCGTCGAAGCCGGTGGCGTCCGCCTCGTCGTAGAGGCCTTCGAGGAGCGCGTCACCGCCCGCGGCGAGCAGGCCCGCGGGGCGGCGGCCGTCGAGCACCGGGTGGTCGCGCAGCCACCACGCCGCGTGCGGGCGGACGGTGCGCGTGGTGCCGTCCGGCAGCAGCACCCGCACCTGCTGGGTCAGCGCGTCCCGCAAGGGGGGCTGGGCGAGCAGGGCGAGCGCCTGCGGCCACTTGTCGTCGTCGACCAGGTCGAGGTCGCGGACCGCGACGATCTCCGTCGCCACCGGCGGCACGGGGGTGTCCGGCAGCTGGTCGAGCAGGTCCTCGCACCACACGTCGACGGCGTCGAGCAGCCCGGCGTCGTCCGGCTCCGCGAACTCCGAGTCCCGGGGCTCGAACTCGTCCGGGTCGAGCACGACATCCGTCGCCCGTACGAGGGTGAAGGTGGCCAGCACCCCGCAGGCGGCGAGCGTGCGCTCGCCCCAGCGGTCGGTCAGCTCCTGGTCGGCCAGGGCGAGTTCGCCCTCCCGCATGATCTGGGCGAAGGCACTGCCCGGCACCACCAGCTCCCCGGCGGGCGAGGTCTCGCCGTCCTCGTCGGGGAGCCCGAGGGCGCCCAGCCAGGGCTCGTCGCCGGGTTCGAGGTCGGCGTCCCTGACCAGGCCGAGCACGGTCTCCACCAGTTCGTCGGCGTCCAGCGCGTCCTCGTCCCAGATGTCCGCCCCGTCGAGGGAGGCGGCCACGGCGGCCCGCACCTGGGGGGTGGTCAGGACCGCACGCGGGGTCGCGGGGAGGGCGCCGAGCTTTTCGAGGAGGGGGTGGGCGGCATCCGCGTGGGCGACGCGCAGACCGAGTTTGGCGAGGTGTTCGGCGGCCTCGGGGGCGGAGTCCGGGAGCGGGAGCAGGACCTGGCGGGGTCCGACCGCCGTACGCCCGTTGGCGAGCGGCACCGGCAGCCCGGCCAGCCGGTCCGGGTCCACCCCGGCCAGCGACTCGTACAGCCGCCGCCACCAGCCGGGCGCGCGCTCGGCGCCCGCGATGCGCTCGATGGCGTCGCCGAGCGGCAGCCGCCCGACGCCCAGGGTGCGCAGCTCGGCACGCCGCTCGAGACCGGCGGGCAGCAGGGTCGGCAGCACCTCGGCGAGGACCCGTACCGTCTCCTCCCCCGCCCCTTCGACCACTTCCGCCTCGAAGGGACGCAGTGCGGGCTGCTCCTCGGTCGGTGCGGCGGGCAGCAGGAAGGCGACCCGCGGCAGCCGGGCGACGACCGCGGCGCGCAGTGCCCCGTCCAGCTCCCCCCTGCCGAGCGGCCCGGGCACCAGGGCGATCGTCCCCACGTTCACTGGCTCCCAGGCGGCGAGGAGTTCGGCGTACGCGTCGGCGGCCCGCTCGACGAGGAAGTCGGTGAGCGGACCGGGGGCCGGGTGGCGGCGGGTGGTGTCGAGCGGGAAGGAGGCGATGAGCAGGGCGGGGACGCCGAGGGGCTCGTCGGTGGGGGTGGGGGCGTGGACGACCCGTGCGGTACGGGGCGGCAGCGGCGACCCGTCGTCGTCGACGGGCACGGCCCAGGTGAGCGACCAGTGCGGCCGCAGCCGCTCCTCGACGGGACGGCCGGCGAGGAGGTCCTTGGTGAGGGGGCCGGAGGCGGAGCGGGTGCGCCAGCGGGTGGTGCGGGGGGCGGGGGTGCTGGGGCCCGTGCCCGTACCCACGCCGGGGGCGGCGACCGTGCCGGGGGCGGTGACCGTGCCGGTGTCGGTGATGTGCAGGTACGGCTGGTCCTCGCGCGCGTCGGCCGTACGGGTGAGGGTGCGGATGCCCTCCGGGGTCTCCACCACCACCTCGGCCAGGCCGGGCAGCGTCAGCAGCAGGGCGTCGTCGATCGCGGCGAGGAGGTGCTCGACCAGGGCGACGGCGGCCGGGTCGCGGAGCGGCAGGATGACGACGGTGTCGTAACCGGCGGGCGCGGTTCCCTCGGCGGGCAGCGGCAGCCGCAGCAGGGGTACGTGGCCGTCGCGGCGGCGGAGTTCGTCGGCGAGGCCGGGGCTGCGCAGGGCCTCGTCCTGCGCCATGCCGCGTGCCTCGGCGAGCGACCAGCGGACGCCGCCGTGCCGGCCGACCACGGCGGGCTCGTCGCTCACCGCGAGCACGGCCGCGAAGCCGACGCCGAAGCGGCCCACGGCGGTGTCGGCGTCCTCGCGCTTGGCGGAGGCGCGCAGCGTACTGAGGGATTCGGCGCCGGCGGCGTCCAGCGGGGCGCCGGTGTTGGCGGCGGCGAGCACGGGCGGGCTGTCGGCGGTGCCCGGGTGCAGGGTCAGGCGCAGCCGGCCGGTCAGCCCGGCCCGGCCGGCGGCGTCGGCGGCGTTCTGGGCGAGCTCGACGACGAGGCGGTCGCGGTAGCCGCCGAGGGCGAGGTCCTCCTCGGCGTTGGCGTCCTCGCGGAACCGGGCGGGGGTCGCCGCCCAGGCGTCAAGCACCCCGCGCCGCAGCCGGGCGGTGCCGAACGGGTCGCCGGGAGTGGTGGGGTCGCCGCCGTCGGGGGCCGGGGCCTGGACGCTCACGGGGTGCTCCGCTCTGTGGGGGTGTTCGCGGCGTGCAACGTATCGCGCGCGGGCTCGTGCCCCTGCCCACCTGCTCCCGATCCATCCCTCCGGGGCTGGCCCCGGGGGCCGGCTGGGGTCCGTTGCACCGGGGGCGCGGAGGCACGTTGCCCGGGGCTGCGCCCTGGACCACACCCCGTGCTCTGCGAGGGTCCGTTGCCCGGGGCCGCGCCCGACCGCGGGGTCCGCTGTGCGGGGCCGTTCCCCACCCCGCCCCTTTCCGCTGTGCCCTTGTGCGGCTGGCGCCGCGTGGCGTCGGCAAGGTGTGTCGCGCCTGCGGCGGGCTGTTGCCCCTCCCCGCCCCTCCCCTAAACCACTGGCCGCGGGGCTGTGGCTTGCCTGCGGGTGCGTGAGTGGTTGTTCGCGCAGTTCCCCGCGCCCCTGAGTACTCAGGGG
>NZ_JBHXRV010000108.1:0-3551 GCF_042716745.1 Streptomyces sp. NPDC058663
TCGGCCTCCAGGCCGTTCTTCTCGCCGTCGATGATGCGGCGCTGGAGGCGCTCGTCGAGCGGAAGGGCCATCAGCTCCTCGGCGCGGCCCGCCTTGAGCGACTTGGTGTTGACGCCCTCGAAGAGGGCCATCAGCTTCTGGAGCGGGTCGTAGCCCTCCGCGCGCCGGTCGTAGATCAGGTCCAAGGCCGTACGGACCTGCTCCTCCTCGAAGCGTGCGATCGGCAGGATCTTCGACGCGTGCACGATGGCGGAGTCCAGCCCCGCCTTCACGCACTCGTGGAGGAAGACCGAGTTCAACAGCACCCGGGCGGCGGGGTTGAGGCCGAAGGAGATGTTGGACAGGCCGAGCGTGGTCTGCACGTCGGGGTGGCGCTTCTTGAGCTCGCGGATCGACTCGATGGTGGCGATGCCGTCGCCCCGGGACTCCTCCTGGCCGGTGCAGATGGTGAAGGTGAGGGTGTCGATGAGGATGTCCGACTCGTGGACCCCCCAGTTGCCGGTCAGGTCGGCGATGAGGCGCTCGGCGATGGCGACCTTGTGCTCGACGGTACGGGCCTGGCCCTCCTCGTCGATGGTCAGCGCGATGAGCGCGGCGCCGTGCTCCCTGGCGAGAGCGGTCACCTTGGCGAAGCGGGACTCGGGCCCGTCGCCGTCCTCGTAGTTCACCGAGTTGATGACCGCGCGCCCGCCCAGCTTCTCCAGCCCCGCTTGCAGGACCGGCAGTTCGGTGGAGTCAAGGACGAGGGGCAGGGTGGAGGCGGTGGCGAAGCGGCCGGCCAGCTCCGCCATGTCGGCGACGCCGTCGCGGCCCACGTAGTCCACACAGAGGTCGACCATGTGGGCGCCCTCACGGATCTGGTCGCGGACCATCTCCACGCAGTCGTCCCAGCGGGCCTCCAGCATGGCCTCGCGGAACTTCTTCGACCCGTTGGCGTTCGTCCGCTCGCCGATGGCCATGTACGCGGTGTCCTGGCGGAACTGCACCGCCTGGTACAGCGAGGACGCCCCGGCCTCCGGCCGCGGCTCCCGCTTCGAGGGCATCAACTCCCTTACGCGCGCCACGACTTGGCGCAGGTGTTCCGGTGTCGTACCGCAGCAGCCGCCGACCAGTGAGAGACCGTACTCGCGCACGAAGTTCTCCTGTGCGTCCGCCAGCTCGGCGGGCGACAGCGGGTAGTGCGCGCCGTCCTTGGTGAGGACGGGCAGCCCGGCGTTCGGCATGCAGGACAGCTGGATCCGGGCGTGCCGGGCCAGGTGGCGCAGGTGCTCGGTCATCTCGGCGGGGCCGGTCGCGCAGTTCAGCCCGATCATGTCGATGCCGAGGGGCTCCAGCGAGGTCAGCGCCGCGCCGATCTCGGACCCCAGGAGCATGGTGCCCGTCGTCTCGACCGTCACCGAGCAGATGAGCGGGACCGTCAGGCCCAGTGCTTCCATGGCCCTGCGGGCACCGACGAGGGAGGACTTGGTCTGCAGGAGGTCCTGGGTGGTCTCGACGAGGAGCGCGTCGGCACCGCCGGTGAGCAGGCCCTCCGCGTTGATCTGGTACGCGTCGCGGAGGGTCGCGTAGTCGATGTGCCCGAGCGTGGGCAGCTTGGTGCCCGGGCCCATGGAGCCGAGCACCCAGCGCTGCCGGCCGTCCCCGGCGGTGAAGTCGTCGGCGGCCCCGCGGGCGATCCGGGCCCCTGCCTCGGCCAGCTCGAAGTTCCGCTCGACGATCTCGTACTCGGCGAGGGCGGCGTGGTTGGTGCCGAAGGTGTTGGTCTCGACGCAGTCCACGCCCGCCGCGAAGTACTCCTGGTGAACGTTGCGGACGATGTCGGGGCGGGTGACGTTGAGGATCTCGTTGCAGCCCTCCAGCTGCTGGAAGTCCTCCAGGGTGGGGTCCTGTGCCTGGAGCATCGTCCCCATGGCCCCGTCGGCGACGACCACCCGGGTGGCGAACGCCTCGCGCAGGGCTCCGGCGCGGGCCCGGGCGGCTGCCTGGCTGTCGGTGGAGCCGGTGGTGGAGCCGGTGCTGGAGTCGGCGGTACGGCTGTGGGTGTCGGCGGTACGGCTGTCGGTGTCGCTCACGACCGGTCTCCCTGGAGGTCCAGTACGGGTGCCAGCTGCTGTGCCGCACCGGGTCCGTAGGCCGCTTCGACGGTGGCCAGGAGCACGTCGGGCCCGGCTTCGTACGACTGGGAGCCCACCGCCCGGAGCGCCAGGGCGGCCATCGCGCAGCCCAGCCGGGCAGCCGGCTCCAGAGCCGCTCCCCTGCTCACCGCGGCGAGGAATCCTGCGCGGAAGGCGTCGCCGACCCCGGTCGGGTCCTCGGCGGGGACGTCGGGGACGGCACCGACGGTGACCGTGGTGGTTTCTGCGCCGTCCTGCCGGTCGATGCGCACGCCCCGGGCGCCGAGGGTGGTCACCCAGGTGCCGACCCGGGCGAGCACCTCCTCGGTGCTCCACCCGGTGCGCTCGCGCAGCAGGGCGGACTCGTACTCGTTGGTGAACAGCCAGCGCGCCCCCTCGACCAGGGAGCGCACCTCCTGCCCGTCGAGCCGCGCGAGCTGCTGGGAGGGGTCGGCGGCGAAGGGGATGCCCAGCTCCCGGCACTGCCCGGTGTGCCGGAGCATCGCGTCGGGGTCGTTGGGCGAAATGAGCACCAGGTCCAACGGGCCGCAGCGGACGGCAAGTTCGCACAGGTCGATGGCCGATGCCTCCGCCATGGCTCCGGCGTAGAACGAGGCGATCTGGTTGGCGTCCTGGTCGGTCATGCACATGAAGCGGGCGGTCTGGTGGGCCCCGGAGACGTGGACACCACCGGTGTCCACGCCGTGCTCCTTGAGCCAGACCTCGTAGTCGGCGAAGTCGGGGCCGACCGCCCCGGCGAGCAGGGGGCTGAGACCCAGCGACCCGAGCCCGTAGGCGATGTTGGCCGCCACGCCTCCGCGCCGTACCTCCAGGGTGTCGACGAGGAAGGACAGCGAGAGGTGTGCCAGCTGGTCGGGGAGCAGCTGGTCGACGAACCGGCCCGGAAAGGCCATGAGGTGATCCGTGGCGACGGATCCTGTCACCGCTATGCGCACTGGGGTCTCCTGCGGACTTGTCTTCTCGGGCCGGGCCGGGCCGGGCCGGTGCCGGGGCGGGGGCGGGGTGTGCGGGGATGTCTCGGGAGGTGCAGAGGTACCTGCGGGCGGTTCAGTGGATCTACGTACTCACCGGTTCCACGTACGGAACCGGTGTGCGTACGCAGGGGCTGTGCACGCGGGGAACCACGTACTCGCCGGCCTGCGCACGCACGGACCGCCTGCGCACCGGGCCGACTGCGCACGGGCCCGCGGTACGCACGGGCCCCGTACGCACGGGCCGCATGCGCACGGACGACGTGTGCACGGGCCGCGTGCACGGGCGGGAGTGCAGGCCGGGCGTGCGCACCGCTCAGCGGGCGGCGGCGGCCTTGAGCGCCTCGGCCCGGTCGGTGCGCTCCCAGGTGAAGTCGGGCAGCTCGCGGCCGAAGTGGCCGTAGGCGGCGGTCTGGGCGTAGATCGGGCGCAGCAGGTCGAGGTC
>NZ_JBHXRV010000109.1:0-2994 GCF_042716745.1 Streptomyces sp. NPDC058663
GGGCCACCTCCCCGGCCCCTCCCCGCTCCGGGGCCACCTCCCCGGCCCCTCCCCGCACCGGGGCCACCTCCCCGGCCCCTCCCCGTACCGAGGCCCCCTCCCGCACTGGGCAACCTCCCCGGCCCCCGTGGCCCTCGCCCGCCCCGGCGGCGAACCTCTCCCGGCCCGCGCCGCCGCCCCCTCATCGGGCAGCATGTCCCCATGTCCGTACTGACGCGCGACGAAGCGCAGACCCGAGCCCGGCTCCTCGACGTACAGCGGTACACGATCGACCTCGACCTGACCGGTGAAGGACCGGCCGAAGGCGTCGCAGAGTCCCACGCCGCCACCGGCGAGGCCGACGCCACCTTCGACTCCCGTACCGTCATCCGCTTCACGGTGAGCGAGGCCGCGGCCGCCGACGGCCCCGTCGACACCTTCGTCGAGCTCAGGCCCGCCCTTCTGCGCTCCGTCACCCTCGACGGACACCCCCTCGACCCCGCCGCCCTCGACGGGAACCGCTTCCCCCTCACCGGCCTCACCGCAGGCCCGCACGAGCTGCACGTCGACGCCGCCATGCGCTACTCCCGCACCGGCGAAGGCATGCACCGGTTCACCGATCCCGCCGACGGCGAAACGTACGTCTACACCCAGCTCTTCCTCGACGACACCCAGCGCGTCTTCGCCTCCTTCGACCAGCCCGACCTCAAAGCCGTCTTCGAGGTCACCGCCACCGCACCGCCCAGCTGGACCGTTCTCGGCAACGGTGTCGCCACCCACCGGGGCGACGGACGTTGGACCCTCGCACCCACCCCCCTCATCTCCACCTACCTCGTCGCCGTCGCCGCCGGCCCCTGGCACTCGATCCGCACCCAGCACGCCGGCCTGCCCTTCGGCATCCACTGCCGACGCTCCCTCGCCCCCCACCTGGAAGCAGACGCGGACGAACTCCTGGGCATCACGCGCGCGTGCTTCGACCGCTTCCACGAGAAGTTCGACGAGCCGTACCCCTTCGACTCGTACGACCAGGCCTTCGTACCGGAGTTCAACGCCGGCGCCATGGAGAACCCCGGCCTCGTCACCTTCCGCGACACCTACGTCTTCCGCTCCGCCGTCACCGACACCCAGCGCCAGTCCCGCGGCGTCACCATCGCGCACGAGATGGCCCACATGTGGTTCGGCGACCTCGTCACCCTCCAGTGGTGGGACGACATCTGGCTGAACGAGTCCTTCGCCGAGTACATGGGCTACCAGACGCTTGCCGAAGTCACCGCCGGCGAGCCGGGGGCCACCCCGCCCGGTGTGCGGGGCACCGACCCGTGGACCGGCTTCGCCGTCTCCCGCAAGGGCTGGGGGTACGACGCCGACCAGCGGCCCTCCACCCACCCCGTCGCCCCGGACCCCGAGGCCGTGCCGGACACCGCCTCCGCACTCCTCAACTTCGACGGCATCTCCTACGCCAAGGGCGCCTCGGCCCTGCGCCAACTCGTCGCCTGGCTCGGCGAGAAGGACTTCCTGGCCGGCATCAACGTCCACTTCGCCCGCCACAAGTTCGGCAACGCCTGCCTCGCCGACTTCATCGACAACCTCGCCTCCGTGAACGACCGCGACGTCCACTCCTGGGCCCGGTCCTGGCTCCGCACCACCGGCGTCGACACCCTCACCCCCACGGCCACCGACACGGCAGAGGGTTGGACCCTCACCGTCGCCCACACCGGCAGCCGCCCGCACCGCATCACGGTCGGCGCGTACGACCACGACCTGGTCGACGCGGACGCCCTGGTCCTCCGCGAACACTTCCCACTGGACCTCCCAGGCCCGGCCCCGGCTGCGGCCGCCGACGCCGGCCCGGCCCCCGCTCCCGGCGCAGACACCCCCGCCGGAGCAGCGGCTCAACCCCCCACCGTCACCCGCCCCGGCCGCCGCCCCGCCCTCCTCCTGCTCAACGACGGCGACGAGACCTTCGCCAAGGTCCGCCTCGACCCGGCCTCCTGGCACACCGCCCTGCGCGCCCTCTCCGGCATCCCCGGCCCGCTCACCCGGGCCGTCATCTGGAACGCCGCCCGCGACATGGTCCGCGACGGCCAACTCCCGCCTGCCGACTACCTCGACGCCGCCCGCGCCCACCTCCCGCACGAAACCGACCTCGCCGTCGTGCAGGGCGTCCTCACCTTCGCCACCGCGGCCGTCGCCGGCCGCTACCTCGGCCCCGACCGGCGCCCCGCCGCGCTCGCCACCCTCACCGACCTGTGCCGCGACCTCATGCGCCGCACCGAGGACGGCAACAACCCCGGCCTGCGCCTCATCGCCGTACGCCACTTCATCGACGTCGCCACCCAGCCGGACAGCATCCGCGACTGGTACGACTCCGACAGCATCCCCGGCGGCCCCGCCCTCGACCCGGAACTCCGCTGGCGCATCCTCGGCCGGCTCGCGGCACTCGGCGCCACCGACGAAGCCACCATCGCCGCCGAACTCACCCGCGACCCCAGCGCCACCGGCGAGCAGGGCGCCGCCCAGTGCCGCGCCGCGCTGCCCAACGAAGAGGCCAAGTCGACCGCCTGGACAGCCATGTTCGACTCCGACACCCTGTCCAACTACCTCTTCGCCGCCACCGCCCAGGGCTTCTGGCAGCCGGAACAGACGGAACTCCTCCAGCCGTACGTGGCCCGCTACTACCCCGCGGCCGCCGCCCTCGCCACCCGCAGGAGCCCCGCAATGGCGGAGGCAGCCGGGTCGTACGCCTTCCCCGTGTACGCGGCCGACGCGGCGGCACTGACACTCGGCGAGGACCACCTCCGCGACACGGACCTGACCCCCGCCCTGCGGCGCAAACTCGTCGACCAACTGGACGACCTGCGCCGGGTACTGGCGGTCCGCCGGGCCTGACCCGGCCTGACTCGAAGGACACGCTCCGCACAGCACACGGACGCGGATGCGGTGGCCAGGACGGCGGTGGGGGGCGCGGGGGGGGGCCCCCCCCCCGCCCCCCCCCACCCGTCCCCCGGGCCCCCC
>NZ_JBHXRV010000110.1:0-2574 GCF_042716745.1 Streptomyces sp. NPDC058663
CAGTTCGGTACGGGTACGGCCCGCGACAGCCGTACCGACCACCACGTCGCTCTGCCCCGACCAACGACCCAGCACCGCGGAGAAAGCCCCGAGCAGCCCCATGAACAACGTCGCCGACTCCCCCTCCACCAGCCGGGTCAGACCGGCCACCACGTCCGCCGGGACCTCGACGGGTACGGAGGAGCCCGCGAAGGAGTCCACGGCGGGCCGGGGGCGGTCGCCGGGGACTTCCGGAGCGGTGGCTCCGTCCAGCCGGCCGCGCCAGTACGCCAGCTGCTTCTCCAGCCGCTCCCCCGACAGCCACTCGCGCTGCCACACCGCGAAGTCCGCGTACTGCACGGGCAGTTCGGGCAGTCCGGCGCTACGTCCCGAGACCGTGGCGGCGTAGATCGCGGCCAGTTCCTCGACGAGGACGCCGAGCGACCAGCCGTCGACCACGATGTGGTGCATGCACAGCACCATGACGTGCTCGGAGTCGTCGACGGCGACCAGCGAGCCGCGCAGCAGCGGTCCGGCGGACAGGTCGAAACCGCGGGCGGTCTCGGCGCGCACCCGCTCGCGCACCGCGTCCTCGCCGCGTCCGGCCGCATCCGTCACCGGGAGGCCGACGCCGACGGCGGGCAGCACGATCTGCTGAACGGTGCCTCCGGCGTCCTCGCGGAAGACGGTGCGCAGCACCTCGTGCCGGGCGACGACCTCGCCGAGCGAGCTCTCCAGGGCCGCCACGTCCACCGCCCCGCGCAGCCGGACCAGGCCGACCATGGAGTAGAGCGGGGATCCCTGCTGCATGCGGTCGAAGAAGTGCAGTCGCTCCTGGGCGAAGGACAGCGGGGCGGGTGCCGAGGGGTCGGGACGCCGCTCGACGGCTGTCGCCGTGCGGGCCACGCCCTTGCGGTCGAGCAGCTGGTCGAGGAGCTTCTGTCGCTCTGCGGAGAAGGGGTCGAGGGTCATGGGTCGTACCTCCGTGATCACGTACGAAGTCGGAAGGCGCGCGTGTGCGGCGGACCGGGGTGCGCGGGGTCGGGGCTGGAGCCGGGCGGTGTGCGGGGTCAGCCCTGGAGCTGGGCGGCGATCTCGTCCGCGTGCAGCCGGCTGATCTGGAGCACGAGCTCGGCGATCTGGTCGGCGTCGTGCCCGCCGGCTGCGCGGGCCGTGTCGCGGACGACGTCCGCGAGCCGGCGGACGGTGGAGACCCCCACGAAGGAGCGCAGCGACACCTCGACGCGCAGCATCGTGTGGATGCGGGAGACCACCTGGGTGGCGAGCAAGGAGTGCCCGCCGAGGTCGTAGAAGTCGTCCTGGACACCGACCAGGTCGGTCTTGAGCACCTCGCACCAGATTCCGGCGAGCACCTCTTCGAGTGCGTCGGCAGGCGGCTCGTAGGTGCGTTCCACGACGAGCCGTTCGCCGGGTGCGGACGGCAGCCGCTTGAGGTCGACCTTGCCGTTGGCCAGCAGCGGGAAGGCCTCCAGCCGGACGAGCACGCCGGGGATCATGGCTGCGGGCAGCCGCTCGGCGAGGAAGGCGCGCAGCGGTGCGGCGGCCAGCGGTCCGTCCAGGTGTGCCGTGTCCTGGTGTTCGGTGAGGTAGGCGACGAGTTGGGGGGTGCCGTCCGTGTCGGGCACGGCGGTGACCAGGGCCTGGTCCACCGCGGGGTGGCCGACGAGCGCGGTCTCGATCTCGGCGGGCTCGATCCGCTGACCACGGATCTTGATCTGGTGATCGAGACGCCCCAGGTACTCCACCGTCCCCTCCGCCCGCCACCGCACCAGGTCACCCGTCCGGTACAGACGGCCGCCCGCCGTGAACGGATCCGGCACGAACCGGTCCGCCGTCAGCCCCGGACGCCCGTGATACCCCCGCGCCAGCGGCACCCCGCCGATGCACAGCTCACCGGGCACACCCACCGGCTGCACCCGCAGCCCCGCATCCAGCACGTGCACGCGGGAACCGGGTACCGGTCGGCCGATGGAGATCCGGCCGGTGGGTACCGGTGCGGTGACCTGGTGGGTGGCGGCGTCGATGGTGGTCTCGGTGGGCCCGTACATGTTGTGCAGCTGGGCGCCGGGCAGTTGACGCAGGAACTCGTCGGCGAGAGCGGGCGACAGTTCTTCGCCGCCGCACAGCATCAGGCGCAGACCGGCCGCGCGGGCGGAGAGTCCGCCGTGGTCGAGGAGGGCGCGGAGCATGGAGGGCACCACGTCGCAGCAGCTGATCCGGGCGCGCTCGCACAGGCGGAGCAGGTAGTCGGGGTCGCGGTGGCCGCCGGGGGCCGCCATCACGATCCGCGCGCCGACCAGCAGCGGGACGAAGCACTCCCACAGGTGCGGGTCGAAGCCGAGGGGTGACTTGTGCACGACGCGGTCGCCCGCGTGGAAACCGTACTGGTCGACCATGCCGCGCAGCCGGTTGGTGACGGCGTGGTGGTGCAGCAGGGCTCCCTTGGGCCGGCCGGTGGAGCCGGAGGTGTACAGCACGCACGCGGGGTTCTGCGGGTCTACGGGAACAGCCGGGCGGGTCACGGGCAGAGCCGCCAGCTCCTCGGCCAGGTCCTCGGTCCGTACCACCTCGACA
>NZ_JBHXRV010000111.1:0-2216 GCF_042716745.1 Streptomyces sp. NPDC058663
GCCCGGTTACATTCCGAACCCGGAAGCTAAGCCTTTCCGCGCCGATGGTACTGCAGGGGGGACCCTGTGGGAGAGTAGGACGCCGCCGAACAATCTTTCAAAAGGACCCTTGGTCCCAGCGTTCATGCTGGGACCAAGGGTCCTTTTTGTTTTTCTGCCCGAAGCGCGTCGGATGGCCGACTGCGCGAGAATGACTGCGTTACCCGAAGACTAGGAGTCACCCATGGCCACCAACTCTCCTGACGATCGTCCGGAGCGCGAGCCGCGTCACCGTGACAGCGGTGACCGGGGCGCCGACCGCGGTGGTCGTGACGACCGAGGCCCGCGTCGTGACAACGACCGTGGTGGCTTCCGTCGCGATGACCGCCCCGCCGGCGACCGTGGCGGGTTCCGCCGTGACGACCGCGCCGGCGGCGACAGGCGTGACGACCGTGGTGGCCGCCCGGCCGGCGGTGGCCAGGACCGTGGCGGCAGCAGCGCATCCGGTGGTGGGTTCCGCCGTGACGACAACCGTGGTGGCGGTGGTGACCGTGGCGGGTTCCGTCGTGACGACCGTTCCGGCGGCGGCTCCGAGCGTCGCGACGACCGGCCGAGTGGTGACCGGGGTGGCTTCCGTGGGCGCGATGACCGAAGTGGTCGCCCCTCCAGTGGTGGCTTCGAGCGCCGTGATGACCGTGGTGGGTTCCGTGGGCGTGATGACAGCCGTGGCGGCCGCCCTTCCGGTGGTGGCTTCGAGCGTCGTGACGATCGCGGTGGCGACCGTGGCGGCGACCGTGGTGGGTTCCGTCGGGATGACAGGCCCACCGGTGGTCCGCGTCGGGACGAGCGGCCCTCGGGCGACCGCGGCGGGTTCCGTCGCGATGACAACCGTGGTGGCGGCGGTGACCGTGGCGGGTTCCGTCGTGACGACCGCTCCGGCGGCGGCTTCGAGCGTCGTGACGACCGGCCGAGTGGTGACCGGGGTGGCTTCCGTCGCGATGACCGGCCGAGTGGTGACCGGGGTGGCTTCCGTCGCGATGAGCGGCCGAGTGGCGACCGTGGTGGTCGTCCCTCCGGTGGTGGCTTCGAGCGCCGTGACGACCGCGGTGGCGACCGTGGTGGGTTCCGTCGCGACGACCGGCCCAGCGGCGACCGCGGCGGCTACCGCGGACGTGATGACCGTGGTGGCGACCGTGGGCCGCGGCGGGACGACCGTTCCGGTGGCGGGTTCCGTGGGCGTGACGACCGGGGCGGCGACCGGGGTGGGTTCCGTGGGCGCGAGGACCGCGACCGGGAGCCGATCAAGCGGCTGCCGATTCCGGACGACGTCACGGGCCGCGAGATCGACCCGGATGTGCGCCAGGAGCTGATGAGCCTGCCCAAGACGCTGGCCGAGGACGTCGCCAGGAACCTGGTGATGGTGGCCAAGCTGATCGACGACGAGCCGGAGGAGGCGTACGCGTACTCGCGCATCGCGCTGCGGCTCGCCTCCCGCGTGGCTGCCGTACGCGAGGCCGCGGGCTTTGCCGCGTACGCCACACAGCGGTACACCGAGGCGCTGGCCGAGTTCCGGGCGACGCGTCGGATGACCGGGTCCGTCGAGCTGTGGCCCGTGATGGCCGACTGCGAGCGTGGCCTCGGCCGCCCCGAGCGGGCGATGGCCATGGCAGGCGAGCCCGAGGTGCAGAAACTGGACAAGGCCGGCCAGGTCGAGATGCGTCTGGTCGCGGCCGGTGCACGGCGGGACATGGGGCAGATCGACGCCGCCATCGTCACGCTCCAGGGGCCGGAGCTCGGCTCCAGCTCCGTACAGCCGTGGACGGCTCGGCTGCGGTATGCGTACGCCGACGCCCTGCTGACGGCGGGGCGTGAGGACGAGGCGCGGGAGTGGTTCGCCAAGTCGGTGGAAGCGGACAAGGACGGCAGCACGGACGCGTCCGACCGGCTTGCCGAACTGGACGGGGTCGAGTTCGTCGACGCGCTGCACGGTGACGAGGACGACGTGGTGCTGGTCGAGGAGACCGAGGTGATCGAGGTGCCTGAGGCGGAGGAGCCGGCGGGTGACGTGACCGGTGAGTCCGACGTGACCGGCGAGTCGGTTGCGCAGGCTCCGGTGGCCGCTGAGGAGGCCGTGCAGGCCGACAGCGGCGCCGAGACCGACGTCGAGGGCGAGCGGGCGGCCGACGACAAGGGCTGAGCAGGGAAGAGGGCGGCGCCCCGGAACTTCGGTTCCGGGG
>NZ_JBHXRV010000112.1:0-2111 GCF_042716745.1 Streptomyces sp. NPDC058663
GAGTTGCCTGCGCGTCACGCTCGTCTTCCTACCGGATCCGCCTTCCATGCGGATCCGGATCGGCAAGATTGATCACGACGTCACACAGGCCCTAGCGGTCGCGCTGCGCTCTACGCCGCCTTCGCTGTCCATGTGCGGTGGGGCGAGCGCGCGCCAGTCCGGGTGACCTCGCAACCCACCGGCCGCGGCCTGGTCCGGCAGGGTGCTTACGAGTTGGTGCGTTCCGTCGGTGGAACGGCACGAGCTCAGGCGGAGGCGATGCGGGCGAAGGCACTCTGGAGATTGCGGACTGCGTCCTCGGCTTCCGCGTACATCTGAGGGGACGGTGAGACCGCACCGAAGGTGTGGCTGTCTTCGCCAAGCAGGGCGCGCCAGCGCAGGACAGGCTTGAACACGGTGGCAGCGGCGCCCAGGGACCAGGCCGTATGCCCGTGAACGTGAGCAAGAGCGACGGCCACGGTGAATCTGCGCACCGCTCATGGAAGTTGAGCAGACCTGGCGGTCGCCGCTCACCCGCAGCGAAGGGCTGCCCGGGGTACCCGGGTACGTCCCCCGCTTCTGCCTACACGTGCGACACCCGCTTTACCCGGAAACGACAGCACACTTCACCAACCCGGTGACACCCGCACCCCCCACAACACCGCCCACCAGGGCCCGGCAGCAGTGCAACCACCGGATGCCCACACGGTGAAAGAGACACGACGCGCATCACCTTGCAGTCACTCCACGATCGAGCGTGCCCACCAGCACACCGCCGGTGCCCGCTCGAAGGAATCGTCAACACACGAACCGTCAGATCACGCCCCCGGGCGTTCCCACGGCGGGCTCTCCACGAAGATCCACCTGGCAGCCGACGGCCACTGCCGACCGCTGGTCTTCGTGCTCGCTCCTGGCCAGGCCGGTGACGCACCCGCATTCCCGCGGGTCATGACCACCGCCCGTCGGCGGGCGGACAGCCCCAGGGAGCCTCGGGTCCGGGCACCAGGAAGCCGCTGCGGTCACCGTTGATCTTCAGCGACCAGGGTATCCGGCACCGTATGAGGACCAACGGGATGCGGATGCTGATGTGGCTGGCGTTGCTGGTGCAGCTGATGGCGCTGTTCCAGCACCAGGTGATGGGACGGTCGTGGCAGGACGGGTTTACCGTCGGTGCGGCCTGCGCGCTGGTGGGACTGTGTGCAGCGAGGGTCGCAGGGCGTTCGTAGCGGACGAACCGCGAACCTATGCCCCGACTGGCGCCCCTCGGACCTCCTCGGGGCACTGTTGCTGGACCGAGCGCCTTGGTGGGCGGTGACGCGATCATCGCCTTCTGATCGATGCGATCGCGTTCAAGTACCGAACCGGAACGCCTGGAGTGGGCCGCTGCGGTCGACTCCACGATCGTGCGTGCCCACCAGCACGCCGTCGGCGCCCGCTCGAAGGAATCGTCGACACACGAACCGTCAGATCACGCCCTCGGGCGTTCCCGCGGCGGCCTCTCCAAGAAGATCCTCTGAGCAGCCGCTGGCCGCTGCCGACCGCTGGTCTTCGTGCTCACTCCTGGCCAGGCTGGTGACGCACGCGCATTGCCTCAGGTCATGGCTCGCCTGCGAGTACCCGGCGCACAGGACGGCTACGGACCGCACCTGACATGGTCCTCGCAGAGCCTCACGGCGCATCGGTTGAGGCTTGTCGCTACGGCTAGACGTGCCGGTCGTTGAGACTGTTGCGGGTACACATGGTGGTTCTCGGCTCTGCGTGATGTGCGGGACCGGCCTTGTCGGCGGTACGGCGTATCTCGTGGACGGCGTCTGGCGGCCGGGCCGCCGCCGGGTGTTCTCCCGCTTCCTGATCTGTGAGGCGTGCTACGAGCGGGGGCGTCCGGATCCGGCTACGGGTCTGACTCGACCAGCCTCCGTACGGGGTCGCAGTCCGCTGAGTGGTGGGCCCTGGCCGGCCGCGGCGCGGCTCTCCCGCCCCAGGCGTGTGCCGCCGGATGCGGCCTGGTCGTGGTGCGTGGGGAAGAGGTGCTGCTGCGGGGGGTGTCTCTATGTCCTTCGTCAAGGACGTGGTGCCGGGTGTGGGGGCTGTTTGAGGTGGTTATGCGGCGAGGGTGATGGTGGGTGTTCTGG
>NZ_JBHXRV010000113.1:0-1993 GCF_042716745.1 Streptomyces sp. NPDC058663
GGCGAGAAGGTCCCGCACCTCTTCCTCGGCGGGACGGTCCCGCGCCTCTTCCTCGCGGAAAGCGCCCGCGCCCCCCGGGGGGATCCTCAGACCTCTTCGAGGTCGTCCATCTCGTCGTCGTCGAAGACCGAGCTGACGTCGAAGCGGCACACCACGCTCTGCGGATCGGCGGCGTCGAACGGGGAGTTGAGCCACTCCCCCGGCTCGGGCAGCTCCTCCACGGCAGCGACCCACAGGGTGGAATCGCCCTCCTCAAGGCCGAACTCCTTGTGCCGGGAGGCGATTTCGTCGGGTTCGAACTCGCCGAAGAGCACCCCGAGGGCGGCCTGCGCACTGCTGCCGACCTCTCCGGTGGAGACGGGCAGCCCGTTGTGGGTCCCGATGTCCGGGTCGAGGTCGGCGATGCGCTGCGCCTGGGCGAGCAGCCGCTGCGGCTCGGCCACGGCGTAGTCGCGCCGGATCAGCACGCTGAGCGCGTCCAGGGGCCCGGCGTGTGCCGGGAAGGACGTCTCGGGACTGGGGATCTCGAAGGGGGTGACCTCGTCGTAGCGCTCGTAGAGCAGCTCGTCGTAGTCCTCCGCGGCAGCGGCCAGATCGTTGAAGGCGTCGTAGACGGCGGGGTCGTCGTCTCCGGAACGGCGCTCGACCGCCTCAAGGTGGCGGTCCAGCGCGGCTTTTACCGCCTCGGCGGCGGCGCGTACCTCGGCAGCGGTGGGCTGAGCGGCATCAGACATAGTGCAGACGCTATCCGTAGACGACCTCTGCCCGCACAATAGATGCGATGCCGGAATACGAATTTGTCGACGTGTACATCCCGCGCGGGGTCTCCCGCCAGGAGGCGACCCGTCTGCTGACCGATCATGCCGAGTACGGACACTGGGAGCTGGACCGACTGATCCTGCGCCACGACGGGAGCCGCCGGGTACGGCTGCGCAGGCGGATCATCCGTCAGCAGCGCGCCACCTGGTGAGCCGGCCGGGTGGTCGCAGCGCCCGGCCGGCACCGCACGGAGCACATCCCGCGACCGCGGGATGTGCTCCGTCAACTGCTGTCGCACCGTGCTGTTACGCCGCCGAGCGGGACCGGCGGTAGAGCAGTGCACCCGCGAGGAGCAGGCCTGCGCCCGCGGGGATCACCGTGCCGAGCGAGCCGGAGGCGCCGGTCTGCGCGAGCGACTCGGTGGCCTCGGGCTGGCTGACGGTCTGCGGCTGCGGGACGTTCGGGACCGCCCGGGTGGGCGGAGTGCCGGGCGTGCCCGGGGTGTGCGGGGCGGGCGGCTGCACCGGGGTGGTGGGGGTGCCGGGGTTTCCCGGGTTCTCCGGCTTGGTGGGGGTGCTCGGACCCGACTGGTTGGTGCAGTCGTTGCCCATCACCGGGTTGAGCAGTCCGATGACGCTGACGCCGTTGCCGCAGGCGTTCACCGGGAGGTGGATCGGGACCTTGATGTTGTTGCCGGAGCCGACGCCGGGCGAGTGGCTGGTGTCGCCCTCGGCGGTCGCGCCGCCGCCGGTGTGACTGCCGGGGTTGGCCGGGCCGGGCTTGCCGGGCGTGGCGGAACCGGGCTTGCCGGGCTTGGCCTGCTTGGCCGGTCCGGACTTGTTGGCGCAGGCGTTGCCCATCGCCGGGTTGAGCACCCCGATGACGTCGACGGTGTTGCCGCACGCGTTGACCGGGATGTGGACCGGGGCCTGTACCGAGTTGCCGGACAGTACGCCCGGCGAGTGCGACGCGGAGCCTTCGGCGCCCGAGTCGGCGTGTGCGTAACCGCCGCCCAGAGCAAGCACGCCGCCGGCGGCCGCGAAGGTGATCAGACCCTTTTTGGTGACTTCACGCATGGATCGTTCCCTTGCCTCTACCTTCCGGACGCCCGCGGACGTCATTGACCGCGGGCCGAAATGCGAAGGGCGGGGCCCGCGGGGCAGGGGCGCCCACCGGGGGCGGCCGGGGCATAAAACCCCCCGGGGGGGGACAGCACAAACTCAGGGGTTTTAGC
>NZ_JBHXRV010000115.1:0-1646 GCF_042716745.1 Streptomyces sp. NPDC058663
GGGCCGTTCCGACGAGTGAGACATTAGCGGATTCCTGGGCCCCGATGCCAATCGGGGTCCGTTCTTTCGAACGCGGATTCCTCATTTCGCAAAAGCGCACACGAGTGCAATGCGACGGGGAGTCGCATGCTCGAGTGGTTGGTGCGGAATGGCTGTCCGGGGACCGGCCTGGGGCCAGCACTCACAGTCGGACAGCTCGGAGAACATTACGTATCCGTTAATCCGGTGTCAACCCCGGGTCCCGGGGCTACGGTGGCTCCCATGACTACGCGTACGTGCACCCTCGGTTGGTGGGCCGCCTGACGGCGGCCGCGCACACGTATGCATCCACGGCCGCCGCCTCGGCGGCCGTTTGCGTATCTCCCTCTGAGAGGTCGGTCGCCGGTGGTGGCGGCCTCGACCAGGAGGAGAAGAGAGATGACGCGGGTCTTCAGTGGGATCAAGCCGACCGGGCACATGACCCTGGGGAACTACCTGGGCGCCGTGCAGCGGTGGGCCGAGGTGGACCAGCACAAGGGTGACGCCCTGTTCTGCGTGGTGGACCTACATGCCCTGACCGTGGAGCACGATCCGGGGCGGGTGCTGCGGCTCAGCCGGCAGGTGGCGACCTTGTTGCTGGCGGCGGGCCTGGATCCGGCGGTGTGCACCTTGTTCGTACAGAGCCATGTCGATGAGCACGCGCGGCTGTCGTACCTCCTGGAGTGCACGGCCACCGACGGGGAGATGCGGCGGATGATCCAGTACCGGGAGAAGTCCGCCCGGGCGCGGGCGGCCGGGGAGAGTGTGCGGCTGTCGTTGCTCACGTATCCCGTGCTGATGGCGGCGGACATCCTGGCGTACGGAACGGACGAGGTGCCGGTGGGTGACGACCAGACGCAACACGTGGAGCTGACGCGGGATCTGGCCGCGCGGTTCAACCAGCGGTACGGGCAGACCTTCGTGGTGCCGCGGGCGGTGCGGCCCGGGGTGGCGGCTCGGGTCATGGACCTGCAGGACCCCGCTTCCAAGATGGGGAAGACCACGGCCGGCACCGGTGGGGTGGTGTTCCTGCTCGACGAGCCGGAGGTCGTACGGAAGAAGGTGATGCGGGCGGTGACCGACAGCGGGAGCGGGGTGGAGTACGACCGCGAGGGGCGGCCCGGCGTGGCGAATCTGCTGGAGATCCTGGCCGCCTGTGGGGGTGGACGCGGTCCGGCGGAGCTGGCCGAGGGGTATCGGTCGTACGGGGCGCTGAAGAAGGATGTGGCGGAGGCGGTGGTGGAGGTGTTGCGGCCGGTGCGGGAGAGGCATGCGGAGCTGGCGGCGGACGCTTCTTATGTGGACGGGGTGTTGAGGGAGGGGGCGCAGAGGGCTCGGGGGATGGCGGGGGTACGGGTGGATGCGGCGTATCGGGCGGTGGGGTTGATTCCTAAGGGGTGAGGTGGAGTGGGGTGTGGGCGGGGGGTGGGGGTGCGTGTGGAGGTGCGCGTTGGGGGCGGGGCGCTGGTGGGGCGGGACAGGGGTGGGCGGCTCCGCCGGGGGCCGCCCCCCTTGCCCGCCCGTCCCGCCCCCGGGGGGGGTGTCTCTATGTCCTTCGTCAAGGACGTGGTGCCGGGTGTGGGGGCTGTTTGAGGTGGTTATGCGGCGAGGGTGATGGTGGGTGTTCT
>NZ_JBHXRV010000116.1:0-1448 GCF_042716745.1 Streptomyces sp. NPDC058663
TTAAGGCTGAGACCTGATGCCGAGCCGATTGTGGTGAAGTGGATGATCCTATGCTGTCGAGAAAAGCCTCTAGCGAGTTTCATGGCGGCCCGTACCCTAAACCGACTCAGGTAGTCAGGTAGAGAATACCGAGGCGTTCGGGTGAACTATGGTTAAGGAACTCGGCAAAATGCCCCCGTAACTTCGGGAGAAGGGGGGCCATCACTAGTGATCCAACTTGCTTGGTGAGCTGGGGGTGGCCGCAGAGACCAGCGAGAAGCGACTGTTTACTAAAAACACAGGTCCGTGCGAAGCCGTAAGGCGATGTATACGGACTGACGCCTGCCCGGTGCTGGAACGTTAAGGGGACCGGTTAGTGACCTTTCGGGGTTGCGAAGCTGAGAACTTAAGCGCCAGTAAACGGCGGTGGTAACTATAACCATCCTAAGGTAGCGAAATTCCTTGTCGGGTAAGTTCCGACCTGCACGAATGGCGTAACGACTTCTCGACTGTCTCAACCATAGGCCCGGTGAAATTGCACTACGAGTAAAGATGCTCGTTTCGCGCAGAAGGACGGAAAGACCCCGGGACCTTTACTACAGTTTGATATTGGTGTTCGGTTCGGCTTGTGTAGGATAGGTGGGAGACTTTGAAGCTGTGACGCCAGTCATGGTGGAGTCGCCGTTGAAATACCACTCTGGTCGTGCTGGATGTCTAACCTCGGTCCGTGATCCGGATCAGGGACAGTGTCTGATGGGTAGTTTAACTGGGGCGGTTGCCTCCTAAAGAGTAACGGAGGCGCCCAAAGGTTCCCTCAGCCTGGTTGGCAATCAGGTGTTGAGTGTAAGTGCACAAGGGAGCTTGACTGTGAGACCGACGGGTCGAGCAGGGACGAAAGTCGGGACTAGTGATCCGGCAGTGGCTTGTGGAAGCGCTGTCGCTCAACGGATAAAAGGTACCCCGGGGATAACAGGCTGATCTTCCCCAAGAGTCCATATCGACGGGATGGTTTGGCACCTCGATGTCGGCTCGTCGCATCCTGGGGCTGGAGTCGGTCCCAAGGGTTGGGCTGTTCGCCCATTAAAGCGGTACGCGAGCTGGGTTTAGAACGTCGTGAGACAGTTCGGTCCCTATCCTCTGTGCGCGTAGGAATATTGAGAAGGGCTGTCCCTAGTACGAGAGGACCGGGACGGACGAACCTCTGGTGTGCCAGTTGTCCTGCCAAGGGCATGGCTGGTTGGCTACGTTCGGAAAGGATAACCGCTGAAAGCATCTAAGCGGGAAGCCTGCTTCGAGATGAGTATTCCCACCACCTTGAGTGGTTAAGGCTCCCAGTAGACGACTGGGTTGATAGGCCAGATGTGGAAGCCCGGTAACGGGTGGAGCTGACTGGTACTAATAGGCCGAGGGCTTGTCCTCAGTTGCTCGCGTCCACTGTGTTAGTTCTGAAATAACGAACAGTCCTGTGA
>NZ_JBHXRV010000117.1:0-1357 GCF_042716745.1 Streptomyces sp. NPDC058663
GGCAGGTCTGCATAACGTGGATGCGCGAGCACGGTGCCGTAGCCGAGGCCAGCATGGTCAACGACCCGGAGAGGGTGCGATGTTCGACATCGAAGACGTGGGTGTCTTCCTCGGGATGGACGTCGGCAAGACGGCCCATCACGGCCACGGGCTCACCCCGGCCGGCAAGAAGGTCTTCGACAAGGCGATGCCCAACAGCGAGCCGAAACTGCGGGCCGTCTTCGACAAGCTGATCGCGAAGTTCGGCACGGTGCTGGTGATCGTGGACCAGCCCGCATCGATCGGGGCTCTGCCGCTGACCGTCGCCCGTGACGCGGGCTGCGAGGTCGCCTACCTGCCCGGACTCGCGATGCGGCGGATCGCTGATCTGTATCCGGGCGAGGCGAAGACCGACGCGAAGGACGCGGCGGTGATCGCGGACGCCGCCCGGACGATGCCCCACACTCTGCGGTCGCTGGAGCTGACCGACGACATCACCGCCCAGCTCACGGTGCTGACCGGCTTCGACCAGGACCTCGCTGCCGAGGCCACCCGCACCAGCAACCGGATACGCGGCCTCCTCACCCAGTTCCACCCCTCGCTGGAGCGCGTACTCGGACCCCGGCTGGACCACCCGGCCGTCACCTGGCTCCTCGAACGCCACGGCTCCCCGGCCGCCCTGCGGAAAGCCGGCCGCCGCAGACTCGTCGAACTCATCCGCCCGAAAGCCCCGCGCATGGCCGTCCGGCTGATCGACGACGTCTTCGACGCTCTCGACGAACAGACCGTCGTGGTCCCGGGAACCGGGACCCTCGACATCGTGATCCCGTCCCTGGCCGCTTCCCTCGCGGCCGTTCACGACCAACGCCGGGCCTTGGAAGCGCAGATCAGCACCTTGCTGGAGGCCCACCCTCTTCACCCGGTCCTGACCTCGATGCCGGGAGTCGGAGTCAGGACCGCTGCCGTCCTGCTGGTCACCGTCGGCGACGGCACCAGTTTCCCCAGCGCCGCCCACCTCGCCTCCTACGCAGGCCTCGCCCCGACAACCAGATCTTCGGGGACCTCAATCCACGGCGAGCACGCACCCAGAGGCGGAAACCGGCAGCTCAAACGCGCCATGTTCCTCTCCGCCTTCGCCTGCATGAACGCCGACCCGGCATCACGCGCCTACTACGACCGGCAAAGAGCCCGCGGGAAAACCCACACCCAGGCCCTCCTCCGCCTCGCCCGCCAACGCATCAGCGTCCTGTTCGCCATGCTCCGCGACGGCACCTTCTACGAGTCCAGAACACCCACCATCACCCTCGCCGCATAACCACCTCAAACAGCCCCCACACCCGGCACCACGTCCTTGACGAAGGACATAGAGACACCCCCC
>NZ_JBHXRV010000118.1:0-1169 GCF_042716745.1 Streptomyces sp. NPDC058663
GTACGGGCCGCCATGAAACTCGCTAGAGGCTTTTCTCGACAGCATAGGATCATCCACTTCACCACAATCGGCTCGGCATCAGGTCTCAGCCTTAATGTGTGACGGATTTGCCTACCACACGGCCTACACCCTTACCCCGGGACTACCACCGCCCGGGCTGGACTACCTTCCTGCGTCACCCCATCGCTTACCTAGTACAGAGTTGGGTCGCCGGCTCCACCACTTTCCTTTCCCCGAAGGGTCCGGAACGGCTTCACGGGCATAGCATCGTCTGATTCAGTATTGGGCGTTTCAAAGCGGGTACCGGAATATCAACCGGTTGTCCATCGACTACGCCTGTCGGCCTCGCCTTAGGTCCCGACTTACCCTGGGCAGATCAGCTTGACCCAGGAACCCTTAGTCAATCGGCGCACACGTTTCTCACGTGTGTATCGCTACTCATGCCTGCATTCTCACTCGTGAACCGTCCACAACTCGCTTCCGCGGCTGCTTCACCCGGCACACGACGCTCCCCTACCCATCCATACAGGCGTTGGCCCTGTTGTATGAATGACACGACTTCGGCGGTACGCTTGAGCCCCGCTACATTGTCGGCGCGGAATCACTTGACCAGTGAGCTATTACGCACTCTTTCAAGGGTGGCTGCTTCTAAGCCAACCTCCTGGTTGTCTCTGCGACTCCACATCCTTTCCCACTTAGCGTACGCTTAGGGGCCTTAGTCGATGCTCTGGGCTGTTTCCCTCTCGACCATGGAGCTTATCCCCCACAGTCTCACTGCCGCGCTCTCACTTACCGGCATTCGGAGTTTGGCTAAGGTCAGTAACCCGGTAGGGCCCATCGCCTATCCAGTGCTCTACCTCCGGCAAGAAACACACGACGCTGCACCTAAATGCATTTCGGGGAGAACCAGCTATCACGGAGTTTGATTGGCCTTTCACCCCTAACCACAGGTCATCCCCCAGGTTTTCAACCCTGGTGGGTTCGGTCCTCCACGAAGTCTTACCTCCGCTTCAACCTGCCCATGGCTAGATCACTCCGCTTCGGGTCTAGAGCGTGCAACTCAATCGCCCTATTCGGACTCGCTTTCGCTACGGCTTCCCCACACGGGTTAACCTCGCTACACACCGCTAACTCGCAGGCTCATTCTTCAAAAGGCACGCAGTCACGAC
>NZ_JBHXRV010000119.1:0-1140 GCF_042716745.1 Streptomyces sp. NPDC058663
CTAGTCTTCTGAGTCAGGAATTCTGTTCAGATGTTTAGACTTGGTCTGTGGCACGTACTGGACGGCCGAAGGCCGAGTTAGTTCTGTCGGACGAGGAACGGGCTGTGCTTGAGGGATGGGTGCGGCGCCGTTCGACGCCGCAGGCGTGGGCTTTACGCTGTCGGATCATCCTGGCCTGCGCGGAGGGCACTGCCAACAAGGACGTCGCTGCCCGGCTCGGTTCGACGCCGCATGCGGTGGGCCGTTGGCGGGCAAGGTTCGTCGAGCATCGAATCGCCGGCCTGGGAGACATGCCTCGTTCGGGCGGTCCCCGGACAGTGACCGACGAACAAGTGGCCGCGCTGGTCACCAGGACGCTGGAGTCGGCTCCGAAGAACGCGACGCACTGGTCTACGCGTTCGATGGCGAGGCAGACGGGTCTGTCGCAGTCGACGGTGTCGCGGGTCTGGCGGGCGTTCGGCCTGCAGCCTCACCGGTCGGAGACGTTCAAGCTGTCGACGGACCCGTACTTCGTCGACAAGGTCCACGATGTCGTCGGCCTCTATCTGGACCCGCCCGAGCGGGCTCTGGTCTTCTGCGTGGACGAAAAGTCGCAGATCCAGGCACTGGACCGATCGCAGCCGGTGCTGCCGATGATGCCCGGGGTGCCGCAACGCGTCACGCACGATTATGTCCGTGCCGGCACCACGACCCTTTTCGCGGCCCTGGAGGTAGCCACCGGCAAGGTCATCGGATCCCTGCATCGCCGCCACCGCGCCGAGGAGTTCAAGAAGTTCCTCATCAAGCTCGACCGGGAAGTGCCGGACGGCCTCGACGTCCACCTCGTGCTGGACAACTACGCAACCCACAAGACCCCGGCCATCAAGACCTGGCTACTGGCCCACCCGCGGTTCCATCTGCACTTCACGCCGACTGGGTCGTCCTGGCTCAACCTTGTGGAGCGATGGTTCGCCGAGCTGACGAACAAACAGATACGGCGAGGCGTCCACAAGACCGTCGAAGCCCTGGAGAAGGACATCCGGACCTGGATCGCAGCCTGGAACACCCACCCCAGGCCCTACATCTGGACCAAGACCGCGGACGAGATCCTCGAACGCCTCGCCTCATATCTGAACAGAATTCCTGACTCAGAAGACTAGG
>NZ_JBHXRV010000120.1:0-1103 GCF_042716745.1 Streptomyces sp. NPDC058663
CTAGGGCCTGTGTGATGTCGTGATCAATCGGTGGTTTTCAGTAGGTCGTCGATCCAGATCATCGAGGCGCGGAGGTGGAGGCCGGCGAGGTAGCTTTCGGGTGTCTTGTCGTAGCGGGTGGCGATGCCTCGCCAGGCTTTCAGCTTGTTGATCAGGCGCTCGACGGTGTTGCGTTCTTTGTAGAGGTCGGTGTCGTGGGTGAGGGGCCGGCCGCCCCGGCTGCCTTTCCTCTTCCGGTTGGCGGTCTGGTCCTTCTTCTCCGCGATGACTGCCTTGATGCCGCGTTTTCGCAGGTAGGAGCGGTTGCCGCGGGATGAGTAGGCCTTGTCCGCAGCGACGGCGCCAGGCCGGGTCCGGGGGCGTCCGACTGGCAGACGGACCCGCACCTTGTGCAGCACGGCGACGAACTGCGGGCTGTCAGCGGCCTGGCCTGCGGTCAGCACGAACGCCAGCGGACGGCATCTGTGGTCCGCAGCGAGATGGACCTTGCTCGTCAGCCCGCCACGGGATCTGCCGAGCTGGGCCTGCTTCAAGCGGAGCTTGCGTCGTCGCCTGATGTGCCGCCGCTCTTCCCGGTCGGGGTCGTCACGTCCGCCCTGCCCGTTCTGTTCCGGCGGGCCGCCCCCTTTTGCCGGGCCCGCTCCTGCTCGGCGGCGGCTTCCTCAAGGGCGTCCATGACCTCCTTGCCGATGCGCATCCCGGCGGCGTCATGGTGGGCACGGACGGTGGTGGAGTCGACGCTGACCAGCGACAAGTCCGTGTTCCCCCGGCGGGCGTCCTCGGCGATCACGCCTTCCAGCAGTGCGCTGAACACGCCGGCGTCCCTCCACACCCTGAAGCGGCCGTAGACCGTCGGCCACGGACCGAACTCATGCGGCATCTCCCGCCACTGACTGCTGGTGCGGAACCGCCAGATCACCCCCTCGAACTGCTCTCGCAGCCGCTCGGGGTACGGGCCGTACTCGCCTATCGGCAGGAACGGCTCGATCAACTTCCACTGCTCATCGGTGAGTTGCCTGCGCGTCACGCTCGTCTTCCTACCGGATCCGCCTTCCATGCGGATCCGGATCGGCAAGATTGATCACGACGTCACACAGGCCCTA
>NZ_JBHXRV010000121.1:0-1031 GCF_042716745.1 Streptomyces sp. NPDC058663
GGGAGTTGGGTGGTGTCGGTTTTGCCGTTGGGGAGTTGTGGGAGGTGGGTGAGGTGGGTGAGGTAGGTGGGGATCATTGCGGTGGGGAGGTGGGTGTGGAGGTGGGTGCGGAGTTGTTGGGGTGTGGGGGGTGTGGTGTGGGGGGTGGTGGTGTAGTAGGTGGCGAGGTGGGTGGTGTGGTCGGGGGTGGTGTGGGTGGTGGTGATGGTGTGGGTGATGTGGGGGTGGGTGTGGAGTGCGGTGTCGATTTCGGCGGGTTCGATGCGTTGGCCGCGGATTTTGATCTGGTGGTCGTTGCGGCCGAGGTATTCGAGGGTGCCGTGGGGGGTCCAGCGGGCTTGGTCGCCGGTGGCGTAGAGGCGTTGGCCGTGGTGGGTGGGGTGGGGGATGAAGCGGTCGGCGGTGAGGGCGGGTTGGTGGTGGTAGCCGCGGGCGAGGGGGGTGCCGCCGATGTGGAGGTGTCCGGTGACGCCGATGGGGACGGGTTGGTGGTGGGTGTCCAGGACGTGGAGGTCGGTGCCGGTGATGGGGGTGCCGATGGGGATGCGGGTGTGGGGGGTGTGGGGGTCGGGGGTGTGGTGGGTGACGTCGATGGCGGCTTCGGTGGGGCCGTAGAGGTTGTGGAGGTGGGTGGTGGGGAGGGTGGTGTGGAGGGTGGTGGTGAGGTGGGGGGTGAGTTCTTCGCCGGAGGTGATGAGGTGGGTGAGGGTGGTGCAGTGGGGGGTGTCGGGGTGGGCGAGGAAGTGGCGGAGCATGGAGGGGACGAAGTGGCAGACGGTGATGCCGGCGGTGCGGATGGTGTGGGTGAGGTGGGTGGGGTCGCGGTGGGCGCCGGGGGTGAGGAGGTGGATGGTGGCGCCGGTGGTGAGGGGCCAGGTCCATTCCCAGCCGGAGACGTCGAAGCCGATGGGTGTTTTGAACAGGACCCGGTCGGTGGGGGTGAGGGGGTAGGCGTTCTGGGTCCAGGTGATCCGGTTGACGAATGCGGCGTGGGTGTTCACGGCGCCCTTCGGGGCGCCGGTGGAGCCTGA
>NZ_JBHXRV010000122.1:0-1006 GCF_042716745.1 Streptomyces sp. NPDC058663
TGTCGAAGGTGGGACTGGCGATTGGGACGAAGTCGTAACAAGGTAGCCGTACCGGAAGGTGCGGCTGGATCACCTCCTTTCTAAGGAGCATCTAGACACCACTGGTGTCCAGAGACCATTTCGCCGGCAAATGTCCGGCGGTGGTTGCTCATGGGTGGAACGTTGACTATTCGGCACACTCGGTTCAAGTCTGTGAGTACTGCTTCGGCGTGGAAAACAGAGCTTGGGAAGAGTGGGTCGGGCACGCTGTTGGGTATCTGAAGGTACGGCCGGAAGGTTGTGGCTTCAGTGCCGGCCCCAGTGCACTCCGCTTCGGTGGGGGTGATGGGTGGCTGGTCGTTGTTTGAGAACTGCACAGTGGACGCGAGCATCTGTGGCCAAGTTTTTAAGGGCGCACGGTGGATGCCTTGGCACCAGGAACCGATGAAGGACGTGGGAGGCCACGATAGGCCCCGGGGAGCTGTCAACCGAGCTTTGATCCGGGGGTGTCCGAATGGGGAAACCCGGCAGTCGTCATGGGCTGTCACCCATACCTGAACACATAGGGTATGTGGAGGGAACGCGGGGAAGTGAAACATCTCAGTACCCGCAGGAAGAGAAAACAACCGTGATTCCGGGAGTAGTGGCGAGCGAAACCGGATGAGGCCAAACCGTATGCGTGTGATACCCGGCAGGGGTTGCGTATACGGGGTTGTGGGATCTCTTTGTCACGTTCTGCCGAGCGTGAGACGAGTCAGAAACCGTTGGTGTAGGCGAAGGACATGCGAAAGGTCCGGCGTAGAGGGTAAGACCCCCGTAGCTGAAACATCAACGGCTCGTTTGAGAGACACCCAAGTAGCACGGGGCCCGAGAAATCCCGTGTGAATCTGGCGGGACCACCCGTTAAGCCTAAATATTCCCTGGTGACCGATAGCGGATAGTACCGTGAGGGAATGGTGAAAAGTACCGCGGGAGCGGAGTGAAATAGTACCTGAAACCGTGTGCCTACAAGCCGTGGGAGCGTCGC